>CACJAI010000006.1 GCA_902591315.1 uncultured Alphaproteobacteria bacterium
CGTATTCAGCTGCTCCTTCTTTGAATACATAAAAAATTACTGCTCCTCTGTTTGTGTAATCACCTTTTTCTGAAGTCGGTACTTGAAAAATTGAACATGTATTGTTGTTTATTTTTTTAAAGGACCACTTGCCGTGCTCGAAATCAATAGAGTGACTAGCAAACAAATTACTCATTAGAAAACATAAGAACAAAACTAGATATGATAATTTTTGTTTAAACATGCTGATTTGATGTCAGAGAATATACCAATTAAGATTGATTTTTAAAATAATAAATGGAAAGATGTATATGGAGAGATTAATGGTTAAAGTTAAAAATCCCTTTGTGGAGGCATTACAGAATATTGCTGAAAGGCAGGATATTGGGAGTTTTAAAAAAATTTTTGATTATTTTGGTCCAAGGCTGAAGTCTTTTTTAATGAAGTCAGGTGCAGATGATGCTGTCGCAGAGGAAATAATTCAAGAAACCATGACAATTATCTGGACCAAAGCTGATTATTATGACCCATCTGTGGCTTCACCAAGTACCTGGATTTATACTATTGCTCGGAATAAGAAAATTGACATTTTAAGAAAAACTAGAAAAGCGGTTTTGGAGGACATTGAGACTGCAATTTTGCCTCCCGTTGAATCCAAAGCAGATGAGAATATCGAACATGATCAAAAATTTGAAATGGTAGCACAATATTTAGATGATCTTCCAAAAGATCAACTAGATCTGCTAAAAATGAATTTCTTCGAGGAAAAATCACATGGTGAAATCGCTGAGATTACCAAAATCCCATTAGGCACTGTAAAATCAAGAATTCGTCTAGCATTAGAGAAGATCCGCGGCAAATTGGAACAAGACGGAAGTATGGTTAATCTAAATAATGATGGCAGTAGTATGGTTAATTAACAAAAAATGACATTCGAAATCCTTAGCACACCCGTAAACTCACCAGCAAGTCTTTTATTCCAACAGTGCTTGGCTGAAGTTGATCCTGAGAATAGGTCTCTAAACTCAGCAATGAATGAGGTGGGTGGTTATTTTTTAGATAGGATTGATGCATTTCCACTCTCTAATGAATTATGGAATAAAGTTTTAGATCAAACAAAAAATGAAACATCATCACCTCAAATTGAAGACAATCATGATCCTTTGCTAAGTCAGTTACCAATTACTTTAAGATCCCATTTAAAAAATAAAAATATTAAGTGGAAATCTTTTAAAGATGTAAAAGTTGCTTCTATACTTCCTAAGGACAATAATGAAAAACTAGAGCTCATCCATGTAATGCCTGGTGCAAAGATCCCTCAGCACACGCACGAAGGCAATGAAAGTTTTTTAGTTTTACACGGTTCTTATAGTGATGAGTATGGAAATTATAAGCAAGGGTCTGTTCAAGTAAGAAGTGACGACCACAATCATACCCCCGTTGGTCATGCTCAAACTGGCTGTATTGGACTAGCTTACACTCACGGTAAAATTAAATTCTCCGGTAAATTTGGTAAGCTACTAAATTTAATCGCTAACTAATTTTAATTATAAAATATATAGAATATGCGCGGGAGCAATACCTGCTGTTAGTATTAACCTTAAAATAAAATAATCAGTTTTAATTATTTTTTCTTTGAAATAAAAAAAGAAATCAAAGCATAAAACTATGAAATAACCTGCTATAAAAAGCCCAATAGTTTCATCAAAATTTAAGTTAAATGATAAAACTAAAAATGCATAAACAGCTGGGCAAACACTAAACAAAATAGCTATATTATTTTTTGATTGAAGATAAACACCCCAATACACTGCACCTAAAAATGACATTATGACTGCAGAGTAATAAACGAACATATCTTTATTAAAATTAAGAAATATTAAGTCGATGTTGTAAAAGCAAAGATAAAAGGGAATTAAACCAGGAATACCTATAAGGTAAATCATTCTTGATAAAGTTTATCGATTTGCTCTGCTAAATCTAGGTCTCTTTGGGTAACTTTCTGAACATCATGAGAAATAAGAGAAATGGTAACAGTACCGTAATCTAAAATAATTTGAGGATGATGATTTTTTTTCTCAGATAACATCGCCACTTGGCTGGTAAAGGCAAAGCTTTTTCTGTAATTTTTAAATTCAAAAGTTTTTGTCAATCTACCCTTATTATCTTTTGGCCAATCAGTCATAGCTTAAGGTGCTGGTGATGGATTGTTTTCATGTACATCATTAATTTCATCAATAATTTCTTTTGATAATTCTATATCTACTGAATTTATATTTTCTTTCAACTGATCCATTTTTGTTGCACCAATAATATTACTTGTGACAAACTCTTGTTGGTTAACAAATGCAAGTGACAATTCAGTAGGGGTAAGCCCGTTATCCTCTGCAATTTTACAATATTGCTCTGTAGCAACAATTGATCTATCATTGGTGTACCTAGTCCAATCCTCCCAAATTGTTAAACGTGCACCATCGGGTTTTTTTGAATTTCTATATTTTCCAGTTAACACACCGCAAGCTAAAGGTGAGTAAGCTAACAAACCTACCTGATCTCTAATGGATATTTCAGACATACCAACTTCATAAGTTCTGTTTAGTAAACTATATGGATTTTGGACAGACATAACTCTTGGTAAATTTTTATATTTAGACAAATTAATGTAATTAGACAAGCCATAAGGAGTTTCATTAGATAAGCCAAGATATCTAATCTTACCTTGATCGATAAATTTTTTTGCTGTCTCTAAGATTTCTTCAAATGGAGTCCATTCTTTTTCTTCTATATAATTTTTATATCCCAACCTTCCAAAAAAATTTGTTTTTCTCTCTGGCCAATGTAGTTGATAAAGATCAATGTAATCTGTTTGTAATCTTTGAAGACTACCTTCTAGTGCTTCGGTGAAATGTTTCTCATTAAATTGTAGACCACCTCCTCTAATCCATCTTACATCAGGGCCTGCGACTTTTGATGCTAATATTACTTTCTCTCTGTTATTTTTTTGTTTAAACCAATTTCCAATTATTTTTTCAGTGGCACCATATGTTTTTTCTTTCCCCTTAACTGAATAATATTCCGCGGTATCAAAGAAATTGACCCCTTTTTCCATAGAATAATCCATTTGCTCAAACGCCTCATTTTCTGTATTTTGCTCGCCCCAAGTCATCGTACCAAGGCAAATAAGGCTTACTTGTAGATCAGTATTTCCTAAGGGTTTGAATTTCATAAAAGATTCATACGGTTTTACTTGAAAAATATCAAGATAATAGCCATATTAAAAATAATTAAGGAGAAATAATGGTCGAATTAAAACAAAATACATATTCGCAGTCACAATCTACTGTTATAGATCAGGGCTTAAGAGATTATATGATGAAAGTCTATAACTACATGACATCTGGTTTAGCAATAAGTGGTCTTGTGGCATGGGGATTTTCTCAGTCTCCTACTTTAATGGGGGCTATTTATGGTACAGCACTTCAATGGGTTGTAATGCTCGCTCCACTTGGGTTTATTTTCTTTTTAGGTGCAAGATTACAAAAAATGTCCACCTCTGCAGCTCAAATGACATTTTGGGCTTTCGCTGCTGTGATGGGAATTTCACTGTCTTATATATTCATAGTTTTCACTGGCGTAAGCATTGTTAGAGTATTTTTAATTACAAGCTGTACGTTCGCTGCGATGAGCATCTATGGATATGCAACTAAAAGAGATTTAACTAAGTTTGGTTCATTTCTAATGATGGGGTTGATTGGAATTATTATCGCTAGTATTGTAAATATATTTTTACAAAGTTCAGCGATGCAATTTGTAATTTCTTGTGTGGGTGTTTTAGTTTTTGTGGGTTTAACTGCTTACGATACTCAAAGAATTAAATCAACTTATTATCAAGTTGCTGGAACTGCTTTTGCAGGAAAAGCTGCAATCATGGGTGCACTGACATTATACTTAGACTTTATAAACCTATTCATAATGTTGATGCAATTATTTGGTCAAAGAAGATAAATAAATTTCAAATTTAATTATTAAGGGGTCATTATTGGCCCCTTTTTTTTACTAAATTAACGTATCAATTTTTTAATTAGTCATTAATATCCTCGCGTGATTGGATACATCTTAGCAATAGGTGCTGCAGCTACGTGGTCTATGGTTGCTTTATCAGCAACTAGAATTGTCAGATATTTTGGAAGTTATAATTATAACCTTTTAAGATTAATAGGAATAGTAGTCCTCTTCTTACCCTACATTTTAGTAAATTGGGATCCAATTTATTTTAATAAATCAATATTCATAGCAATATTTTTATCTTCAGTAATTGGCATAATAATAGGAGACACATTTTTATTTGTGTGCCTCAAAAGGCTTGGGCCTAGGAGGCAAGCTTTATTATTTTCTTTGCAAATACCATTTACTATCATTTTAGCAGAAATATTTTTACAAACACTTCCATCTATGGTCGAGCTATTTGGATGCTTTTTAATTTTTTTTGGAATCATAGTTGCAATACAATTTAATCGAACAATTCCTGATGATGACTTAGAGAATATTCAAGGAAACAAATATATCGGACTGATTGCTGGTGTTGGTCTAGCACTGTGTCAGGCTATTGGAATCATTCTTATGAAACCTGCGCTTGAGGTAACAGACCCAATCATTGTGTCTTATGTAAGGGTTTTAATAGCAGCGATATTGATGTTTTTTAGCTTAGGATTTCTGAAAAATAATAATCTTTTAGAAAGAATGAAAGATGTTAAAAAAACTTTTTATAGTATTTTTCTTGGCTTTATGGGAATGGGCGTTGGAATGACTATGTTAATAATTGCTCTTAAAAATGGAGATCCTGGAATTATTTCAACTTTATCAAGCACAATGCCAATTATGATAATACCAATATTATGGGTTGTTACTAAAAATTATGCAGGACATCTAGCAGTAATAGGCGCTACTCTAACTTGTTTTGGAGCAGGAGTAATTTTTTTAAATTAATCCGAGCCTTTCTCAACGTTGACTATTTTTAGATCCTTTGTTTTTTTAATTTGTGTTTGTAATATTTTGTTTAAAGGATCCTTACCTAGGTATTTTTTAAATTTTTTCTGACTTTGTGTAGCTTTATCTGTATTACCTTCAGTTATCGCAACTAATGTCTCTCTTAAATGTTCAAGACCTTTTTGCTCATTTGAGGATTTGTAGCGCATATATGCAGCTCGTGGATAAATAAAAAGCTTTGTAAATGCATAGGAAAACAAAATTAAAAGAATAAGAAATGTTATTAAGACAAAAAGGAATTGGACAATGGGAATGCTCAGTTGCCAAATTCCTAAAACGAGTGAAAGATTGCCAGCATTGTTAAACAGATAAAAAAGAACACCATAGCCACTTATAAAAATTATTAAAATTACTAGAAGTCTTATCATTAAATCATATTCTCCAGAAAAATTTGATTATCGTTGTAGATTTGGGCTAGTTCATAAGAAGATTTAAAAAATATTTTTTGGTTAGTATTTAATTTCTCATATTCAATTATCGCCTTTGTATATTGTCGATTATACATTGCATTAATAAATGATGGTAAGGGTTCTAATGAATTTTTTGTTATCTGAATTTCAAATATATTTTCAATAATTCTTTTAACCCATTGAAAATTATTTTTTTTCATAAACTCATTTTGTACATATGTATTTTCATTAATTTGTAATTGCTGTAATGAATATGTATAGTCTGGAATAGTGAGTAATTCTTTAAATTTTTCTTCATTAAAAAATAAATATTGATTTTGAAGTTTTTGAATATTTTTATTTCGAATTTGTTGTTGATCAATATTAACTATAATCTGATTTATGGACAAAATTAATTCATATGCTTCATCATTAGATAATGTAATTTGTTGTGGCTTTGGCTCAACAACAGTAGTTTGGGGTATTTCTTGAACATTTTTTGATAACTCTAGTATAAGAGACTCAAGACGATCTACTTTATCTTCGAGTTCTTTGTTGTTTAAGTCATTAACAGAAATTGTCTCTTTTTGAACATTTAGTGATTGAGTTTCTTGATTTAATTTACTGATTTGAGCCTCATCAAATATTAAGAGGTTATTTCGATACAAGTAGCCTCCTGTTACAGTTATGAGGATTAGAAATATAACTATTAGGAAAAGATTTCGTTGTAGAAAACTTTTTTTACTGTCATTTTTTTGATTTTCAGACATTCAATAAGAATCTATATTTTTTTATAATAATGAAAGTTTTGGCAATAGAAAGTTCTTGTGATGATACATCTATAGCAATTGTAAATGATGATAAAACTGTTGAGTTTCTTGAAACAATTAATCATAGGAAATTTCATAAAGATCTTGGGGGTGTCATACCCGAAATGGCAGCTCGACAGCATTTAGAAATTCTAGATATATTAGGTAAATCAATTAAAAAAATTAATTTTTCCAAAATTTCAGCAATAGCTGCAACATTTGGACCTGGGCTTATTGGTGGATTAATTGTGGGGTCATCTTTTGCAAAAGGTTTGTCAATATCTAAAAACGTCAAACTTGTTCCGATTAATCATTTGCAAGCACATTTATTATCGCCTCGACTTGTATCTGAAATTAAGTTTCCTTATTTATGTCTACTAGTCTCTGGAGGAAATACTGCATTAGTATTGATTAAAAATTCAAAAAGTTTTATCACTCTTGGATCAACAATTGATGACTCAGCGGGTGAGTGTTTTGATAAAGTAGCTAAAGGGTTGGGGTTGGGATACCCTGGTGGGCCAGAAATAGAACAATTAGCATTAGGTGGCAATATTGAGAAGTTTAAACTCCCAATGCCTTTAACAAAGAAAAATAATTGTGACTTTTCTTTTTCAGGATTAAAGACAGCAGCGCTAAATACAATCAGAAATAATAAAAAAACAAAATCATTTCTGAGAGACTTTTCGGCTTCATTTCAACATACCGTATCTAAAGTGTTAGAAATTAAAATATTAAATAGCATTAAACTCTTACAAAAAGAAAATATTAAAATTAATGATTTTTCTATTTGTGGTGGGGTGGCGGCAAATAAATATTTAAATACTGAACTTCAAAAACTTATTTCAACAAAGAAACTTAATTTTCATCAAGTACCTTTATCTTTATGTACCGACAACGCTGCGATGATTGGTTGGAATGCAATTGAGATTATGAAGGCTAGAAAAATTGTATTAAATAATTACAATGTCAGACCAACGCCCAATATATTAATACATGAACAATTCTAAAAATTATTGGCTTCTAAAATCAGAGCCTAGTTCTTGGTCATGGGATCAACAAAAAAAGAAAAAAACTGAACATTGGGATGGTGTTAGAAATTATCAGGCAGCAAATAATATGAAAAATATGAGAAAAGGAGATGAGTGTCTGTTTTATCACTCAGTAACAGAAAAAGCCATTAAGGGAATAGTCAGAGTTACAAAGGAATATTATCCAGATCACACAGATAAAAAAGGAATATTTGGAATGGTTGACGTAACCTATGTAAAAGATCTAAATGAGGTTTACTTATCAGAAATAAAAGCAGACCCATTTTTCCAAGATTTTCCGCTTGTAAAACAAGCCAGACTAAGTGTGATGCCTGTAACATTGAAGCAATGGAAGAAATTAATTAAAATGAGTGAAAAAAATGAAAGAATTTAAATTATCTAATCCACTATTATCAAAAGAACAATATGAAGAGATGTATGCAGAGTCTTTTAATAATAAAGAGCAATTCTGGTCCAAAGTGGCAAAATCTCAACTAACGTGGTCTAAAGATTTCACTAAAGTTAAAAACACCAACTACGACGGTGACGTATCTATCAAATGGTTTGAAGATGGTGAATTGAACGTTTGTTATAACTGTGTTGATAGACATGTGGAAACACAACCAAATGAAATAGCAGTTATTTGGGAGGGAGATGATACTAGTAAAAATAAAACCTACACCTATAAAGAACTTAAATCAGAAGTAAGCAAATTTGCAAATGTTTTAAAAAAATTAGGTGTACAAAAAGGTGATGTTGTAACAATTTATTTAACTATGATTCCTGAAGTTGCATTTGCTATGTTGGCTTGTGCAAGAATAGGTGCAATTCATTCAGTAATATTTGGGGGCTTCGCCCCAGAGTCGATAGCAGGACGAATTAAAGATTGCAAATCACAATTTGTTATTACAGCTGACGAAGGTGTTCGAGGTGGAAAAATAATTCCACTAAAAAAATATATTAATACAGCTTTAGAAAGTTGTGATAGTTCCATAAAGACTCTTGTTATTCGGTATACAAACACTCAAGAGGAATTACATAAAGATAATAATTTTTATTATGATGAATTAATTAAAGAAGTAGACGATCAATGTGAATGTGTATCAATGAATGCAGAAGACCCTCTATTTATTTTATATACATCTGGTTCTACAGGTAAGCCAAAAGGTGTTCTTCATACTACAGGAGGATATTTAGTTTATGCTTCATTTACCCATAAGTACTCCTTTGACTACCATCCTGGAGATGTCTACTGGTGCACTGCTGATGCAGGATGGATTACAGGACATTCTTATTCTGTCTATGGTCCACTCGCAAACGGTGGAAAAACACTTCTATTTGAGGGAGTTCCTAACTATCCTGATTTTTCTCGTTTCTGGGAAGTTTGTGATAAATATAAAGTAAATATTTTTTATACCGCTCCAACTGTGCTGAGATCTTTAATGAAAGAGGGTAATTCATATATTGAAAAATGTGATTTAAGCTCTTTAAGAATTTTAGGTACAGTTGGCGAGCCAATCAATCCTGAAGCTTGGAATTGGTATTCATCAATTGTTGGTAAAGATAAATGCCCTGTAATAGATACATGGTGGCAAACTGAAACAGGTGGTCATCTAATTTCACCGATACCTGGCGTATCCAAACTTAAACCTGGAAGTGCAACACTGCCTTATTTTGGAATTGAAGCCGCAATAGTTGATGATGATGGGAATATTTTAGAGGGTGAATGTGAAGGTAAGCTGTGTATGTTAGACAGTTGGCCTGGTCAAATGAGAACAGTTTATGGTGACCATCAGCGATTTATTGATACTTATTTTAGTCAATTCAAAGGAAAATATTTTACCGGAGATGGGTGTCGTAGAGATAAGGATGGCTTTTATTGGATTACGGGGAGGGTAGATGATTGCATCAATGTATCTGGCCACCTGCTTGGAACAGCTGAAATCGAAAGTGCATTTGTTGAACATGAATTGGTTTCTGAGGCTGCTGTAGTTGGTTATGCACATGACATCAAAGGTCAAGGTATTTATGCTTATGTTACAACAAATACAGGAGTTGAGGTAAGTGAAGATTTAAAAAAAGAACTCGTGCAATGGATAAGAAAAAAAATAGGTCCGATAGCAACACCTGATAAATTACAATTTTCTCCTGGGCTTCCAAAAACAAGATCAGGCAAAATAATGAGAAGGATCTTGCGAAAAATAGCCTCTAAAGAAGAAGATCAACTAGGCGATACATCAACATTAGCGGACCCAAATGTTGTTAAATCACTTATAGACGGATCTAAAAATATCTAACACAACTGATATCTCGAACTTGTTTAATTCAATCAAAAAGATTGAACAAGGAAGTAGTATTGATCATGTAATTAACCACTATCCAAAACTGAAAAGAAGTTTTTTATTTTTAGTTGTACAAGAGTATTATAGAAATTACGAAAATCATAATAGAATACTTTTAAATTATATTCATAATAAAACATCAAAAAATATTTTAACTCTTTTAAAAATTAGCCTCACACTATTATTTTTCTCAAATAAACCTGCTTTTGCAATAGTTAACGACTCAGTAAAAGAGGGAAAGTTTTTGAAAAAGGAAAAGTTAGTGAATGCTGTTCTTAGAAATATTTTGCGTGACAAATATAAGATAAAATATGACAAATTCATTTACCCTGATTTTAAAAAAATTCTTGATAAAATATTTTCCAGCAATTCAATAAGAGATTATGTTTACTCTACTTTATTTACTAAGCCTGAAAATTATCAAATTAGTTTAATTGATAAAGAAGATGCTCTTTATGGCAAAAGAGTATTTAGGTTGGAAAAAAAGATTATTAAAGGATGTTTTGTCCAAGATGTTGGCAATTTTGAAGTTATTAACACTGTACATAAATTTTTTAAAAATAAAAATTTAATTGATGTGTGTGCTGCACCTGGTGGTAAAAGTATATTATTAAATTCATTAGGGTTTAATGTTTATGCCATTGATAAGTCTCAAAAACAAATTAATAAATTTAAAGAAAATATAAATCGCTTAAATTTAAAAATAAATATACAGCAAATAGATTTTTTAAAAAAAAGATTTACTAGTAGATATGACTCAATTTTATTGGATGCTCCTTGTAGTGCTCTAGGAACCTTTAGAAGAAACCCTGATGTTACTGTCAAAATTGATAAACCTGACATGAGGAAACAACAAAAGACTCAGATACAAATGATTGAAAAATCATTAAAAATACTCAATAAAAATGGCTTTATAGTTTATATTGTTTGCTCATTTCACCCCTTTGAGACAATCGAAGTCATTGATAAAATTATGCAAAAACATAAAAATATTAGATTGCACAACATAAATTCAAATAAAATGATAAAGAGACAAAATGGATATTTTATTAACCCATTGAGCTTTAAAGAGATCGGAGGATCCGATATATTTTTTGTTTCTGTAATAGAAAAAATAAGATGAAAACAATTATATCTCCATCAATTTTAGGTGGATCATTTTCGAATATGGAAAAAACTATATCTGAACTTGATCAATCAAAAGCGGAGTATATTCATTTTGATGTGATGGATGGTGATTTTGTTCCAAATTTAACATTTGGACCAAAATTCATTTCAGATTTACGATTTAAATCAAAAAAAATTTTTGATGTACACTTAATGGTTAATAGAGTTGGCAATTTTTTAGATGATTATATTGATGCAGGATCAGATATAATAACTTTTCATTGTGAAATTGATGAAAACATAAATGAACTTATTAATAAGATAAAAGAAAAGAAAAGAAAAGTAGGTATTGCTATAAAGCCAAAAACACCGTGGGAAGAAGTTAAGAAATATTTACATCATATTGATCAAATTATTATTATGACTGTAGAGCCTGGCTTTGGAGGGCAATCATTTTTGAATAATCAAATTGAAAAAATTCAGAACTTATCAAACTATGTTAAAGAAAATAATTTGAATATTAATATTGAAATTGATGGTGGGATAAATTATGAAACTGGAAAGCTTTGTATACAAGCTGGAGCAAATGTACTAGTCGCAGGTTCATTTTTATTTAAACAAGAAGATTTAATTATAGCAACTGATAAATTAGATGACTTTTTTAATAAATGAAAAAATATAAAAATGCTCTTATATCGGTATTTGATAAAAATAAACTTGACCAAATTGCTCATTATTTAATAAAAAAAAAATATACAATTTATTCAACTGGTGGTTCATCACAATATTTAAAAAAAATTCATGTACCACATATTGAAATAACAAAATATACTAAGCAAAAAGAAATATTAGGAGGAAGAGTAAAAACTCTTCATCCAAAAATTTTTGGAGGAATTCTAGCTACTAACTCTAAAAATCACCAATCCGAGCTTAATAAAGAGAAGATTATCAATTTCGATTTAATCATAGTAAATCTCTACCCTTTTGAGGAAACAATCAAAAACTCAACAAAAAAAGATGAAATAATTGAGATGATAGACATTGGTGGCCATAGCCTTATAAGGGCAGCAGTAAAAAATTACCTAAAAACTACAGTAATTATTGATCCTTTGGATTACTCAAATTTTATAAAAAACTCTCCTAAGACGGACTCTGCTAAAAAAAAATATGCGATTAAAGCTATGGAGCAAATCACTAAATATGACATTGCGATAACAAATTGGTTTCAAGGAAATGAAAATGAAATATATCCACTAAGATATGGTGAGAATCCACAACAGAAGGCAAATGCATTAATTCGCAAGAATATATTTAAACAATTATGCGGTGAGAAAAAACTGAGTTACAACAATTTGTTGGATTTAGATGCTGCAGTTTCAATATCATATTCGACGAATTCAAAGAAACACATTTGCACTATAGTCAAACACAATACTCCATGCGGTGCATCAATAGGAAATAGTCAAGCGAAAAGTTACGAAAATGCACTTGATGGTGACCCAATTAGTGCCTTTGGTGGAATTGTAGCTTTCAATAAGAGAGTTTCTACCCTAACAGCTAAAAAATTAATTGGCAATTATTATGAAGTAATTGCAGCTCCTGATTATGATATTGAAGCTCTAAATATTTTAAAAAAGAAAAAAAACTTAAGAGTCTTGAAAGTTAAGAAATTTAAAACGAGAATAGAACAAAGATCCATTTTTGCAGGCACTCTTATTCAGGATGCTAATAATAAGAAATCCAAAGTAAAAAAAATATTTGGTGTAAATAAATTAAATATTGAAAAATTTGAGTTTTTTATAAATGTTTTGAAAAATATAAAATCAAATGCAATTGCACTTTTTGATCAATCAAGTTTGATCTCTCAATCTGGAGGACAGACTTCAAGAGTGGACTCACTTGAAAATTGTTTATACAAATTCAAAATTAGACAGAAGAAAAAGAAAAAGACTAGATTATTTTTATTTTCAGATGCCTTTTTTCCATTCATAGACTCTCTAAAGTTAATTAAAAATGAAAAACTAAATATTGATGTTTATGCTCCCGTGGGGTCTAAAAATGATCCCCATATTATAAATTTCGTTAAAGAAAATAAAATTAATTTTTTTGAAATAAGCGATCGTCACTTTAAACATTGATTGATATTTTCAAAAATAAACCTCCTAAAAAAAATTATATTTTAATGAAAAGGTATCAAAGTGTAGAATTTAAGAAAAAGTATTCTATTGAGATTTTAGAGACTTTTTTTAAGGAATTTCCTGAAGAAAAGAGAGGAAGAAAAAGATTTAAAGAGAAAGAAATACAAAATATTAAACATCTTCTTTATGAAGAGATATTTCAAAAGGGAATAAAAATTAAAGCAGACTGTATTGGTTTAATTAAAGAAAAAGTGGATAAAGAATATATAACCATTAAAGTGTCTTTTTTTAAGAAATATGGATGATAACAAAATATTATTTGTTGATTTGGATGGTACGCTTATAGAAGAAGACTTGTCTAATTTAGCATTTATTAATTATTTTAAAAAATATCCATTTAAGTGCATTTTTTATCTCGTGTTGTTGCCATTTAAAGGCAAGGCATTTTTAAAAGAAAAAATTTCTGCTAATTTTCATGTGCCTTTTAATGAACTTAAATTTAATATAACCGCATTAGAGTATATTAAATTTGTAAAAAATAGGCATAGAGTTGTTTATTTGATATCTGGAAGCCATCAGCACCTAGTTAATCAAATACACGATCATTTAAAAATTTTTTTTGAGTCTTTTGGCACAAAAGATAATTTTAACATGGTTGGAATAAATAAAGTAAATTTTATCAAAAATAATTTAAATATTTATGATTTCCAATATCTTGGCAATAGTACCAAAGACATACCAATATGGAGATTTTGTAAAAAAATTTTATATACTAATGCCGACCAAAGACTTCAAAAAGTTATTCTCACATCAGATTTAGAAAAAGAAGAAATAAAAGCAAGCTTTAAATTTCAATAATGTCTCTGATTGTATTTATACAAGTTTTTTTTGTATGTTTATTTGGTGCCATGTCTCCAGGTCCAAGTATGGCAGTGGTTATAAACAATGCTGTATTTAAAAATAGATATCACGGTGTTTTGACATCAATCGGTCATGGATTAGGAATAACAATATACGCAATTTTTGCAGTGATTGGAATTGGCCTAATCATTAATACAAATATTTTAATTTTTAATGGTATGAAAATAATATCAATTATGTTTCTCATATACTTAGGTTTAAAAGCAATTACTAATAAAGAAAAAGTTAACTTTGAAAATAAAGAATTATCGGGCAGAGCAACTTCATTTTTTCAAGGATTGAGTATTGCTATACTTAACCCAAAAATCTTAGTATGGTTTGTGGCTATTTATTCTCAGTTTATGTCAAAAAGTAATGATTTTCTATTTAACACATATTTAGTTTTAATAGCGGGTGTTATAGATACTTGCTGGTATATATTACTAACAATTATGGCGACGTCAGATGTGGCCTTGAGGTATTTAAAATCCAAAAGCGATATTCTACAAAAATTATTAGGATTTATTTTTATAATGATAGGAATGGTTTTGATATTGGATTTATACTTAACATTTAATAAATAATATAATTTTTTAAATGAAACATAGTATGTTACTAATATTCTGTCATTTAATTTAGAAAAATGAAAAATATATATATTGGGTATGACACTAGAGAAGATATAGCTTATCAAGTAAGTAAATTTAGCCTAACTAATAAATCTAAGGATATAGAAGTGCATCCTTTAAAGTTAACGGAGCTAAGAGATAAACAGCTTTATTGGAGAGATGAGGATAAACTAGGATCTACGGAGTTTACATTCTCTCGATTCTTAGTGCCCGAATTAAATAATTTTAAAGGTTGGGCTTTGTTTTGTGATTGTGATCTTTTATTTATGGAGGATGTTAACAATTTGTTTGCTCTTACTGATAATCAGTATGCCCTAATGTGTGTAAAACATGATTATAATCCAAAAGAGGGAACTAAAATGGATGGTAAGCAACAAACAATTTATCCAAGAAAAAATTGGAGTTCAGTTGTCCTATGGAATTGTGGTCATGAGTCTAATAAAAAAATAAATAGAGAATTAGTTAACAACCCAGATACGACTGGAAAATATCTACATAGATTTAGCTGGTTGGAGGATCATGAGATTGGTTCTATACCACATCATTGGAATTGGTTGGCAGGATGGTATGAGGAGCCAAAAGATGGGACACCAAAAGCAATACATTATACCGAAGGAGGACCGTGGTTTGAAAATTATCGTTTTTGCGAGTATCACCAACTCTGGAAGGACACGTTATCTGAGATGATGGCTAATAAAAGCAATTAAAATAATCTTAAATTTTAATTTTTGAATGAATACAAAAATGAATTTCACTATAACTATAATTAGCTAAACTAATGACATCTATAGACTGCTACTATACAGATCATTTTGTTAACCAAACAGTTACTCAATTTTTTTCAAAAAGCTTAGGTTTAAATTTATATGAATTAAATGAATATAAAAACTCCTCTAATATTTTTGCGACTTATGGCATTCTTAGAGGAACAGGAGAAATAATAAAAGAAAGAAAAGAAAACTTTATATATTTAGACCATGGTTACTTTAATTCTTCTACTCGAAGGTTTACAAAGGAAAAAAATACTATTTTAACTAACTTAGAGGGATACTTTCGGGTTGTAAAGGATGACCTTTATTTTAATAAATCAAAACTCAATAATAATGAAAAAAGGTTTAAAGAGCTAAACATAAAACTGAAGGAGAAAAAAACTGGAGATATTATTATTTTATCTGAACCAACAGAAAATACTTCTAAGTTTCTAGGATTGAATAATTGGAAAGAGGAAACAATCAAAGCCATTAAAAGTCACACTGATAGAGAGATTGTAATTCATAATAAATTTTCTGAAATAACGTTGAATGAATTATTACAAAAAGCTTATGCGTTTGTTAGTTGCCAATCTACAGCAGGATTCATGTCTATAATAGAGGGTGTTCCAGCATTTTTTACACATAGTAGTTTAAAAGAATATGGTGACATAAAAGACATTGAGCAAAATAAATTAAATTATGATTTGTTATACTGTGCTGCAAATTCACAGTGGAAATTGAAAGAGTTTTTTAGTGATGACTTTAAAGAGTATATAAATAAAATTATTTCAATTTAGGTATGACAGCATTTATTTTATCTTTATCGTTTTTAATCATTTGCTTATATGGGTACTACTTAGCTATTAGACAATCTAAATTAGAAAAAGAGCTAAGACAAAACAACATGGAATATGAATGTTTTAAATGTAAAATAAAACTACCTATAAACACAATAAAATGTCCGAGGTGTTCTTTGATAACAATATATGGTACACGCAGAAAAAATTTTTGGTTGATTATTCCTATCGCTATATTTTGGCTTTTTATGTTAGGTAAATGGTCAAAGGTAGGAATGTTTGGATAAATACTTTTTTAATACATTCTATCTTAAATTATAAGTTTTATTTAAAATATATTTTATATAGTTAACATTAGAAGAGCATTTAGATTTATATGAGTAATTTAAAAAAACAAGCAGTAGAGTTATTTAATAACAAAAAATATGAAAAAAGCTTAAGTATTTTTTTGTCTATTTTAAAAACAAACCCTAAATCAAAAGACGTACTTTTATATACCTCTTACAACTATATGAAAATGGGAGATTTTAAAACAGCTATAATTTATTTTGAAAAAATAATTCAATTAGATAAGAAATTACCACAAGTATATTACAATATGGGTGTTTGCTTTAATATTTTAGGAAAGAAAATTGATGCTATTGATAGTTTTAAAAAAGCAATTTCTTTAAAAGATAATTATCTTGAGTCATATATTCAAATTGGTCAATTATTTAAAAAGCTGAGTCTGTTAGATGAAGCAATTAAAATTTACAAATTAGCATTACCTAAGGTGACTCAAAAAGACACAATTAACGTAAATATTTCAGAAGTTTATTATTTACAAAAAAACTACCAATTATCTATAAAGTATGCAGAGGATGCTCTTAATTTAAATGCAAAAAACTATTTTGCAAAAATTAATATAGCAAACTGTCTGATGGACAAGGGAGAAATAGAAAAAGGTATAATTGAGCTTGAACAAGCTAAATTAATTAATTCTAATTCCTCAATGGTTTTTAATAATTTAGGCTATGGTTATAAATTATTAGGTAATGAAAATGAGGCAATTATAAACTACAAAAAAGCAATTGAATTAAATCCAAAACTTCATGATGCACATTTTAATTTGTCACATATACAATTGGCTCAAAATAATTTTATAGATGGCTGGAAAAACTACGAATTTCGTTTTGGAACTCAGAAAAAATTTACTAATCAATTAAAAACAAACAAGCCTCAATGGGATACAGGATACGGATATGGAACAATATTAATTTGGGGTGAGCAAGGTATTGGAGAGCAAATACTATTTGGCTCTATATTACCTGATGTTATGTCTAAATTTAAAAAAGTAATATTATGTGTAGAGGATAAGTTAGTAGAAATTTTCCAAAAAAAATTTAATAAATTAGAGGTTATTCCGTTATCAAAAAAAATAGATGAAAGTATGTTTGATTATCATTTACCAATTTGCTCACTTGGTAAATTTTTTAGGAAAGATCTAAGAAGTTTTCTTTATAACAAAGAAGAAAATCAAATTGATTATAATACTCAAATATCAAATAGAAAGCTGAAATGTGCTGTTTCTTGGAAAAGTTCAAATGAAAATTTGAAGAATATTAAATCAATTTCATTAGAGGATTTGAAGGAAATTTTAATGATAGATAAAATTGATTTTTACAATATTCAGTACACAAATGAGGATGATGAAGTAGAAGCATTCAAAAAAAAATACGATATAACTATTCACAAGAATAATGAACTCGATACATTTAATGATCTTAATGATCTCAATGAATTTATTAAAACATGTGATTTTGTAATTACTGTCAGTAATAGTAATGCACATTTGTCAGCATCCATTGGAAAGACAACATATCTATTGCTACCGAATACAAAAGGTAAATTTTGGTACTGGGAAAATGAAGAAAATGGTAAAAATATTTGGTATCCATCTATCATAAAATTTAAACAAGAAACACAAGGGGACTGGTCAGAACCAATTAAAAAATTAAAAGAAAAAATAATAGAGAAATATTTGTCTTAAAAAAACAGCAATCATGTATTAGAGTAATTTTTAATAATTATTTTGTAAAATTTTTAATACACCAGGTAACTTAATAAATAGAAATAAATGTCTTTAGCTTTTGTCTCAACTATGAATAAAAAACTTTATGATGAGTACGGCAAAAGATTTATAAATGAATTTATTGATAATGCTCATGAAGATATAAAATTATTCATTATATTTGAGGGAAATTGTCCAAATGAAATTATTAATTTAAAGAAGAATTTAATAACAATTCCTTTAATGAATGCAGAACACAATAAATTTATAAGATTTTTTGGAAATTTATTTGAAGCAAAAGGTCTAAAGGTTCGCTTTTTTGAGGAAAATGGTCAGAAAAAGATAAATCTTAATCAGGATTACAAGTTTAATGCAGTGAGATTTTCTTTTAAGCCTTTTTCCATACATCAAGTTCTAGAGTATTTACCTGATGATTTAGAATATTTAATTTGGACTGATGCCGATTTAAGGTGCAAGAAAAATTTTAATTTCAACTCTCTTCAAAGATTTCTGCCTAGCAAAGACGAACTGATGTCCTACTTAGGAAGGAGGAATCAATATTCTGAGTGTGGTTTTTTAGGTTTTAATCTTGAACACAATGAATTCGAAAATTTTATAAATCGAATAATAAAAATTTATACCTCTGGTGAAATCTTTTCGTTACAAGAATGGCATGACAGCTTTATATGGGATCACGTTAGATCAGAATATGAAAATAAAGAAATAAAGTTTAAAAATATTTCAAATAAAGGCTTTGATCATTACCATCCCTTTATTAATTCAGGACTTGAAGAATTTTTTGATCATCTTAAGGGTCCCAACAGAAAGAAAGATGGGGCATCACCAGATAAGGATTATTTAGGTAAATGACAAAACTATAAATATTTCTAATAATAATAAAATGCAACTATTAGATCCTCATAAAATTATATGAACATTGGTATTTTTCTTAAATCAGCAAATGATATTTATTTTGAACAAGCACTAGTCTACTTTGCTGAAGGAATTAAACAACATGGAGAAAATCCAATATTAATTGATGCAGAAACATATCAAGATTGCGACATTAGTATTTTCTTTGGATCGTGGAAAAGTTCTAATTATTTACATCACAAGTTAAAAAATGAGATAGTAAAAAAATCTGATAAATTTGTTTGTCTTGAAACACCTTTGATTGGTAGACGTGAAGTTAAACCAATTTTTGATGATGACTCTTTTCGAGTGGGTGTGAATGGTTTTTTAAATAATAATGGTATTTTTTATAAAGGTGAATGTCCCTCTGACAGATGGGACTTAATTAGTAAGAAATTTAATTTAAAGCTTGATGACTGGAATGTTCCGGATCCCAATGCTCCAATATTGGTCGCTTTACAGTTACCCCACGATGCATCTTTACGGGGATGTAATATAATAGAATGGGCATTTAGTATAAGTAAGCAAATTCGTTCGGTTAGTGAGAGAAAAATTGTAATTAGAACACCACAATTAGAAAAAAAATACGAAAAGAAGTGGATTGATGAACTAATGAATATTAATAATATATTTTTTCAAACTGGTACAAAAAAAAATCTAATACCTACTTTGAAAACTAGTCACTGCACTGTTACATATACTTCTGGTTTGGCAGTTGATTCGCTAATCAATGGCTGTCCAACAATTGCATGTAACGAAGGAAATTTTTGTTATGAGGTTTCGCAAAATGATCCGCTTGAAGTCGAAAATATAAAATATTTTGACAGGTCTCAATGGATTAACAACTTATCATACTGTCAATGGGATCTGCTTGAAATAAAAAACGGGAGCTGTTGGGAACATATAAAAAAAATAATATAAACTATTAAGTAATAATGATTGTAAAATCAGTCAGTAAAATATCCAAAATAATATTTATTTTATTAGTTTTCAAAACTAATGCCTTGTCTAATAATTTCCTTATTGATCAAGATGATAAATTATTCATAGAAACGACAAATAGTGGTTTTAAATTTCATAAAAATTTTATGAGCCAAAATAAACATAACTTTAATTATATTATGGACAATTCTAAATCACGTAGTGGAAATTATTATCAAAAATTTGAACTTAGAAATGGTGATTGTTTTGGTGATGAAAAATGGAATGATTGTAAAAATGATAGACAAAGGATTGAACTTTCATCAGAGCCAAATCAACCAGTTTCTGGAAAACAATGTTATGGTTATAGTATAAAACTTTCTTATGATTTTACCGATATTAGAAAAGTTAGCACTACATTGGGCCAGATACATCAAAAGGGTGGCCCATCTGGAAAAGCAAATAGTTTATCTTCCTTCCCACCGTTGATTCAGGTTGATGCTAGAAAGGGAAATTTGTATTTAAATTGGCATAAATTAAGTGGTTCAAGAGACGATGTTAAGGATGAGTCAAAATATTATAAATTAAAAACATTAAAAAGCATGAAAGGCGTGTGGACAGATATCTCTTTATGCTTAGATTTTGAAAATAAGAGAATAGATGCCTGGGTTGATGGGAATAATGTTGTAAAGATTTTACAGTCACCGATATTTTTTGTTCCAGAGTCAATTTACTTTAAGCACGGTATATATCAGTCATTCGTAAGTAACTACACATCATTCAAAGGGGGGACACCTACACAAATTGTATATTATGACGAAGTAAGAAGGGGCAGTTCTATTGAAGACGTAGATATCAACGTTAACCCCGATTTAAAATTTGTTGATTAATATGGTTATATAATTTGGAGCGGGCGAAGGGATTCGAACCCTCGACTTCAACCTTGGCAAGGTTGCGCTCTACCCCTGAGCTACGCCCGCTTTAATGTGTTAAAACGATGTTATTTTATAAACCTCAAATTAAAACCTATCAAGGTAAAAGGTAATTTCGTTTGTTGTAAATACAGTATTTGATACTATTTCTAAAACATGAGTTTTGTAATTGACATTAACCAAGATCAGTTTGTAGATGAAGTAATTGAAAAATCTAAAACTGTACCTGTAATAGTAGACTTTTGGGCACCCTGGTGTGGACCTTGCAAGCAGTTAACACCAATACTCGAAAAAGTGGTTAACAAAAAAAATGGAAAAATAATACTTGCAAAAATTAATGTTGACGAAAACCAAGGAATATCCTCCCAGCTAAATATCCAGTCAATTCCAACTGTTTACGGATTTGTTGATGGTAAACCGATAGATGCCTTTCAAGGCGCTCAGCCAGAGAGCAAAATAGATGCTATGGCAGATAAAATGATTGAGGCAACACCTGGAAATGAAATACCCAAGATTATTGAAGAAGCATATCAATTACTTGCAGATCAAAAATTTGAAGAGTCCTTAAAGCTTTTTGAAAATCTGGTTGCCATGGATCCAGGAAATCCAAAAATAATTTCTGGAATGTTAAGAAGTCTACTTCAACTTAAGAAATTTGATGAAGCTAAAGAAATAATAGAATCATTAGATGATAATGTTCTGAAGGATGAAGAGATTATTAAAGTTAAGAAGCTCTTAGATAGTACTAATACAAAAAATGATGAGGGGCTTGATGAAAAATTAATTCAAGAAGTTAATGCTAATCCTGAAAATATGGATCTACGCTATAAACTAGCTAATAATTATCTTTCATTAAATGAGACTGAAAAAGGTTTTAATGAGCTTTTAAAATTATTTGAACAAAACCCTAGTTGGAACGATGAAGCTGCAAAGAAAAAACTTTTAGAATTTTTTGACCTATTAGGTTTTAGTGATCCAAATGTAATAAATGCTCGAAAAAAATTATCAAGTATAATGTTTAAGTGATGGATGATAATATAAAAAAACTTTTTGAAATCGACTCGAAAAAAATTCCAAGTTCGATACCAATATTTCCTTTAGATAATGTTTTGTTACTACCCTTTGGAAAATTACCTCTTAACATATTTGAAGAAAGATATATCAAGATGACACTCGATAGTTTAAAGAATCATAGGATGATCGGTATAATACAGCCTAAAAATAATAACAATGAATTATTCCAAATGGGGTGTATTGGCAAAATAACTTCTTATATCGAAACTCCAGACTATCGCTTGGTTCTCAACTTAGAGGGTGTTTGTAGGTTTGTTCTTCAAGAGAGGGAACTTGTACCACAAGGTTATTATCAAGCAACCATTGACTGCCAAGATTATCTTTCAGACTTAAATAACATGGAACCTAATGTCGATCGATCAGAATTAATTCAAAAATATACCAACTTTTTTAAAATGAAAAAATTAGACATTGATAAAGATGTGTTAGCTGAAACATCAAATTTACAACTTTTATCAACTTTAGCTATGCTGGCTCCCTTTAACAAAATAGACAAACAGGCAATACTCGAGTCACCAAATATTTCAACAAGAATAAGTACAATTAACTCTATTCTTGATTTGAACACATTCCAGGTTGTAAGTAATAAAAATCCTAATCAGTTAAATTAGACCTTCCCATAGCCTGTTTTATAAATAAATCTCTAATAAATTTTAAATTAACAAGGGAATTAAATCCTAACTTTATAATTTGAGTATTTAAAGAGCTTTTATTTTCATATAAGTAATTTAATACAGATGTAAAACTTAAATAAATAACACTCTCAATAATTCTTCTGGAATAATAGGCTGAATTGAAATTTTTTGATTCAATGCTGTATTGATCTAACAAATTACATAATGTTTGAATGTCTTTAACGCCCAAATTCCAGCCTTGACCTGCAACTGGATGTATGGATTTTAGACTATCTCCGATATAGATATAGTTTTTATTATTTTTTAAAATATGAGGAGTAATAGGGTATTTATATATAAAGCTATCAAAAGTTAGTTTACCATGCGATTCTGAAATTTTTTCAAATATCAGTTTTTGTATTTTAGATTTATTTGTTTTTTCTTTTGAAGAATAAATGAAAGTTGATGTTTTTTTATCATGATTAGGTGATGGTAAAATAGCCAAAGGTCCTTCGTGTGTAAAGAATTCATATGCTATGTTTTTATGACTCAAGGAGTGTTTAAAAAAGCCAACATAAGAGTGATGTTGTTGGTCAAAAATAACACTACTGTGATTTTTATCTGAAATAATATTTTTACCAACACTTACTACTACTTTTTTAAAAATATAATTCTTTTTATTTATAA
The DNA here is from genome assembly GCA_902591315.1 of uncultured Alphaproteobacteria bacterium. Taxonomy (GTDB): domain Bacteria; phylum Pseudomonadota; class Alphaproteobacteria; order HIMB59; family HIMB59; genus HIMB59. The sequence continues at coordinate 23,107 of CACJAI010000006.1, forward strand.
TAAGTTTTTTATTTGGTAAGACATCTCTAATATCAAAATTAATACCAGAAACTAAAATTTTCAATTTTTCTAATTTATCTATTGCAATTTTATGCATATCTTTATTGAAGATAACATTACCCATGGTTTCTTTATCATTTTCGAAAACAAGGTCCTGTGTATTATAGTTATCTTGAATAACGATTTTATTAATTGGTTGTGGCTTAATTTTAAGTTTATTCCAGACACCTAACTTTTTTAAGAAATCAACAGAATTAGCATTTACTGCTAAAGTTCTTTTATCTTTATTAATGCTATTTTTCTTATCTATTACTAAAACTGTAAATTTTTTTTTAACTAAAGCCAAAGCTGCAAGAGCTCCTATTAGGCCAGCACCAATTATTAAAAAATCATATTTATATATTTTATTTTTCATTAAGACGCATATATTTATTAAAAACAATGAAGAATAGCTATATTCCAGAAATCTTAAAAGAAAAAATCTCAAAGATTACTTATTTTTTATATGCCACTCTCCTTTTAACAATCTGTATCTTGTCTGCTATTGCTTTATTTTCATTTAGTATAAATGATAACTCTTTCTTAACCAGCACCAGTAATACATCACAAAATGTTTTAGGGAATATTGGATCATACTATGCTAGTTTTCTCTTTTACACATTTGGTATTTTAGCATATTTAATTATAATTTTTTTCCTCATATATTCTTTACTCGTATATTTTTATAAAAGTCCAAATTACTTTTTTATAAGATTATTTTTATTTTTTATTAGTTTAATCTTAATACCTCAAATCTTAATTGAGTTTAATATACAGCCTACATTTATTGACTCCCTAGAAGTATGGGGGGTTTTTGCTAGTCAATTAAATGATCTCTATGTCATTAAATATGTAAGTTATATTCTAACATTTTTAGGTTTGATAGTTTTCTTCTTTTCACAGAATATTTTAAGTTTATTTAAAATACCGAGAATTAGATTTAATATTTTAAAAAGAAATACTAAAAATAGTTTTATAAGTCAAAAAATAAAAAAAGAACCAATTATAAATAATAACCAAGAATATTTTTCATCTGAAGAAGAAGAAATTAAAGAATATAAAAATAAAAAAAATTTTGATCAAAAAACAAAATATTTTTCTCCATCACTTGAAATCTTAGACTCAAATAATTCTTCATCTAAAAAGAAAATTGAAAAAGAGGATTTTAAGGCTATATCAGATTTACTCGAAAAAGTATTTCAAGACTTTAATATTGAAATACAAGTTGTGAATGTAAAGCTTGGTCCAGTTGTTACATTATTTGAAATTTTGCCCGCTGCAGGAATAAAAATAAATACAATAATTAATTTAGCAGACGATATCTCTAGAAGTATGGGAGTTGGAGCAGTTCGGATATCACAGATATATGGAACACAATACTTAGGGGTAGAGGTCCCTAATGAAAGAAGAGAAGCTGTTACAATCAAGGAACTTTTAAGTAATGAGAATTTTAAAAATACTTCATTCAAAATACCAATATGCATAGGGAAAGATATTTCTGGAAATATTGAGGTAATAGATTTAAGTAAAACACCTCACTTATTGGTAGCCGGTACTACAGGTTCAGGTAAATCAGTTTTTATAAATACTTTACTTGCGAGTATATTGTATAAATTTTCTCCAGACGATTTACGATTAATACTAATAGATCCAAAAATGTTAGAGCTTAGTGTTTATAATGACATTGCCCACTTGTTAACACCAGTTGTAACGGAACCAAAAAAAGCAATTTTAGCTCTTAAGTGGGTATGCAAAGAAATGGAAAGAAGGTATTCTTTGATGAACGAAGAAAATACAAGAAGCTTGGAAGGCTTTAACGAAAAATCATCAGAAAAACTTCCTTACATTGTTGTATTCATTGACGAAATGGCAGATTTAATGATGACTGCTGGTAAAGAAGTTGAACATTATGTTCAAAGACTCGCACAAATGGCAAGAGCATGTGGAATACATTTAGTAATGGCAACACAAAGACCTAGTGTTGATATTATCACAGGAAGCATCAAAGCAAACTTTCCTTCAAGGATTAGTTTTCAAGTTGCTAGCAAATATGATAGTAGGACCGTACTTGGTGAGATAGGTGCTGAGCAATTACTTGGAAATGGAGATATGCTCATGTCAAAAAATGGAGGAAACATAATTCGTTATCAATCTGCGTTTATATCAGATAACGAAGTAAATAAATTAATAAGTGAAATCAAAAAAAGCCAAGAGGTCAAATACCTTGAAGAGCTTGATGAAATAATTAAAAATAATGATGAGAATTTTGATACCTTAAGTGATGAGGATGAGATATTGATAAATAAATCAATCGACCTTATAAAATTAAGTAATAAGGCATCAACAAGTTATTTGCAAAGAAACTTTCAAATTGGTTACAATAAAGCTGCAAGGCTCATGGAGGCTTTAGAACAAAGAGGTATCGTGTCTCCACCCAATCATGCGGGTAAAAGAGAGATTTTAATCAATAATTAATTTGATAACACCAGAACTTGTTATTATCTTAAGATCAATTTTTAAATCTTCTCTAACTTTATTCTTCAAATTTGTTATATGTGTGTCTAACTTGTTTATTTGTATATCTTTATCGTAAGGCCATATAATTTTATATAAACTACTCTTGTTAATTCCAATATCTAAATTAAGAGTTAGCCATGTTATGATAATGTTATGAATATAATTCAAGTTAATTGAATTATCATCAGATGATAAGCTCTGCATTATAGGGTTGTAATTTAATTTACCCACGCTAACAAACTTATTAACATATAACTTTTTTATTTCAGAGAAAAATAGATCAAAAGAAATTGGTAGTTTTAAAAATCTAGGCTCACCAAGTGTATTAATTCTTAACTGATTTTTTTCAAAAAATAAATTTAATTCAAAAAAGGACTTAGAAGATTCATCTTTAGTAATTGAAATTTTTTTTTGTTTAAATAAGTTTTCAATTTTTATTGAATTAAAAATATCATTGGATTTAATTAAGATCATTATTTTATTTCAGGTAACAAAAAAGGTTGGAAATACCTTTTAGGTATATCCTCAAAATTACAATTTAAAAAATAAATACTTAAGTTTGCATCAGGGCTATTAATCGAAATCCTTTTCATAAAATTATTATCCTTACTTTCATGTATTTTAATATTGATATCGTCATTGCTATAAAATGTTTTAATATTTGGATAATTTTTAATTACAGACTTAAGCTCATTTAAAATTAAATCGTTATTTAATTTACTCACGCTATTTTTATTATCATTCCTAATTACAAAGTACTCGTTATTAAAAATAATAGTAAAAAGCTGTTTATCATCATATTCGTATCTTAATAAACCATCTCGAAATAGCATACTTCCTAATTGAATTGAACCATCTTGATACACCTCTTCAAATTCACACTTTATACTTTTTGCTTCGGAAACTTTAAAATTAATAATCAAAAAAAATATAATTAGATATCTCATTCAAATATTAGAGATCCTACTCTAATAATGTCTGATTGAAAATTAAGAGCAATTTCATAATCGTTACTCATGCCCATACTCAACTTTAAATTCTTATTGGTATTATCTCTAAGTTTAACCATTTCTTTGAAATAATCACTAGGGTCAACAATATTTGGCGGTATGCACATCAGTCCATTAATATGAAGATTTTTACTTAATGAATAATTATACAAATCTTGAAGGTCCTTTTTATGTATTCCTGATTTTTGATCCTCATCACCTATATTTACTTGTATAAAAAATTTTTTTGTTTTTATGGTAGGTAATTTTTTTGATTGTTTTGCAATTTCATCAACTAATGAAAATCTATCAATTGATTGAATAACATCGAAAATTTTCATAGCATTTTTTACTTTATTGCTTTGAAGAGGGCCAATTAAATGAAGCTCGCACTTTTCAAAAGAGTTTATTGATTGATATTTAACTTGAGCTTCTTGAACTTTGTTTTCACCGAATAACTTGAAACCATTTTTTATAAGCTCGTTAATATCTTGCTTCGACCGATTTTTGGTGACAATCATAAGTCTTGCTGAAATATGAGATTTTAAAATTTCACTTATCAAGCTAATATTTTTATAATTTATACTCAAATTTAATTTGGAAAACTGATTGTATGGTCTAAATTTTTGTCTAAAAACTTTTTATCATTACTTGATAAATCACCATCAATCTTTTGATTTAATTCGTTATTTAAAATAAAACTCTTAACATCATCGATATTTATATCAATAATCATCCCAAACTGTTTTAAGTGATAAAGAATTTCAAGCAAAACATCTTGGGTTTGACTCAATAATTTATCATAGGAGATAATTTTTCCTTTAAATGTATTAATAACATTTTCGTCTGTCCAAGACTTTACATTAGTGTTATAACTTTTTCTATTTTCATATATTTTAAATGGAAGATCCTCTTGTTCTTTGTTCAAAAATTGTTGATCACTAAAATTAAATAATTCATTATAAGACGCATCAGAAGAACCAAACTTTTTTTTATATCTAAGTAATAACTCTTCGGGTGTATTGATAATATAAAAATAACAAAATGTAGTATTTGGATAGATAAAATAATTTTTTTTATTTGTTTCAAAAAAGGATGCACATGAATTAAGAAATAAATAATCATTGTCTTGATTAAATAAAATTAAATTTTGATATAAATTTGATAAAGATAAAAAATCATTAAACTCAATATCTTTTTTTGGACTTTTGGTGTCTAAATTAGAAAAAAATTCATTTAATAAGTTGGAAAAATTACCGATCTTAAAAGATAAATTTAAATTTCTAGACAGATAGAAATCTAAAAATTTATTAACATAGGAAAGGTCTGATAAATCATACGAGACGGTCCAAATTATTTTTTGTTTATAAAATTCAAATGGTAAATCTCTGAGTATAGATTGGCTATTTTTTAAAAGCAAAAATAAATCAATCTGATTCTTTTTTTTTAGATCTAGAATAAAATCATAAGCCAAATCAAATTCTTTTTTCGAAACATGTTCCTCAAATAATTTCAAATTATAATTTAATTTAATTTTCTTTAATAAATTCATTACTATATATATGCTTAAATTATGAATTTAGTTATGTCAAAAATAATAAATCTCATGAAAGAACAAAAGTATAATGCTGCAGATTTAGAACTTAAACATCAACTAAAAAAGAACCCACTCTCATTTACTTTAAATAAAACTCATGCAGTTAATTTATTATGGCAAGAAAAATATAATTTAGCGATTGAGAGTTTTAATAAGTGTTATCAAATTAACCCAAACGACTATGACGTAAACATAAACTTAGCTCTCTTATTTAATAAAGTTCAGGATTACAAAACATCTATTCAATTTTCAGAGAAAGCACTTGCGATTAATACAAAAAAACCAGAGGTTTATCATAATTTGGCAGAGAGTTATTTTTATATAAATAACCTCAAACTAGCTGAGGAATATATTTTAAAGTCTATAGAGTTAAGAGGCGGTATAGATAAGATGGAAATTTTTAATTACAAAGACACACTAAATATTTACACTGATATACTTTTCTTAAAAGGAGATGAGGATCAGTTTAAAAATGTTTGTATAAATCTATTAAATAAAGGAGTTTTTTTAGGTGACATTTTTAGAAAATTATTCAGGTATGATAAAAATGCTATTTCCCAAGATCATCTTAAATATTTGTATGATATTTTAAAATCTATTGATGATCATAAAAATTTAATAGATCGTAATATAACAAAAGCTAATATCTATTCTTGTCTGGCTGAGTATAATCAAAACATAGATAAAAAATTCTCTGAGAAATTTTATGTTCTATCAAACAAACTTATTTCTGAGGTTCAAAGATATTCACTTTATGATCGTCAGGTGTTTGCTAAAAATGCAATTAAATTTTTCGATAATCCAGAACTAGAAAAAACTTCTAATAATTTCCAATCTGATTTAGGAAAAGGATTAATATTTATAATTGGAATGCCCAGATCAGGTACAACGCTAACTGAGTCTATAATTTCAACTGCTGAAAATTGTGTAGTTGGAGGTGAAAAAGTTTTTTTTGCAAGTCAATGTAGTTCTCTAATGCAACAATATGTAAATGGAGATATAGATTTTGAAAATTTATACCAACTTGGTCAACGTTATTTAGATACGATTGACATACAGCGGCAAGGAAAAAATTTTTATGTAGATAAGCTCCCTCAAAATTATCTTTACTACAATTTTATAAAAAAGAGTCTTCCACTTGCAAAATTTATACATGTGTATAGAGACCCATGGGATAACGCTATTTCACTTTTTAAACAATACTATGTAAAAGAAATAACTTATTCCTCCTCTTTCTTTGGGATAGCATTAGAATATGCGAATTATGAACATCTTATGAATAAATGGAGGTCCGAGGAAAACCACAACATTCTTGATATTGACTACAAAGATTTAGTTACAAACACAGATGTTGCTGCTAACAAAATTTGGAGTTTCTGTAATATCCCAGGAAAATATAATAAATCAGAGCGCTCTAATCATTTTGCTCAAACAGCTAGCAAACATCAAGTTAGGCAAGAAATATACACCACATCTCTTGAAAAAGAGGAATTTGTTGAATTTAAAGATGAATTTCTTCAAAATCTAGACAATCAAAGATCGTACTGGAAAAATAACTGAAATAATTAATGTTGCAAAATTGCAACAGTTTTATGAAATTTACTGAATTTATTGATTTTTAATACTCTTATTCAACTTAATGAATATTATTCTCTTAGTTTTAATTAAAACTGAAAACTAATAATTAAGAAAGGAATAATTATTATGAAAAAACTACTAATCGCAATCTCTGCAATTGCTGCAGCTGTTGGTTTTACAGCAAAAGCTAATGCAGATATTTCCGTTTCCGGTTCGTCAAATGCAGCGTATTTGTCAACAGCTGGTAACGGTGACGATGAAGAATTAGCAGTTGGTACAACTGTTGATTTTTCTATGTCTACAACAACCAGCACTGGTCTTGGTATCTCTGCAGGTTTATCTCTATCTACAGACTATGACAGTAACAACAGTGATACTGCTACTGGCGGTAGAACTGCAACTTTCACAACTGGTGGAGCAACAATCGTAGTTGGTGACGTTGAGATCTCTGACACTGTCGGTTCAGTCGGTGGTGTAGTAAACGGTCCACTAGATGATGCTAGTGACTTAAGCTCAAGTGTTGCAACAGGCTTCCTAGACGACGATGGTATGGGTGTTGAGTTAACTACAGCAATGGGTGAAGCTTCATTAAACATCTCATTTGTATCTAACGATAGAGTTGATAACCACGGTGCATTAAACAGTTCAACATCTGGTGAAGATTCAGCAATGTCAGCATCTATCACAATGCCAATGGGTGATTACTCATTCACAATCGGTGTAGCAGACTCAGACTCAGGTGAATCATCATCTGGTGCATCTGCATCTGCATCAATTGGTGGTGGTACACTTACTGTTGGTTACTCAAACCAAACATTAATCGCTTCAGGTAACTCTAGCTTATCAACTGCTGGTGACTCAGAAGTGGTTGGTGCTACATACGTAATGTCTATGGATGCAGACACAACTATTTCTTTAGGTTATCAGTCAGCTAAAGACGCTGATAGTGAATCACACACACAAACAGATCTTTCAGTAGAAAGAGCTATGGGTGGTGGTGCAACAGTGTACTTAGACCTAAGAAACTTAGACGGTGATACAGCTTCTAACGCAGACGGTACAGCTATTGCCTTCGGTACATCTGTAGCATTCTAATCCAGATTAGATTATTACAATTTAAACCAGGTAGGTTTTATACCTGCCTGGTTTTTTTATTTCTGCCTTGTATAAAATTTTCAAATTAAATAATATTACTCGATGATTAAGTTATTTTTTACGCTCTTTCTGATGTTTTTTCTTCAATCATGCAGTAAAGGGCTGTTTAATGGTGATGTTCAAAAAAACTTGAAAGCAATGGACAAAATTCATGGGGTATGTAACAACCCTTATAGAGAATACAATAAAGCCCAGAGAAAAATATGTGAAGATAAAGAAAGAGCAGCAGGCCCAGATGGTGAAATTGGGGAACCTTTAAATATCTCCCAAATAATCAGAGATTTCAGAAGTGGTGGCACCAGTACTCAATATCAAGGAACATCTATGTCAGTAAATAAGAACCTTTGGGAAGCGTCATTGATCATGTTAGACCAGTATCCTTTAAATATTGTTGACTCACAAGGCGGATTTATTTCAACAGATTGGATAACAGAAAAAGAGAGCCCTAATCAAAGATGTTTAATTAAGGTTAAAATAACTAGTCAAGAATTGTTATCCAATGGAGCAAAAGTGAAGTTGCTTTGTGAGCAGAAAGAATTGGACTCTTGGTATCAAGATGAAATTTCATACACTGAGGAAGAAAAAAATCTGACATTAAAGATATTGGATATTGCAAATGAGCTCAGTTTAATTGATAAACTCTCTTAAACTTTATTAATGTCAAAGAAATATATACTAGAAATGTTTCCTTACCCCTCTGGTAATATTCATATGGGCCATGTAAGAAATTATGTAATTGGAGATATATGTGCTCGATATCACAAACTCAAGGGCGACGAAGTAGTTCATCCGATGGGATGGGATGCCTTTGGTCTTCCTGCAGAAAATGCGGCAATGCAGTTTAAAACTCATCCCAAAGATTGGACATTGTCCAATATCAAAAACATGAAGGCACAACTAAAAAAATTAGATTTAGATTTAGATTGGGAGAAAGAGTTAGCGACATGTAAAGAAGATTATTATCAATACCAGCAAGAACTTTTTATCGATTTATACAATGCTGGACTCGCTTATAAAAAAGATGCACTAGTCAATTGGGATCCAGAGGATCAAACTGTGCTTGCAAATGAACAAGTCATAGATGGCAAAGGATGGAGAACTGGGGCGACTGTAGAACAGAAAGTATTGTCCCAATGGTTCTTCAAGATTACAAATTATGCTGAAGAACTTTTAACTGGTTTAGATGAATTAACTCTTTGGCCAGAAAAAGTAAAAACAATGCAAAGAAATTGGATAGGTAAATCAATAGGTGCGGAGATAAAGTTTGATGTTATTGGCAAAAATGAGAGCCTTAATATATTTACAACAAGACCTGATACAATTTACGGTGCAACTTTTATCGCCATATCTGTGAATCATAATCTTGTAAGTAAATCACTAAGTAGTAGTGAAATTGAAAATATAAAAAATTTATTTGATCAAGTTTCAGATGAGAAAGAGAAGATAGGATATCTTTTAGACATAGAGTGTAAACATCCATTGTTAGATAAAAAATTACCTGTATACGTTGCAAATTTTGTCTTAGATAATTATGGTGAAGGAGCAATATTTGGTTGTCCGGCACATGATGAGAGAGATTATGAATTTGCAATCAAATATGATTTACCAATTATAAAAGTTATTCAATGTGAGGATAATCAATTACCCTTTACTGAAGATGGGTTGGTGATTAATTCACCGTTGTTAAATGGATTAAGTAAGTCAGATGCTATATTGAAAATTACAGAACATTTTGAAAGCGAGAAAATAGGAAAGAGGTCTATTAATTATAAATTAAGAGATTGGGGGGTGTCCAGACAACGTTATTGGGGGTGTCCTATTCCAGTAATTTATTATGAGGATGGGAGTTACAGGGTTTTGGAAAAATCTGAATTGCCAGTATTGCTCCCTTATGATGTAAATTTGAGTGGTAAAGGAAACGCCCTTTTAAATCATAATAATTGGAGAAAAATAACTTGTTCTAAAACAAATAAAATTGCTTATAGAGAAACAGATACACTTGATACCTTTGTTGACTCATCATGGTATTACATAAGGTTTTTAGATAACAAGCTTAAAAAACCATTTGATAATCAAAGAGTAGATGAATATCTACCAGTAGATAAGTATATTGGCGGGATAGAACATGCAATTTTACACTTATTATATTCGCGTTTTTTTATGAAAGCCTTAAGAGATATATACAAGCTCAATATAAATGAGCCTTTTAAACAACTTTTTACTCAAGGAATGATTACTCATAAAACATATAAAACTGTTAACAATGAATGGGTTATGCCTAAAGAAGTTATTTACGAAAATGGAAAACTTTTGAGAGTTAAAACTAAAGAGTCTATTGAAGAAGGACCTAGTGAAAAAATGTCAAAGTCTAAAAAAAATGTTATTGAACCTGATGAAATACTTGAAAACTATGGACTGGACGCGACCAGAGTTTTTATGATATCTGACTCACCGCCTGACAGAGAGCTTGAATGGACAGATGAAGGAATTCAAAGCTCAAAAAATTTGGTTAGAAGAATAGAAAAGTATTTCACAATAAAATCAACAAATTTGAAGAAAGATACTGAAAAAATGATTGAAAAATTTATTTTCAATATTGAAAAAAATATTTTGAACTTTTCACTCAATAAATGTGTTGCTGATATATATACACTTTTTAATTATTTGGAAAAAGAAAAGGTATTTTTAAATGATAGTGAAATTAGTAAAAAAATTCTAATATGTCTATATCCCATTGCACCTAAAATGTCCTTAAAAATTAGTAATAAATTATTTAATACTAATATTATGTCAGAATGGCCTGGTATAAATAATGAATTGTTAGAGGAAAGTAGTATTAATTTACCTATTCAAATACATGGTAAATTAATAACAACTATAAAGACAGAGAAGGGATATAATGAAAAAGATATATTAAAATCAATATATCAAATTGAAAAAGTTAAAAATAAAATTCTTGAAAGAAAGGTGATCAAGGTAATTAATGTTCAAGACAAAATTATTAATATCATTACTAATTAGTTTTATTTTCTTATCATGTACGAAAGATACTCTTGATCGTGAAGTCACAAAATATTCTCTAGGCTATATAGGTGGCGAGTATGACGGTCTAATTTTAAAAAATTTATTAAAAAGTGATTTATCTAATTTTATGGCGTATGATGATAATTCGAACTTTAGAATTGAAGCAAGTATATCTCATTCATCAGAGCTTTTTATTTCAAACGTCGATAATACATCTGACAGAATGAAAGTAAAAAGTAAAATGTCAGCAAAGGTTGTTAATTTAAGATTTAAATGTGATACCCAAACATTTGAAGAGGAAGTAACGCAATTTTATCTATTTGCAGACACCGATAGATACATAAGTAACAGTGTAGCAGAAAAAAAAATTAGAGAAGAAAGTACTGAAATTCTTGTTAGAAACTTTATTAACAAAGTCTTAAATACAGAAAATAAATGCAAAAAAACCCAGTAAATGGTGTTAACTCAACAATAAAATTTATCGAGGAAAACTCACATTCAAAATTAATAATAAACCAAGTCAACGAAGAGATAGGTTTATTTTATATTAACTTAGTTGAATACGAAGCAATTCGTAAAAATGTTAGACTAAATTATAGAGAGAGATTTTTAGAAAATACCACTAATGATCTATTTATTGATAATAAAATTGATTTATACATTTCAAATAATAAAAAAGACATAGAAAAATATTTAAATTCAAATAATAAATCAATTATATTTACAGATTATAAAAATTTCAAAACATACTCTAAGTCTGTATTGAGTGTAAATGGATACAATTACATAGGTGATATAAAATATTATATAACTAAAATACTTAATATAAATAATCTAGAATTAATTGATTATTGTATAAATTCACCGTATCTTATGTTCTCTGAAGTATCAAAATATTTAATTAACAAATCAAACTACGTTAAAGAAAATAAAATTAAAGAAAGTTATAACTCTATATTAGAAATAAGAAAAGAGCTTTTTAAAATTAAAAGAAATCAAGGTAGCCCTAAAGAGATATACTTAAATCTTAAGAAAGAAGTTATGTATAAGAAGCTTAATTTTTTAGTTTTTTAACAAGGAAATTATATTGCTCTAGGTTCTCATAAAATATTTTTATATTGCCTTTTCCTTTTTTACTATATGTAATTTTTATTTTAAATCCTATTGTATCACTAAGTGTTTTTTCTTCGTGAATTAAATTGGGCTCCTTAGAATTTCTTGTATTTTTATTAATTTCTAAATTACGAACTGATATTTTCCCACTTATAATTTTATTTAAAGTAATATTATCAAATTCATCAGGAGTCTTTCCTATAAGGGCCCTGGCGTGGCCCATTGATATCTTTCCATCATTTAATAAATCAAAGAAAAATTTATCTAATTCTAATATTCTTAACAAATTTGTTATGTGCGACCTACTTTTCCCAACTATTTTGGATAGTTCTTCATGAGTATAATTGTTTTTTTCAATTAAATGCTGATATGCTTTTGCCTCCTCTGATACCTTCAAATCCTCCCTTTGAATATTTTCAATTAAAGATATCTCATCTTTATCAAGATCATCAGGTAGCAGTAATGCAGGTAAAACTTTTAAATCTGTGCTTTGTGCTGCTCTCCATCTTCTTTCTCCGGCAACCAATAAAAATGTATCAATATTTCTTTTAGTCACAATAAGGGGTTGAATTAAGCCATTTTTTTTTATTGATTGAGCTAATTCATCTAATTTCTGTTTATTAAATTGTTTCCTTGGCTGTGTTTCATCTCTAAAAATTTTCTCTATTGGAAGAAGTAATAACCCCTTATTTTCATTAATATCATTATTAATAATTTCCTTGTTTCCCAACAAAGAAGATAATCCCTTTCCTAATTTTTTATTGACTGCCATTTAAGTTGCTCCTTTCTAAAAATTCTTTTGCTAAAGCTATGTATGCTTGTGACCCACTACATTTTAAATCATAAATAATTGCAGGAAGACCGTGACTAGGTGCTTCAGATAAAGTTACATTTCTAGGAACATTGAATTTATATACACTTGTATCAAAATACTCTCTTGCTTCTTTCTCTATTAATGATGATAAGGAATTTCTTTTGTCGTACATTGTTAAAATTATACCATTAAGTTTGAGATTAATATTTAAATTAGCTTTTACTAATTCAATTGTTTTAATTAATTTTGAAAGACCTTCTAGTGCAAAAAATTCGCATTGTACAGGAATCAATACTTCTCCACTAGCGGTTAACGAGCTGACTGTCAACAGGCCTAAGGTTGGTGGTGTGTCGATAAAAATATATTCATAATCATTTTTTATTTTATTAATATAATTTTTTAAAAGAAAATTTCTATTTTCGTCATCAGCTAGTTCATATTCTGCAGCTGCAAGATCTTCACAAGCAGAGATAACATTAAGATTTGGTATTTGCGATTTTTGTATTGTATCTTCAATACTTATTTCGTTACTAAAGACTCTATAAATAGATAGTTTAGAGTTATATACATTAAATGACATTGATGAGTTGTATTGTGGATCCATATCAATTACCAAAACTTTTTTATCAATGGATGCTAAAGCGGTCGCTAAATTAACAACAGTTGTTGTTTTCCCAACACCTCCCTTTTGATTAGCAATAGTAATGATCATTTTATACCCATAATTATTATTTTTGATTCACTTGAAGTAATACTAGGATGTGTCACCCAAAAATACTTTTGTGTGTTAATTGATTCAAGCTCAGTTAAATAAGACTTTCCTTTATGCAATATAAATTTTGTTTGTTTATTAATTATTTTTTTAGTCATATGTATAATTTTTTCAATCGATGCAAAAGCACGTGCTGTTATATAGTCGACATTAAGGTTTGATATTTCTGATATGGATGTGTTATGTACAACGTAGTTCAGTCCTAATCTTAATTTGCAATTTTCTAAAAAAGATGATTTTTTTGGCGATTTTTCGACTAAATGAAGGTTTTTAAAGCCTATAATTGACAAAATAATACCTGGTAGTCCAGCACCTGTTCCAATATCCATTATAGATTTTTCATGCTGAGGCAAATATTTGACTATCTGTATACAGTCTAAAAGATGTCTTTCATCTAAATCGATTATTGTGCTTTTACCTATTAAGTTCATGTTTTCATTCTCTTTGATTAATATTTTTTTATATTCAGTTAATTTGGTTAAAATTGATTTACCATCATCAAAATTATCATCACAAAACTTTACCAACTTATCATTAAGCAACTTTATTCCCCTTAGTTTTTTTGTGTTTAACTATTTGAAATAATGCACTGGGTGTAATACCTGAAATTTTACCAGCGTCATGTAAATTTTCTGGTTTGTGTTTATTTAATTTTTCTAAAATTTCTTTTGATAAAGAAGGTATCTTATTGAAGTCAATATTAGTCAATTTCATATTCTTATTCTTATTAAGTTGATCATATGATTTTTTTTCTCTTTCATAAAAAACATCATACTTTGAGTCAAAATAGATTTTAGTTAATAATTTTTGAGTTATGGTTAGATTGAAAAATTTTTTGAATTTATCTGTAGAAGGATCTAAGAATTTTAAAACCTCAAATCCATTTCTTACCTTTCCATCTTTTTTTACTTTAATATTTTTTTTCATCAAATCATTAGGCGAATATTTAAGTTGAGTTAATCTATCAAATATTTTTTTTTCATTGTTTATATTTTTTGAAATTAGAGAATATTCAAGCTTATTAAAAGACTTGGGGTTTATAACGGTTGAAAATCGTTCATAAGAATTATCGGTTCTAAGCTTCAATCTATTTTCTGCTCTTGATGTAAACATCCTGTATGGTTCTGTAACACCTAATTTTGTTAAATCATCAACTAATACCCCAATATAACTGTTGTCTCTTTCAAAAACTTTTTCATTAAATTTTATTTTTTTTATTTTTATTGCGGCATGAATTGCAGCATATATACCCTGTCCTGCTGCTTCTTCATAACCTGTAGTTCCATTTATTTGGCCTGCTAAAAAAAAGTTTTCTATTTTTTTTGTTTCAAAATTATTTTTTAATTCTCTAGGGTCAACAGAGTCATATTCAACTGCGTATCCAAATTGATTTACCTCGCATTCTTCTAGACCCTTTATTGATCTTAAAAATTTTAGTTGGATCTTTTTATCTAAAGAATTTGATATACCGTTTGGATAGACTAGATCAGAGTTTAAACCCTCTGGCTCTAAAAAAATATTGTGACCGTTTCTATCTCCAAACTTTGTTATTTTATCTTCTATTGAAGGACAGTACCTTACTCCTTGAGACTTAATTATACCTGAGTACATCGCTGACCTATCAAGATTATCTCTGATTATTTTATGAGTCTTATTATTAGTTTTGGTAATGAAACAGTTGATTTTTATGTTCGTATTTTGTTTTGTAAAATATGATAGAAATATACCATTATTTTCAGATATCTGGGGCTCTAGGACATCGTAATTAATAGATTTAGCATAAATTCTCGGAGGTGTGCCTGTTTTAAGCCTCATTGTTTTAAAATTCTTATTAATAAACTTTGCAAGAGCTTTTGAAGAGCTATTTCCTATTCTACCTGCTTCTTGCGACTCATTACCAAAATAGATTTTTCCATTAAGAAAAGTTCCTGTCGTAAGAATAACTGCCTTTGATTTAATTATTCCAATGTTAGATAGTTCAACACCTACAATTTTATTATTTTTTTCTATAATATTAATAGCTTCGTCTTCGATAAGGTCAATTTTAGAAGATTTAATAAATTTTTTCATGTTTTGAGAGTATAAATCTCTATCAATTTGAGCTCTTACTCCCCAGACTGCCGGCCCTTTAGATAGATTTAATACTCTATAATGTATTGCTGATTTATCTCCAATTTTACAAATCACTCCTCCTAAAATATCAACCTCACTGGCTATATGTGTCTTACCAACTCCTCCAATACTAGGATTGCACGATAATTTGCCCAAATCTGAGTAATTTTTGGTTATAAGTGCAGTTTTAAGGCCATATTTGTCAGAAATATTAGCCGCTTCTATTCCGGCATGACCAGCACCTATAACTACAACATCATAATGTTCCACGTGAAACAATCTACTTTCCTATGCAAAATTTGCTAAAAACTCTATCATAAACATCTTCGCTACTAATATAACCAAATTCAAAAGAAAAATCATCCAATATATTTCTCATAAGCTGGGCGATGATCAAAATATCCTTTTCATTAACAATATCCTGCTCATATTCTAGGATTCTTTCTAAAAATTCAATTTCTTCTAAATTAAGGTCTGTCTTTTTATACTTATTTTTAACATATTTTCGATGAATAGAATTCAATTTTAATTTCTGATATATTTTATCTCTCTCAAAACTGTGGTTTATTTTAATATTCTTTGTTTTATAATTATAGATATCAGATTTTGTCTCAATTAAACTATAATTTTTATGTATCATGAAATCCTTGAAAAGTGTTGATATATCGGATTTTTTAGTATTTTGATCGATTAGAACAAAAAAATGGTCAATTTCCGTCGATATTTTCTGTGCTTTTTTATAGCCATATTTTTCTATTTTACCTTGTTTAGATCTTTGCCCTGCAGTATCGAAGATTTCAAACCGATTACTACTAATTATAAATTCATTTGAAAGAATATCCCTGGTGGTGCCCTTAATATTCGTTACAATTGCTCTATCCTTGTCAATAATTTTATTAAATAAAGTTGATTTACCAACGTTTACTGGGCCAACTAACATAATTCTGCAAATATTTTTCTGTTCTATATTTGTTCTATTTTCTTGTAATAAATTATTACAATTACTGAAAAATTTCCTTATCTTTTTCTTTATCTGATTAAAATTAAAGGCCTCATCGTCAACGAAGTCAATCGATGCAGTAATTTCTGAGAATAAATTTATAACTTCCTCTTTTAAAGGAACAAGTCCGCTAAAAATATCTCCATCAAAAAGAAGTCTTTTATTATACTCTAAGCCCGAAAAACTCTCGTTAGAAATTATTTCGTTAATTGCCTTGGCTTGTTTGAGTGAATTCTTGCCATTTAAAACAGACCTGTAAGAAAACTCTCCATTTCTTGCTAATCTTAAGCCTGAAACTTTTAAATCCTTTAATAATTGCTCGAACTGACTAGCTATCAGTGGTGAGCCGTGTAAAAAAATTTCACAAACATCCTCTCCAGTAAAAGATTTGGGAGATTTGAAATACACCACACTACACTCATCCAATAAGGTTTCATCTTGTTGATAAATTTTAACAATTTGGATTAAAGAGTGATCTTTAGAAAAATTTTTTTTGGTAATTTTCTTTAAAATATTCAAAACATCATCTCCTGAAATTCTATAACCAATAACTGGGGCTTTCACCAAGGGGGTAAAGTTTGAATATATTGTTCCAGACTTAAACAAAACTTGGTTATTATAAATTTATAATTATTCTAGTCCACCTATGAAAAGAACAAAAAGCATAATCAATTGATATTAACTAAACCAAATCACATTAAAATTTACGGTCATAGAGGGTCTAGGGGGGACCTACCAGAAAATACTATAGAGAGTTTTAAGTATTTGTTTGAAAATAAAATTAGCGCTTACGAAACAGATATCTTAATTACCAAGGACTTGATTCCGGTCGTTTATCATGATTTTAGATTAAATCCAGCCCTTACAAAAGATCATCAAGGTAATTGGATTGAAGATAATGATATTAAAATTTTCAATTTAGCTTATGAAGAATTGTCTAAATTTAAAATTGGAGAAATTGATAAAAAATCTAAATACGGAAGGAGATTTGATAATCAAAAAAGTTTAGGTGAAATAAAAATCCCTAAATTATCTGATCTACTTGAATTAACATCAAATTATGTTTCAGATGATTTGATAATTAATTTAGAAATCAAATCAACACCTGTTGAAGACAACTTAACACCCCCTCCGAATTTAATGGCAAGATTAATAATTGATGAGGTTAATAAAACAGAATTAAAAGATAAAATAATCTACTCGTCTTTTGATTGGAGAATTTTAAGAGAGATAAAAAATTTAGACTCCAAAATCTCAAGAGCTTATTTAACATCTGAACTTAAAGGAAAAATATATGATAAATCACCTTGGTTAGACTTCATGCCGTTATACGATAGCGATAGCAGAGAGTTACCAAGGCTTATCAGAACATTAGGTGGGGAGGCATGGCATCCTAAACGTAAAGATATAGATAAAGACATGGTTAGAATTTCTCATGAGGAAGGACTTCCTGTGAACGTTTGGACTGTTAATGAAAAATATGAGATGTTGAGAATGATAGAATACGGTGTTGATGGAATTATAACTGATTATCCTTTAAGGTTAAAAAAGCTTTGTGAGAAAGAAGGTGTGAATTGGTTTTAATAGTTGGAAATAAAATTACTGATTCATACTACTGAAAAACTCTTCATTAGTTTTACAGTCTTTCATCTTATCTAGAAGGAATTCCATAGCATCTACAGTACCCATGGATGATAGAATTTTCCTTAAAATAAAGACTTTTTGTAGATCTCCAGCATCTAAAAGTAAATCTTCTTTTCTGGTGCCTGACTTTTGAACATCAATAGCAGGATATGTTCTTTTATCAGATAATTTTCTGTCGAGGACAATTTCTGAATTACCAGTTCCTTTAAATTCTTCAAAAATAACCTCATCCATTCTACTACCTGTTTCTATTAATGCAGTGGCAATAATAGTTAATGAACCACCTTCTTCTATATTTCTAGCTGCACCAAAAAATCTTTTAGGTCTTTGAAGTGCGTTGGCATCCACACCACCTGTTAAAACTTTACCACTTGATGGTACAACTGTATTATATGCTCTACCTAATCTTGTAATGGAGTCTAAAAGAATTACTACATCATATTTATTTTCAGCAAGTCTTTTAGCTTTTTCAATAACCATTTCTGCAACTTGAACGTGTCTTGCAGCTGGTTCATCAAATGTTGAGCTAATTACTTCACCTTTGACAGATCGTTGCATATCTGTGACTTCCTCTGGTCTTTCATCTATTAAAAGAACCATTAGATAAACATCAGGAAAATTTTCAGCAATTGACTTCGCTATTTTTTGTAAAATTACTGTTTTACCTGATCTTGGTGGTGCAACAATTAAAGATCTTTGACCAGCACCAACTGGTGCAATAATATCTATAATTCTTGATGATAAATCTGTGTCCGGTTTTTCTGTCTCAAGATTAAATTTTTTCTCTGGATAAAGAGGGGTTAAATTATCGAAATTTGTTTTAAATTTATTATTTTTAGCTATTTCAATAAAATTTACTTTATTGGTTTCCACTAGTGCAAAGTATCTTTCACCATCTTTAGGAGGTCGAATAGGTCCCTCAAGTGTATCACCTTTTCTAAGACCATATTTCTTTATTTGATTTGGACTAACATATATATCATCTGGTCCTGGAAGGTAATTAGAATTGGCTGATCTTAAAAATCCAAAACCATCTTGCATTGTTTCTAATACACCTTCGCCTATTATTTCTTCATTTTTTTCTGCGAATTTTTTCAAAACAGAAAAATATATGTCTTGCTTCTTCAAACCAGAGGCATTTTCTATCCCCAAAGACTCAGCATAGTCTAATAGTTCTTGTGGTTTCTTATTTTTTAGTTCGTTTAGATGCATATTGGAAATTACCTAGATAGTTAGATATATTTGTTAGGTATATAACAAAAAATAAAGAGAAAATATATATATTTATATTCGTGTATGTTGTTGTATGTCGAATGATGGGGATTAACAACTTCTTATCTAAAAAAACCCATATTTAAGTACTTTTTTAGTTATTTAATAACAAATGTTGATAACTTAATATTTATAAATTAATGGTAATTTCATTGTTTAAAACTCACAAATTTTATGAATAAGTTACTTAATCCACAATTAACTAAACAGGTTATTATTGGCACCAAAAGCCAATCTAGGAGAAAAATTTTTAAATTAATGAATTTAAAATTTCAGTACAGATCGCCCAACATAAATGAAAAAAAGGTAAAAGATTTAAATAATGATAAATATGATGCATTAAAAATTGCAAAAGCTAAAGCTGAATATCTTTCTAAAAAATATAGTAATAAAATTATTGTAACTTTTGATACAACAATCTTATTTAAAAAAAAAACAATTTATAAATGTAGCAGTCCCGATTGTTGTAAAAGAACCCTTAAAGCATTTAATGATAAATCTCACTATCTTTACACAGCCATGATTTTTATGATAAATAACAATCTAATAAAAAGCACTCTGACAAAAACAAAAATAACATTTAAAAATACTAAAGTAAAAGATATCAATAATTACGTTAATAAGAACTTTAAACAAATATCAAAGGCTGTAGGTTGTTATAATATAGAGGGGAAGGGAAAAGTTTTTTTTAAAGATATATACGGTAGTTATTTTAATATTATTGGTATAGATGTTATTAATTTTTTAAAGACTCTAAGAAGTATCTAAATGAATGAAAAAAAAATAGGCATCGTAGCAAAGAAACTTAACCATTCATTATCTCCATTAATACATAATTATTGGGCAAAAAAAGATAATAATAAATTTATTTATAGAAAATACGAGGTACAGGAAAAAAAAATAGATAAATTTTTTAATAATTATATAAGAGATAAACAATTTGTTGGGTTTAATATTACTATACCATATAAAGAAATTTTTATTGGTTTTTGTGATAAAGTCACAACAAGAGCAAATAAAATCGGTTCCGTAAATTTAATTTATAAAAAAAATAAAACAATTTTTGGAGATAACACAGATGTTATTGGCTTTAGTAAGACTTTTAATACCTTAAAAATTAAAAATACAAAATCTGTATTATTAGTTGGTGCGGGGGGCGCCGCAAGAGCAATTTTATATTTTCTAAATAAAAAAAGTATCAAAAATATTGATATTTTTGCAACATCAATGAGAAGGGAAGAAAATCTTAAAAAAAAATTTAAATTTAATCGTTTCCTGATTAGATCAACCCGTCTCAAGAAGAGATATGATTTGATTATCAATGCATCTAGTGCAGGGATGACTAAAAAAAATAAAATCAACAGAAACATTTTGAATTTAGTTAAGAACGCTAGAGGAGTAATTGACATTGTTTATAATCCAATTGATACAGATCTGTTAAAAAAAGCAAAAAAACATGACATAAAATACTCAGGTGGATTAAAGATGCTTGTAGAACAAGCAAAACCATCTTACGAAATATGGTCAGGCAATAAAATAGAAATAGACAGAAAAATTTATCAAATGCTTATAAATAAAATATGATTAAAGTTGCAGTTACAGGAAATATAGGATCAGGTAAATCTGAATTTATTAAATTTATCTCAAAGCTGGGTTTTTCTTGTATATCATCTGATGCTATAATTTCAAAATTATACAAAGATGACCGTACTAGAAAAATAATTTTAAAAAAATTAAAACTTAATGATCATAATTATAAACAAGAAATAATTAAAATGTTACAGAATGAAGAGTTCAACAGGAAACTTAAGAGAACAATATATCCTCTTCTATACTCCAAAAAAAAATTAGTAACCCAGAAACATCAGTCTTATCAGCCAGTATTTTATGAAATTCCATTACTTTACGAAGAAAATTTGTTCAATAATTTTAATGTCACTGTATTCGTAAACACTGATACTACAAAGAGAAAACATAGGGTTTTAAACAGAGGTGTTTCCGAAAATTATTTTAAATTAATGAACAATAAGCAGATTAAAGAAAATATAAAAAAAAATAAATCAACTTTTACGGTAAACAATAATGGATCAATCTTGAACTTACGTTTAAATATAATTAAATTATTAAATAAGCTATGAGAGAAATTATACTTGATATTGAAACTACAGGCTTAGAGTTTAAAGATGGACATCGAATTATTGAAATTGGCTGTATTGAACTTAACAAAAAAGAAGTAGGGGCAAGCTATCATGAATATATAAATCCATCTAAAACTCTTACTGAGGACAACATTAAAATACACGGAATAACTAATGAATATTTGACAGATAAGCCGGTTTTTGAAGAAATTGCAGACAGCTTCCTAGAATTTATTCAAGATAGTTTCATTGTAGCTCATAATGCATCTTTTGACATAGGTTTCTTAAACTTTGAGCTTGAGAGACTATCTAAACCACCAATATTGAAGGAGAGAGTTATAGATACAATAAAAATTGCAAGACAACGGTTTCCAGGGCAGCAAGTATCATTAGACGCACTTATAAAGAAATTAAAAATCAATACACTTATAAATAGAGACCAACACGGCGCTTTAAAAGACGCTAAAATCTTGACTGATGTATATTTGGAATTACAAGGCATAAACCAAATCGGATTAGAATTAAGCATGACAAAATCAGAGAAAATTAACTTAGCTAGTGAGCCGAATTACACACCGATCGTATTAACAAAAGAAGAGACAGAAGCCCATAAAGAGTTTATAAAAAACAAAATACCTAATTCAAATTGGGCCAAAATGTTGAAAAATTATGAGTAGTGAATTTATAGATATTGTGCTTTTTGGAGCAATTGCGATATTTTTAGTGTATCGCCTAAGGAGTATTCTTGGATCTTCTGACGGAAAAATTGTGAATATTAGAACAAAAAAAAATCCTCAATCGAAGTTTAAACCTAAAATAGTTCCTAAAAATGATAATAACGAATTTTTAGAAGGTGCTAACAAAGCATATGAAATGATCGTTCAGGCTTATCAAACTAACAATATTGAAAAAGTTAAAGATTTATTAACACCTGAAGCAATGCAAGCGATGGAACAAGCAAAAGCGCCAAAAGAGATAAAATTTTCAGAAGTTAAAAATAGTTCTATCTTGGATGATAAATCTGATGACTTGAGACTAGTTAAATCTGTAAAATTTGAAACTGAACATTACAATGTTGCAAACAACGAAATACTGAATGTTGTCGAAGAATGGGGTTTTGAAAAAGATAAAAAATCCTCTGATCCTAATTGGAAGCTTTTTTCTATTAAACTTGTCTCATAAAATAAAATTAAATTTAAATCAAAAACAAAATAAAAAACCATTAGAGGAACAACCTAATGAAAAAATTAGTATTTCAATCAACAGCTCAAGGGAGAACAAAAACAGAATTGAAAATATAGATAATAAAAATATAAAAGCTAAGAAAATTTTTGTTAAACCAGTTCTTTTGGATGTCAATCTTCATAAACAATTTAAAAATAATCATTTTAGCAAAATCGATTTGCACGGACTAACCGTTGACCAAGCACACCAAAAATTAATCGAATATTTTTCAATCAATTACAAGAAGAAAAACTTATTTCATATTGTTGTAACAGGGCTTGGGAATAAGACTAATGGTGAGGAATTTTTTACAGGAAAAATAAGAAGACAATTTCCTTTTTGGTTAGATACAGAAAAATTTCAATTTATGATAAAATCGTATTCGCCCTGTAAAATACAACATGGTGGTTTGGGTGCTTTTTATATTAAGTTAAGATCTAAAGAATAAATTTTTTTTCGTCGGTAGGTTTGATTTCCGACTTAACAGCATCCGTAACCCAGGCTTTATTTACTACTTCAGTTTTTTGATCACTTAGGTTTGCATCAAAACTAATTCTCTCAAGAATTTTTTCAAACATTGTTTGTAATCGTCGTGCGCCAATATTTTCTACCTCAGTATTTATTTGTTCAGTAAGAGTTGCTATTTCTTCTAAAGCCTCATCCTCAAACTTTAATTCAATATTTTCTGTTGCAAATAGTGACTTATATTGTTTGGTTAAGCTATTATCAGTTTCTTTTAAAATTCTAATAAAATCATCTTTTTTAAGAGCATTTAATCTTACTCTCACAGGCAGCCTTCCTTGAAGTTCTGGGAGTAAATCACTTGGTTTTGATTGATGAAAAGCACCAGAAGCAATAAATAAAATATGATTTGTCTCGATTGTTCCATATTTTGTGCTGACAACTGTACCCTCAATAAGCGGGAGTAAATCTCTTTGCACTCCTTCTCTTGAAACATCCCCGCCTCTTCTTTCACTATTAGGTGCGATTTTGTCAATTTCGTCAATAAAAACTATTCCACTTTCCTGAACACTTTTAATAGCATTTTGAACTACATTTTGTTTTTCAGCGATTTTCTCAATTTCTTCTTGAATAAGCGGCTCATAAGCTTCGCCTATTTTAAGTTTTGTTTTCTTTTTATTTTTTAAACCTTTACCAAATATATCATTCATATTAATCATTCCCATTTGAGCACCAGGCATTCCTGGTATGTCCAATGATTGGAAAGGATTGGATTTTTGATCTAGTGCTATTTCGATCTCTTTATCATTAAGTTGATTATCTCTTAGCATCAACCGAAATTTTTCCTTGGTTTCTTCACTTGGATTGTCACCAAGCAATGCCTTTAAAACAATTTCTTCTGCATTTGTTTTGGCTTCATCTATGAAACGATCTCTTATTTTTTTCTTTTCTAAATTAATTGCAACTTCAATTAAATCTCTAATTATTTGTTCAACATCTCTTCCTACGTATCCAATTTCTGTAAATTTAGTCGCTTCCACTTTTATAAACGGTGATTGTGTAAGTTTAGCTAATTTTCTTGCAATTTCAGTTTTACCGCAACCTGTTGGCCCAATCATTAATATATTTTTTGGGATGATATCATCTCTAAGCGTCTCATCCTTTACATTTAATCTTCTCCAACGATTTCGAAGGGCTATGGCGACTGCTTTTTTTGCATCATCTTGACCAATCACATAGCGGTCAAGTTCTTCTTTAATAACTTTTGGAGTAAGTGATTGGCTATCCATTAAATTTTAATTTCTGAGATGTTTAGAGTATCATTTGTATAAATACAAAGCTCTGCAGCAACTTTAAGTGACTCTGCCGCAATTTCTTTTGCTGACAAATTAGATTTTCTTTTTAGAGCCCTTGCTGCGCTTAGAGCAAAGTTGCCACCTGATCCAATTGCAACTATACCTTCTTGAGGTTCCAGAACGTCACCGGTTCCGCTAATAAGATATGTTTCACTTTTATCAGCTGCAATAATCATCGACTCTAATCTTCTTAGATACCTATCGGTTCTCCAATCTTTAGCTAGTTCTACACAAGCTCTTTTTAGATTATATGAAAATTCTTCGCACTTTTTCTCCAGTCTATCAAAAAGAGTTAATGCATCGGCGGTTGATCCAGCAAACCCAACAATAATTTGATCATTATGAAATGTTCTAATTTTATTGGCGTTTGACTTAATTACCGATGTACCCAAAGTTACTTGTCCATCAGATGCTATTACAACACTCTCACCATCACGAACGCAAACAACAGTTGTCGAGCGTATTATTGTTTTATTTTTATCCATTATTCCTATAAATATAGGTACTAAATAGCTGATTACAAATGCGTGAATTTACATTTAATAGAGACACAAAAGAAACAAAAATATCAATAAAAATTAACCTTGACGGCTCAGGAGTAAATAAAATTGATACTGGGATTGCTTTTTTTGATCATATGCTTCAACAAATAAGTACTCATAGCTTGATAGACTTAGAGTTAAAATGTGATGGAGACCTAAAAGTCGATATGCACCATACTGTTGAAGATGTTGGCATTGCTTTAGGCGAGAGTATAAAAAATGCTCTTGGCGATAAAAAAGGTATAACACGATTTGCATATTCTTATGTTTCTTTTGATGAAACATTAACAAGATCAGTTATTGATCTTTGTAATCGCCCGTATTTTATTTGGAATGTTAAAACATCATTAGAAAAAGTTGGTGAAATGGATCAAGAGTTATTTTCGGAATTTTTTAAATCTATAGTTACTGAGTCAAGAATGAACTGCCATATCGAAACGTTATATGGAAAAAACAATCACCATATCATTGAGAGCTGTTTTAAATCATTTGCGTTATCCTTGAAAAAAGCAATATCTGTTGACCCCAGAAAAACAAGTATTCCTAGTTCTAAAGGGAAACTTTGAAAAAAAAAGTCATAGGACTTATTGACGGGCAATCTGGAAATATTGGATCGATCAATAAAGCAATCAAAGATATTATAAAAGGAAGGCCATACCGATTAAAGATTATTAAAGGTTATTTTAACTATTCTTCGTTTGATAAAATTATTTTGCCTGGACAAGGTGCTTATGCCACTCTTATGTCAAATTTAAAAAAATTAAAAATTATTAAACCACTAAAAGAATACTTAGAAAATAACTCTTCATACTTAGGTATTTGCGTCGGGATGCAAATTCTATCTGATTGGGGATATGAAGATAAAATTACAAGAGGCTTAGGAGTTATTAGCGGAGACATTAAAAAATTTAGAAATAAAAAACTTATAATTCCCCATATGGGATGGAACACAATTAACTTAAACAATGATGACACTATTATTACAAATAGTTTCGATAAAAAGGACTTTTACTTTGTTCATAGTTACATTTTCCAAAACATTAGAAAATCAAATGTTTTAGCTTTCACTCGTTATGGTCAAAAATTTCCTTCTATTGTAAAGAAAGGCAACATTTATGGAGTGCAATTTCATCCTGAAAAAAGCCACAAACACGGCCTAAATTTAATAAAAAATTATATTTTGAAATCATGAATATATTTCCAGCAATTGACATAATAGACGGAAAATGTGTGCGATTAACCAAAGGTATCGTCGATGATAAAACAACCTATCAGTATTCCCCACTTGATATGGCAAAAACATATCAAGATGCAGGTTTCAATACTATCCATGTTGTCGACTTAGATGCCACTCTAGGAAAAGGTAATAACAATCAAGTTCTGAGCCAAATTAGAAGAAAAATTGATATTAATATTGAAGTCGCTGGCGGTATAAGAACCAAAGAAGCAATTATTGAAAAAATTAATGAAGGATTTAATACAATTGTAATTGGAACCTTTGCAATAAAGAATATTGATGACGTTTTAAATTTTGACGATACTTTAATTGAAAAACTATCCATTGCTTTGGATATAAAAGATAATCAAATTGCTTCTCATGGCTGGCAAGAGACAACTGATCAATCCTTGGAGCACATTGTAGACAAATACAACAACCGGCCTATTCATTCCTACTTTGTCACTGATGTTGCTAATGATGGAATGCTGTCTGGTTTAAATATGAAAACATTTAATTCTATAAAAAAATTAACTAATAAGCACATTACCATTGGAGGAGGCGTTAAAGACCTTAATGATATTGAACTGAGTAGATCAAATGGTTTCAATAATGTTGTTGTAGGTAAAGCTATATACGAAAATAAAATATCTATCGATAGTCTGGCTCAGTTCAATGCTTAAAACAAGAATAATCCCATGCCTTGATGTTATTAAAAATAAAGTTGTTAAAGGTATTAATTTTAAAAACATAAGAGTCATGGGTAATGCAGTTGAAATGGCAAAATATTACTCTTTATCAGGTGCTGATGAGCTTTGCATGCTTGATATAAATGCATCATATCAAAATAGAAAAACATTTATTAAAACTGTTGAGTCAATAGCTAAGGTTATAAATATCCCTTTAACCGTAGGCGGAGGAGTTTCAGATTTAAGTGATATAACAGATTTGCTTAATGCTGGAGCAGATAAAGTATCAATTAATTCCGCAGCAGTAAAAAATCCAAAATTAATTAGACAAGCCTCATTGAAACATGGCTCTCAATGCATAGTCGTAGCAATTGATGGAAAAAGGCACAAAGGTAAAATGAGAGTTGTTATCAAGGGCGGAAGAGAAATCACCAAAAAAGAACTTATTAATTGGGCAAAGAAGGTGCAATCTCTAGGTGCTGGAGAAATATTAATGACCTCAATGGATACAGATGGTGTTCAAAATGGTTTCGATAGCAATATGTTAAAAAAAGTAACTTGTAATGTAAGTATTCCTGTAATTGCTAGTGGTGGTGTTGGAAGTCTGGAGCATTTTTATTTAGGTCATTTGACAAGATCCACTGGTTTGTTAGCCGCGAGTGTATTTCACTCTAGAAAATATAAAATTAAGACTGTAAAAAAATATCTTAGTAGTAAAGGTGTCCCTGTCAGATTATGAGTTATGATAAAGAAAATATTTTTTCAAAAATTTTAAAAGGTGAAATTCCTTGTGATAAGGTTTTTGAAAATGAGCATGTGCTTTCATTCAAAGATATTAGCCCAAAAGCAAAAACACATATCTTAATTATACCTAAGAAGCCCCTAATTGATATTTCCGATTTCTTACAAAATGCAGACAGCTTATATCAAACTAATTTTTGGAAATCCGTCGATGAAATTATAGATATTTTAGGTTTAAGAGATAAAGGTTTTCAAATTAAAACACATAAAGGCAAAGATGGCGGCCAAGAAGTATTTCATTTTCATCTACATTTGTTGGCAAATGTTTAGTCTACCTGGCTTGAATATAATTAATTATATCTAACACACCCTTTATGCTTTTAGCATGTTCAATTACCATATCTATTTCTTTTTGATCACTTGAAACACCAAACAGATATACAATTTGTTTTTGTACCTCAAAGTCGTATTTAAATTTCTTTATATTCGAGTCCGTGAAAATCTTTGTAAAAAGTTGCGTGCTTATGAATTTGTCTTTGGCTATATCATCAAGTCCATATCCAGTATCAATTGAAATTTCATTTAAAACTTCATTTACACCATCTTGTTGCCAGGCTAATCTTACTGCTTCTAAGCGCATGTCGCCGTAGGGAACTACGCCTGTTAAAAGAACCTTACCCAATTCAACTTCAACATCAATCCTTGTAAATAGAGTTGCATCATATGAAAAGTATTTTTCTTTAATACCAAGTTTAATTGTGGCATCGTCCCAACTTTCACTAAATGTTTTTTCATCTTCGTTTTCCTTAATGACAGTTTTTGCGCCTGTAGATACAAGTGACGGACCACAGCCAATAAAAAATACTGATAGTAGAATTATAAAATACTTAGTCATCTTTTAAATCGATTGATAATTTATAAAAATCATTTCTTGATATTTTATACTTACTTTTAAGCTGTTGATAAGCCTTTTTTACACCTACCCCTCTAATTATCTTCTTAATCTCTTTAAAATCGAAATCTTTAATCTTGTTAGTCTCTTTTTCAATGCTAACTGCTAAAACTAACTCACCTTTAATTCCAGAGTAATTAAAATCTTCATAATTTTTGTAATCTATATAAATTCTCTCCTCATATAATTTTGTCAGTTCTTTAAGTATTACAATTTCAAATGTTTCCGAAATAGAGGCAATAGCATAAACGTCCTTACGTAATTGTTGTTTAGTTGAGTAAATAATTAAATTATTTATTTTATTCTCTAAGAGAGTTTTTTCTTTATGTTCTTTTTTTTTGGGAAGAAAACCAATAAAGGTAAATTTTTTTTTATTTAAAAAACCACTCAGTTGAATACCTGAGATTAAGGCGCTAGCACCAGGTATTGAATATACATGTACCTGATTTTCAAACAAAAAATTTATTAATTGGTTTCCAGGATCGGATATAAGTGGAGAACCAGAGTCTGATATCAATGATATCACTTGATTAGATTTTAATAATTTATATATGTAATCTTTCTTTTTGTTAAAGTCATGATCAGTGTACTTAGACAATGATGTTTTGATATCATATCTTTTCAAAAGCTTTTTACTATTAGTGGTGTTCTCACATAAAATTAAATTAGAATTTTTTAAAATATTTATAGCTCTTAATGTGATATCATCTAAATTTCCTATGGGAGTTGAAACTAAATAGAGACCCGGGTTCATTATGATTTTATTTAAAAATATAATTATATTACTTACATTAATATCATTTTTTAGTTGTGCCCCAACAACAATCGAGAAAACAAAGCCGATTGAAAAAGCACCAGAAAAAGTTGAAGAGATAGAAATTGTTGAAGAGAAAGAGGAGGAAATAGAGAAAGTTGATACAACAAAGAAGCCATCAAAACCCGAAGATAAAATAATTGATTTTAATAATATCGATAAAATAATTGTTTTTTTATCAGACGATAAAATTTTAACATCCTTGTTTTATGATGTTTTTATAAAAGAAATCGATAACTTTCCTGATATCAAAAAAATAGAATTTATCTATTCAATTGATGAAATACAAAACTCAATCAACAATTCTCTCATTATAGGCCCCACTAATTCAAAAGATTTGTTCGACTTGCCAAATAAACTTGGTGAAAATACATTCACAATTTCTTTATCAAATGACTTATCTGTTATGAATAAGTATGCAGATAATGAAATTATTTTCGTATTTAGCAGCCCTTACCAACACGTTGAAATACTAGGGGATTATATTAATTCATCAAACTCACTTGGTGTATTATACAAACAAAACGAATATGGATTAAAATTATTTGAATATTTTAAAGATACCTACCCATTAAAATATATTAAATCATCTCCATTTGGAGACAGCGCAGTAGATTTGGAATTATCTGTGAAGTTGATGGGGAACTTAAATACATATGACAACATAATTATTTTTGATGATACATTTAGCTATAAAGATTTAGTGGGATATTTGGCAACAGAGGACGGAACCTATCCTCTTGATAGAACATTCCTGATTGACAATTTTTTAGAGCAAAGAAAGAATTTAGAAAATTATTATAAGCCTATTAATCGGACTTTCTTGCAAAATATAGATTTGACTAACATGGATGAACCACATCGGGAATTCTTCTTCAAGATCTCAGTAAAGATATCACTTACAATTGCTAATCAAATTCTAAAAAATAATTTTTTACCAAGCGCTATTGATCATCAGGATTTTGGAAGATTGCCGTTAGAAAATATGATGATTAATTATCCTGTAATATTTGATTAGATAATTTTTTAAAAGCTTTATACCTGTGAGAGTTTAATAATTTTTGCCTCTCATTCATTTCAGCGAATGTCTTATTGTTATCTCTAGGAATAAAATATGGATCGTAACCAAAACCACCGTTGCCTCTCTTATCTTTTATTATAAAGCCAGGTATGGATCCTGATGCCTTATATTTTTGGTTTTTTCCTAAAACGCAAATAGAACAAATAAAAGTTGCATCAACATAACTTAAATTCTCAAATTTGCTAAAAATAAAATCTATAACCTTTTGCTCCCCACCTAATTTTTTTGCCTCTCTTGCAGTTTTTATTCCTGGGTAGTTATTTAATTTATTTACAACAAAACCACTATCATCACATAGTACAAGTGTATTTGTTTTATCTAAAAAATATTTCGATTTAATTTCACAATTTTCTTCAAAAGTTTCACCATTTTCAGTAGGTTCACCAATATTGTTAAATTTATTTAGATTTAAAACTTCATATTCACTAAATAGATCGAAGTGCTTTATATAAAAAATAAATTCTTTTAATTTTCCAGTATTACTAGTGCCAAGTAATAAATTATTTTTCAATTGCCAAGTTTTGAATATTGAAAATTTCTGGCATCGATCCCTCAACTAGTTCTATAAAACTCATAATAGTTTTCTTGCTAAATTTAGCCTCTTCACCAGTAGATTGAAACTCAATAAATTGACCATCATTTGCCATTACCACATTGCAATCTACTTCAGCACTCGAGTCTTCAATATAATTTAAATCTATGCATGATGTTCCTTTAACAACACCAACCGATATTGCTGCAACTTGATTTACTATAATTGCCTTTGATAAATTAAATTTATTTTTGAACTCATTAATTGATCGAACAAGACTAACGTATCCGCCAATGATAGATGCTGTCCTTGTTCCTCCATCAGCACTAATCACGTCACAATCAATCTTGATAGTTTTTTCGCCAAGTATATCTAAATTAACAGCACACCTTAAACTTCTTCCAATAAGTCTCTGAATTTCTTGTGTTCTTCCAGATTGCCTACCTTTGGCTGCCTCTCTGTCCATTCTTTCAGATGTAGAAGAAGGTAACATACCATATTCTGCAGTTAACCAACCTTTTCCAGAATTTCTTAAAAAACCAGGAACTCTATCTTCAATAATTGCTGAGCAACAAACATGAGTGTTTCCTAATTTAACTAAACATGATGATTGATTATTTGGTTGAAAGCCTGGAATTATTTCTAAATTTCTAATTTTAGAGAGTTCTCTATCATTTCTTGTATATCCAGACATTTATGTTTTATTATTTTAAATTATAAGATTAATTAAGATTAATGAATAAAAAAATTACTGATATTGGAGCAAGATCAAAACTAATATTCAAGTCACTTGTTGAAAGTTACTTGAAAACAGGCGAGCCTATGGGCTCCAAAGCACTTAGTTCAAAAATTGCTTATAAACTCTCACCAGCCACAATAAGAAATGTTTTAAACGAAATAAATTTTCAGGGGCTAATACAAAAAGGTCATTTCTCTGCAGGCAGTATACCAACTGATTTAGGTTTACAATTTTATACTCATGCACTTTTAGAGCCAGGATCAATTAGTAAAAGTGAAAAAGAGATTATTGAGAAGTCATCTAAAATGAATAATGTTTTAAATGAACAAGAAATAATCACTAACACTTTAAATGGCCTATCTAAACAAGCGAGTCTTGTTATTAATAATGAAAAAATAACAAAAATTAAAAAAATCGACTTTCACAAAATTGATAATCATAAGGTAATATTCATTATTGAGCATGAAGATGGGTATACATCAAACAGAATAGTAGAAATTGATGAAAATATTCTGACCGAAGATTTAAATAGCATTGGCAACTTTATAAATAAGTTTTCAAAATCTATGACGCCTACAGAAATTCAAAATAATATAAAAATTTTTATAAAATCAGCAAGAAATCAAATAACCAACACCTCAAAAAAACTATTGCTGAAAGGAATAAAAATTGAAAAGTCTCAAAATACAGAAACTTTTTTTGTTAGAGGCCTGCCAAATTTAATTAAGAATAATTTAGAAACAGATTTAGACAGCATAAATGAGCTTTTGAGTGACATTGAAACAGGTAAAATGGCAAACAAAATGATTAAGGCCTTGAAAAAATCAAAAGGAGTGCAAATATTTATTGGAAGTAATACAAATTTTTTTAAAAATACAAATTTATCTATGATTTTATCAAATTATAAAACTAAAAATGGACTTACTGGTGCTATTGGTGTCATAGGTCCAAAAAGAATTGATTATCAGCGAATTGTTCCTATTGTGAGTTATATGTCTGAAACAATATCAAAAAAATAAAGGAATTATTATGGAAGAAGATAAGAAATACGAAGATCAAGCCCAACACCAAGAAGAAGATGTTACAGAAAATCAAGAAACCACTGAGACTGATGTAGATGAAAATTCAGATACAAATGATGATGAAATCCAAAAACTCAAAGAGGAAATTGAGAGTTTAAAAGATCAAAGGTTAAGAGCTGTTGCTGAACTAGAAAACTTTAGAAAAAGGGCAGAAAAAGATCAATCAGATGCACTAAAATACGGTATAGCTAATTTTGCAAAAGAAATCATTAATATCGGTGATAATATCGAGAGAGCAAAATCAAGTATTTCAGAGGAAGTGAGATCTAATGAAAGCATTAAGTCTGTTGTGGATGGCTTAGATCTAATTGCACAATCTACAATGGCTACTTTCGAAAAAATTGGCATCAAAAAAATTGAAAGTATAAATCAAAAATTTGATCATAATTTACACCAAGCCATGATGGAAATTGAAAAAAATGACTGTGAGCCCGGAACTATTGTTCAAGAACTAATTCCAGGCTACACTTTACATGATAGGTTGCTAAGACCAGCAATGGTAGGGGTATCAAAAAAATCTCAAGAAAATCAAGACAATAAAGCCATCAAAGAAGAAGAGAAATCAGAAAAGTAAGAAAATTCAATAGTTTTAATGCTCTTGAATTAAGTAAGTATCAACCCATATAAATATAAGATTATTTATATTTTAAAGTAGGTAAAACAAAATGGCTAAAGTAATTGGAATTGATTTAGGTACCACAAACTCTTGTGTTGCAATAATGGATGGAAAGAATCCAAAAGTAATTGAGAATTCTGAGGGTGCTAGAACAACACCTTCTGTTGTAGCTTTTACTGAAAGCGAAAAACTAATCGGTCAATCTGCAAAAAGACAAGCAGTTACAAACCCTGAAAATACACTTTATGCGGTAAAAAGATTTATTGGT
>CACJAI010000007.1 GCA_902591315.1 uncultured Alphaproteobacteria bacterium
AAGGAAGTAGTTGAGACATTATCAAATAATAATTATGAAGGATGGTTTATTGTTGAGGCAGAGCAAGATCCTGCCAAAGCAAACCCATTTGAATATGCTAAGATTGGAAATAAAGAACTTGTAGAATGCTTAAGTATGTATGGATATGAAATCGAGGATTATAGAGATGAATAGTATTAAGGGAAAGTTTGCACTGGTGACTGGAGGAACTCAAGGTTTAGGAGCAGCAATTGCAAAAAATTTTGCCGATAGCGGAGCTGAAGGTGTTGTCACAGTTGGTAGAAAAGAGGATAAAGGAAATGAGGTTGCAAAAAAAATTCAAGATGAAACTGGATGTAAAGTAATTTTTGTAAAAACAGACCTTGGAGAGGTCCAAGAGTGTAGAAATGCAGTTTCAGTTGCCAAACAAGAATTTGGGAGATTGGATGTTCTTGTAAACGCTGCCGGTATTACTGATAGGGGAGATATTGTTAATACTAGCGAAGAACTGTTTGATAAAATGATTGGCACCAACTTAAAAGGCCCTTATTTTTTAATACAAGATACAGTGAAAATTATGATTGAAAAAAACATAGAGGGTTCAATTATTAATATTGGATCTGTGGCAGCTATGACTGGCCAACCATTCATATCAACTTATTGTGTATCAAAAGGGGCACTTGCAACATTAACCAGGAATACAGCATTCGCTTTGTTAAAAAACAAAATTAGAGTTAATCAGTTAAATATTGGTTGGATGGCTTCAGATGGAGAGCATGAGATACAAACAAAATATCATGGTGCCTCAGAAAATTGGTTAGAAGATGCTGGTAAAGCTCAACCATTTGGAAGGTTGCTTGATCCAAAAGAGGTAGCTAAAGCAGTTACATTTTTAGCATCTGATGATTCAGGTATGATGACAGGTTCTGTTGTCAACTTTGACCAGTCGGTGTGGGGAGGATATCCTTTTGCACCTCCTCAGCCTGCAGAAAAAATGGAAATAAAATAGTTTAATTTAAATACTTTTGGGCACTTTGTTGACAGCTCTTTAGTGTAGATTCCAAATCCTTATTCAAAAAAATATACTCATAAATTTTATGACCAACATCTTCAATAATATTTGAATAGGTTGGCAAAGGATATCTAGCCCATTCTATAATTTTTTCCTCCTTTTCCATTTTATCAATTTCATTAAATATTGGACTTAAAGCTCTCACTTCAGGATCATTTACGACACTAAAAACGGGAGATGATAAGCTACCATGCTCGATATAATATTTTATAAATTCAGGAGAGACAAAATTACGAATATTTTTCATAACAAAAGGTATTTTTTCAGGAGAGATATTTGAGGGTATGCCTAATGAAAACCCACCTATTGGAGATACTTGAAAAGAGGAATTTCCAGCAGGTCTTGGTAAATAACCAGTTTTTTTATATGCAGGTGAAGCCTCATTTAGTTCGAACAAATGGGCTCTACTACTCCAATTCATTGCCATAGCTGATTTACCCTGACTATAATATTCAACACATTCATCATTGGAATGAGCAGATAATTCATTTGGCGAGTATAAAGTCAATTTTTTCAACATTTTAGCTGCTTCAAAAGATGCATCAGATAAAAAATTTGCTTTTAATAGTATTTTTTCCACATCTAAATCATAAATATTTTTCCCAATGTACCTAAGGTTTACATACGGTTTTCCATAATTTGCCATTGCTAAAATAAAACTAGTAGCAAGTGGTTGACCTTTTTTAGCTGGCCAAGAAATAGGACTTTCTATCTGTTTGTCACCTTTTAATACCTCACAGGCATGGAGTAAATCCTGAAATGTTTTTGGTGGACTCAAAGCATATTTTTGAAAAATATCTGTTCTATAAAATAATAGATCAGGAATTGCTTCGATCGGTATCCCATAAAGTTTTTTATTAAAAGAACTTGATCTTACTCCTGAGTAGTGAAAGTCATTCAAATTTATTCCAACATCTTTAACAAAATTATTCAAAGGAAGAAGGCAATTTAATTTAGTTAATTGTCCAATCCATGGAATATTAAAAGCAACTATGTCAAATTTAGACTTTTTATTTGATGAGGAATTTTTAATTATTACATTAAGTAGTTTTTTCAAATCACCTTCAATAATAAGTTCAATTTCACAATCAAGTATATATTCAAAAAAATCAATATTCTTATCTATCACTTTAAATGTGGGATTATCATTGGCAAGAAAGTTAATTTTTTTGTATTTTTTATTTTGATTAATTATAACATTTGGTGCAGGTATAATATTTCCTGCAGACAGAGAAGTTCCAAAAAAATAATTATCATTAAAATCACTGTAACCTAAGTTCAGGGCCACCTCTTTTTTGATTGAAAGTAAATAATCCGTGAATTCTTTAATGAGATTATTACTTGGATGTATAGAAAACGATTTACCTGATTTTGTTTTTGATCTTTGTATTAATTTTTTTTCATGAATAAGTTTTTTTACTCTTCTCAAACCAGTTGCAAATGGCAAACCTGATGCCTGGATGATACTCGTAGTAGTGGTAATTTTATTGTCTAGATGGTTAATAATAACATAAGAAAAAATATTCCAATCAGCGTCAATTGTTTTAATTGAAATAGATCTGTTAAATAAAAGTCTTGTTTTATCAACGAATTTTAAAAGAGTGGTAATCTCGTTTCTATTCATTTGTAGGTATTATATTATAAATTCATTAAAATATTCAATTTGAATATATTAGAGATTAAATCTCTTAATAAATCATGGATAATTTCTTCATAAGGATATTAGGAGGATCAATATGAACAAATTAATAAAAGTATTAGCTGTTCTAATGTGCTTTTCTTTCGGTTCAGCTAAGGCAGTTGAAATCGTGTCTTTTAATGCTGCATCATCTGAGGCTTATGTTGGTGCGTTCGTTAAAGGTATTAAAGCTACAGCAGAGCAATATGGCTATGATATTACTGTTTTTGAAAACAACTATAACCAAGCAGAGCAAAACCAACAAGTAGAACAATACTTGTCAAGTGGTGCACTACCTGATGTATTTATTTGGTGGCCACCTGATGCTGTTGCAGGTTTAGGTTCGTTAAGAAAGCTTGCTAAAACTGGAGTACCAGTTTTAAAAATCAATCAGTTACCTAATGAGCAAGATAAAGCATTCATCTTTGGATATGCCGGACCAGATGATAGTCTTCGTGCTTATAACGCAGGTGAGATGATGGTTAAAGCTATGAAGATGAAACAAGCTGCTGGTGGAGATGGATATAATGTAATTGCATTATCATATCCTCACTCTTACGGTGGATATGGCTTATCAATAAATGCTTTTAAACAAGCTATCGCTGGAACTGACTTAAATCTTATCGGTGACATCGGTGAGGGATTTGGACAGGCTAACGGTTATAAAGGAGCAGCTAAGCTAATAGCTAAAGTTAAAGATCAGGGAATTCATTTTGTATATGGTATGGACGATGCGATCTTAACTGGTGGTATTAAGGCTTTAGAAGAAGCTGGTTATAACGTTGACTGGTATGCAGGTACTGGCAAAAGTGGTAGTGTAGACAGTGATGCTGTCATTACAGTTGGTACTGTGTGTAACGGTGATAAGCAGATGATTACTGATGGAAAGCAATTTGGTACTACTCTACAGTCACCTCTTCATGAAGGTCAATTAGCTATAGCTCTTGTTAAAGAGTACATGGAGAACGGTAAGCTAGCAAACTACATTAACTTTACACCTAACCCTTCAGTGACTGGTGCCACTATGGACTTCACAGCACTTAGAGGTTTTGATGGTAAGTTATATGGCATCAACGAGCTTTGCTCAGGTGCTTGGGACTAAGTTTTAGTCTTTTCATAACAATTTTTACACACAGGGAACTATCCCTGTGTGTGTTTTATAAATAAATAAGGTGTACAATCTTCTTTAATATGTCCACAAATCCAATTCTTAAAATTTCAAAAGTTTCTAGGACTTTTGGGGCTATACAGGCTCTAAAAGAAGCAAATTTTGAGATAAACGAAGGTGAAATTATGGGACTAGTTGGAGAAAATGGAGCTGGGAAATCAACTCTTGTTAAAATTATAAGTGGATTTGACCCTGGTTTTAAAGGCAGCTATCAAATCAATGGTAAAGAAGTAAAATTTGAAACGCCTTCACAAGCAGAGGAGTCTGGCATTGCTATTGCTCAACAAGAATTAAGTTTGATACCTAATATGTCAGTTGCAGAAAATATTTTTCTTACTGGAGCTAAAGTAAAAAAATTTGCCACTCTTAATACATTGGCAAAAATGGCACGCCCATATCTTGATGAAGTTGGATTAACTGAAGTAGACCCAACTACTAGAATAAATTTATTATCTGTTGGTGAACAACATTTGGTAGAAGTAGCTAGACTAATTTCGAGAGAAGCAAAAATTTTAATTTTAGATGAGCCTACAGCTGCGTTAGGTGAAGCAGAGAGTCGAAGAATTTTAGAAATGGTTGAGCGTCTTGCTGCAAATGGTAAATCAATAATTTATGTAAGTCATAGACTGGACGAAATTTTTAAGATTACAAAAAGAATAACAATATTAAGAGACGGAGTAAGTCAAGGTATTCAAGAAACTAAAGATATTGATGTAAATAAACTAGTTGAAATTATGCTTGGAAGAGAATTGGCAAATATGTTCCCATCAAAAGCTGACCATATAAGTGATGATCCAAAATTAGAAGTAAAAGAACTTTGGCCTGATGGCGTTCTAGAGCCGGTTAGTTTTTCAGCCTTCAAGGGAGAGATACTTGGGCTCTCTGGGCAACTTGGTAGTGGAGCAGGTGAAGTATTAGCCTCCATAGCAGGTGCACTTCAATCTAGATCAGGTTCACTCACTTTGAACGGTGAAACCTTTTTACCTAAATCACCAAGTCATGCTATAAAGAAAAAAATTGCATATTGCTCCTCCGATAGAAAAAAAGATGGTCTTTTTCTTGGACGTCCAATATTTGAGAATTTAACCTCCCCAGCACTTGGTGCGATATCAAAATATGGTTTTAACTTTGGCAGTTCTGAGGATAATTATTCCAGAAATTTAGCAAAAGAGTTCTTAATTGATGTCAAAAGAATGCACGATGAGTCAGGTCTTTTAAGTGGCGGAAATCAACAAAAAGTAGCATTAGGAAAATGGCTTTCAATCAAGCCCGATGTATTGCTTGTGAATGAGCCGACAAGAGGTGTTGATGTTGGTGCTAAATCAGAGATATATCAAAGAATGAGAGAATTAGCAGCAAGAGGAATTACAATTATTTTTGCCTCTACTGATATCCAAGAAATCACATATCTCCCTGACAGAGTGATTACATTTTATAGAGGAATGATGATTGATGAACACCGATTAGAAAAAATTAAAACACCTGTTATTCTCAAAGAGATTACTGATCCATTTAACGAGACAAACCTATGAGCGCTATCATCGAAAATAATCAATTACCTTTTTCTGCAAAGTTCTTGCAATTCTATAAGGATCGCACACTTCTTGCTATTTTATTGTCACTTTTTGCTGTGATGTTTATATATGGAATTTTTTTTACAGAAAATTATTTAACAATAACCAATTTTAAAGCAATTATCAGAGATGCAGCACTATATGGCATTATGGCTATAGGACTTACATTTGTAACTTTATCAGGAAATTTTTTTTTATTGTCATTAAAAGAAACAGCATCAATTTGTGGTGTTACTTTTGCTATGGGTATGGCTACTGGTTTTGGATCACCGGATCTTGCAGGAAACTTTTTAGTTTCACTATTAGCTGCTTTAGCAGTAGGTGTCGTAAGTGGAGTAATACAAGGATATTTTGTTGGAATGGGAGGCAACCCAATTGTTGTAACATTAGGTGGAGCAGGCATCCTATATGGTATTGGTGCATGGTGGAGTGATAACCTTGTAATAAACTTTACAAGACCTCATGATGCAGAATGGTTAGGAACTGGTTCTTTTTTGGGTCTTCCAAGTATCACATGGTCTTTTATTTTAATTGCCATTGCAGCTGAGATAGTTTTAAGACATACAAATTTTGGAAGGAAAGTTTATTTAGTTGGAGCAAACAAAGCTGCTGGAAAAGCCACTGGCCATGAAAATTTTTCCATGGCGATAATTGTTTTCACAATCTGTTCTGTTTGTTGTGCATTTGTTGCAGTAGCTTTTGTTGCTCAAATGGATAGTGCTCAATCTAATTATTTTTCTGCAGAATTTGGATCATCAGGTGATATGACAATACTCGTTATAGCAACTGTCATGGTTGGTGGAAATTCAATAATGGGTGGTTATGGATCTACTTTAAGGACTAGTTTGGGAGCAATTTTTATTGCTATGGTTGATAATATGATGGTTTTACAAGGATTTAATAGTGGACCTAGAATAGTTGGTGTGGGCTTAATGATCGTGTTTAGCATCATAGTTTTTGGTTTATTTGCTAAAGGAAGTAGGGCTCAGGAATAATGGATAATTTTTTAAAAAAGATTACAAAAGATGTGGATCTCTCTTTTGCAATCTTATTATCATTTTGTGTTTATGTATTCTTTGCAATTAATATAGAGGTTTTCTTTAGTCACAATATCAGTTTCGCTATTCTTGAAAGGTTTGCAGTCTTGGGCCTTGTAGGTTTAGCATTAACTATTTGTATAATTGCTGGAGAAATTGATTTATCAATTGGGTCTAACGCGGCCCTGTGCGCTGTGATAGTTGTAAAATTAACAGACCCCTTAGGCGCCCCATTAGCGATGATTATAGGACTTTCAGTTTCAACTCTAATTGGTGCAACACAAGGTTTTGTTATAGCTTTCATAAGAATAAGAGCGATTGTGATTACAGTTGGTACACTTATGTTGCTTAGAGGTGTGGCTTTACTAATTGCTGAAGAAAAAACAGTTATGTTAACTGATTTTAGAGTTCCTGATTTTATTACTACTAAAGTTTTAATGTATTTTTCACCTGCTAGCCTAACGGTTATCCTCATATTCATTTGTGTAGGAATTTTTATGCGTTACACAAAATATGGAAGAGAAATATATGCGATCGGTGGAGCAAGAAAAGAAGCACTCACTGCAGGTATACCTTTAAGACGCCCAATGATTATAGCCTTTGCGCTGTCAGGTTTTTGTGCTGGTTTTGCTGGAACTGTAATTGGTTTGAAATCAGGAACGGCTCAAGGTTTAGGACTGCAATACCTTCTTTTAGCAGGAACTGTTGCAGCTTTTGTTGGAGGTGTGAGTATATTAGGAGGAAAGGGTGGTGTTTTAGGAGCTGCTATCGGAGCTTTAACAGTCAATTTTTTAAATACTGGTCTCGTATTTTATGCACTTCAGGTTCATTTTGTTCAATTATTTACATCAGTGCTTTTGGTTATCGTTATAGTTTTTCAAACTATGTCCAGGGTATTTGACTCGCGGCAAGCTAGAAAGAGTCTGCTTGCCACAATTGATGAACGAAAAACATCTTTATTGGAAAAAAAGAGATCAGCTTTAGGTAGATAATATTCATTTTGAATATATTTGAAGTCAGTAATTTAAATACATATTATATAATAGAAATGGAGGAAATTTATGGATAAAGAGAGACTAAAAGGTAAAAATGTCCTTATTACAGGCGCTGCACAAGGTATGGGTGCTGCGGTAGGTGAGCACTTTGCTGCCCAAGGAGCCAAAATTTGTCTAACAGATGTAAACCTTGACGGTTGTAAAGAGGTTGAAGAGAGAATTAGGTCAGCTGGAGGTGAGGCTATTTCATGTAAAGTAGACGTGAGAAATCGTGAAGATCACGTAGCTGCAGTAAAAGCAACAGTTGAAAATTTTGGTAGTCTAAATGTTTCTATAAATAATGCTGGAGTAAACAAACCACTTTTCTTCATGGATATAACTGAGGAAAATTACGATTTTATTATGGATATAAATGTTCGAGGTGCTCTTTTGGGCATGCAAGAACAAGCTCGACAAATGATTAAACAAGGTAAACAAAAAGAACCATATAAAATTATTCATGTAGCTTCTATTTTATCTCGGGAAACTTTTGATGATGTTGTGGTTTATGGAATGAGCAAACATGCCATAGCTGCTCTAATAAAAGGTGGTGCAAAAAGTTTAGTTGAGCATGGCATTACCGTTAACGGATATGGCCCTGGCGTAGTAAGAACAGAGCTATGGGAGCAACTAGATAAAGATTTAGTTGCAATTGGAAAATTTGATAAACCCGGAGAGTCAATGGACTCAATTGCAGAGAATATGATTTTGATGAAGAGGTATTCCTATCCTGAAGACGTGGTGGGCACAGCATCATTTTTAGCGTCTAGTGAGTCTGATTATATGACAGGACAAATACTTATGATTGATGGAGGAATGGTAATTCAATAAATGAGTGAACCTTCAATCATAAAACCTGAAGATATAAATCCAAATTACGATTGGCATAGAAGGGTACCTTCTCATGGAAGGACAAATGTAGATTATGAAGAGAGAATTAATTTTCCTAGA
The DNA here is from genome assembly GCA_902591315.1 of uncultured Alphaproteobacteria bacterium. Classification (GTDB taxonomy): domain Bacteria; phylum Pseudomonadota; class Alphaproteobacteria; order HIMB59; family HIMB59; genus HIMB59. Next base: position 8,494 of record CACJAI010000007.1, read on the forward strand.
CTTCACAAATATCGACTAGGAAGAGCCAGAGAGGCTCTAAAAAATTCAAAAGCCGGTTCACTCCTTTGTTTTGATAACAACAACATCCGATATCTCACAAGCACAGTTATTGGAGAGTGGTCAAGAGACAAAATATGTAGATATTCTCTATTAGCTCAAGACCATGATCCCGTGCTGTGGGATTTCGGTTCAGCGGCTAAACATCACCAATTATTTTCGCCTTGGCTTCCAAAAGAAAATTGGAAGGCAGGAATGGTAGGCCTGAGGGGTACGGTGCATCCTGATGCAGGATTAATGAAAAATGCCGCAAAAGAAATAAAATCAATGTTAAATGAAAAGGGACTAGCAAATGAACCTGTAGGTGTGGATCTTGTTGAACCAGCAATGATGTTTGCTCTTCAAGCAGAGGGTTTAGAGATAATTGACGGACAGCAAATTCTTCTTGAAGCCAGGGAAATAAAATCAAGAGATGAGCTAATGTTATTAAACCAGGCTGCATCGATGGTTGATGCTACTTATCATCAAATTTATGAGACTATGAAGCCAGGCGTTAGTGAAGCTCAAATAGTTGCTAATGCAAATAAGCTTTTATACGAACTTGGTTCAGATGATGTCGAGGCAATAAATGCCATTTCAGGTGAAAGATGTAATCCGCATCCACATAATTTTACAGATAGAATTTTTAGACCTGGTGATCAAGCTTTCTTTGACATACTTCAATCTTATATGGGCTACAGGACCTGTTATTATAGAACCTTCAATATTGGACGAGCATCAGACTCTCAAAATGATGCCTACAAGCAGTGTCGAGAGTGGCTAGACAAAGCCATTGAACTTGTAAAACCTGGAGTATCTACGGATAAAATTGCATCAGTATGGCCGAAGGCTGAGGAATTTGGTTTTGCAAATGAAATGTCAGCATTCGCATTACAGTTCGGACATGGTTTAGGTTTGGCAATTCATGAAAGACCAATAATCAGTAGATTGGTTTCAATGGACTCACCTGATGAAATTAAAGAAGGAATGGTTTTTGCTCTTGAAACCTATTGTCCTGCAAAAGATGGTTATTCTGCTGCGCGAATTGAAGAAGAATTGATTGTTACTGATAAAGGATGCCAAGTAATTTCCTTGTTCCCTGCTGAAGATCTACCTATTGCTAATAAATATTAATGGTAGATAAATTAAATGACGATATAGGAGAAGAGAAAAGACTTCAATTATGGGAAATGATGCTGAAATTAAGGTTAGTCGAAAAAAAAGCATATGATCTTTTTCTTCAAAATCTTATCAAAGGTACTAGCCATTTAGCTCTAGGTCAGGAAGCTATTGCAGGTGCCTTTGGAGTCGCCTTGAAACAAGGCGATTATACATTTTGTACATACCGTGGGCACGCACATACACTCGCAAGAGGATCCTCAATCGAAGGAGTTTTAGGAGAATTAATGGGTAGACAGTGTGGATTGATGAAAGGTAAAGGAGGATCCATGCATCTTACAGATGTAGATAAAGGAGTTATGGGTTCATATGCTATTATAGGTGCTCATTTAACTATTGCCAATGGAACTGCTTTAGCATCAAAATATAATAAGACAAATGAGGTAAGCGTTTGCTTTTTTGGAGACGGTACTACGAATATCGGAGCATTCCATGAGGCATTGAACATGGCAAAAATATGGAATTTACCCATAGTGTTTGTTTGTGAAAATAATTTATATATGGAATATACACCAATTCATGAAGTTACTGCTGTTGAGCACCCAGCTGCTGATAGAGCAGGTGCATACGATTTAGATAAAATTATTGTGGACGGAAATGATGCTGATGAAATGCTTAGAACAGCAGAAAAAGCTATTTCAAAAGCGAGAGAGGGCAAAGGTCCAAGTTTAATTGAAGCCAAGACTTATCGACATAGTGGGCATTCAAGAGCTGACCCAGGTAAGTACAGACCTGATGAGGAAGTAAAAGATTGGATGGAAAACAAAGACCCAATAAAAAATTACAGAGCAAAGTTATTAGATTTTAATATCAATGAAAAAATAATTTCTGAAATTGAGGAGAAAATTAAAGATCAAGTTGAAAAAGCAACTGAAATTTCCATGGCTTCTCCAATTCCAGAAATTAAAGAAATATATACTGATGTATGGGCTAATGGAGGTTCAGAGTGGCACAATTAACATACAGAGCAAGTGTTTCACTCGCTATAGCTCAATCCATGAGAAAAGATCAAAAAGTTTTTTTTATTGGTGAAGACGTAGGTGCTGCGGGTGGAGTATTTAAAGCGACGGTTGGTCTTTTAGAGGAGTTTGGAAAAGAGAGAGTCATGGATGCACCAATTTCAGAACAGGCCATTTTAGGTGCAGCTATGGGTGCAGCAATGACAGGCTTAAGGCCAATAGCAGAAATAATGTTTTCAGATTTTTTAGCTGTTTGTTGGGATATTGTGGCAAATCAAATTGCTAAAACTAGATATATGTCAGATGGACAAATCAACATTCCATTGGTCATTAGGACTGCAAATGGTGGAGGGTCAAAATTTGGTGCACAACATTCTCAAAGTTTAGAAAATTGGTCTATGATGATACCAGGTTTAAAAGTAGTAGCACCAAGTTGCCCTAGTGACGTGTTAGGTTTGATGGATAGTGCTGTAAAGGACCCTGATCCAGTTATATTTTACGAGCATAAATCACTTTATGCATTTAAAGAAGAAATTGAACAAACTGATATATCCATTCCTATCGGGGAGGCTAATACGCTTCACGAGGGAAAAGATATTACTATTATTGGTTTAGCTTTAATGGCACAAAGAGCAAAAGAGGCTGCATTAATTTTGAAAGACAAACACGATATTAATGCAAAGGTAATCGATTTGAGATCTCTAGTGCCATTAGATTTACAAACAATAAAAAAATCTGTAATTGAGACTGGTCATGTCTTGACAGTAGAAGAAAATCCAAGACTTTGTGGATGGGGAGCGGAAATATCATCTTTAATCTCAGAACATTGTTTTAAAAATTTAAAAGGCCCTGTCACTAGAGTAACTACACCACATGTACCTTTACCAAGTGCCGACATACTCGAAGATAATACAATTCCCTCAGTGGAACTAATTGTAAATGAGGTTATAAAAAAACTAAAAGGAGAATAATTATGGAAATAATAATGCCATCCCTTGGAGAAACTGTTGACGAGGGAAAAGTAGTAAAGTGGCTTAAAAAAGTCGGAGATGAAATTAAAGAGGGAGATATCCTCTGCGAAGTTGAGACTGATAAGACAGCTGCTGAGATACCTTCAACAGTTAATGGAAAATTAACAGAGATAATTGCACAAGAGGGTGATACGATCCCTGTAGGTGGTAAAATTGCCACTGTAGAATAATAATTAAAACTGTTATAAATATTTATGGAAATTAAAGACTCAAAATTTTATAGAGATAAGTGCTATATTAACGGTGAATGGGTTAATGCTGACTCAGGTGAGACAATATCTGTTAACAATCCAGCTAACTTGAAAGAGATCGGCACTGTCCCTAAGTGCGGAACATCTGAAACTAGAAATGCTATAGAAGCAGCAAATAATGCTTGGCCTGAATGGAGGGCAAAATCTGCACGTCAAAGATCAGACATACTCAGAAAATGGTTTGATTTAATGATTGAAAATAAAGAGGAATTAGCTCAAATCATGACAGTTGAACAAGGAAAACCAATAAATGAGTCACGTGGAGAAATAGGCTATGGAGCCTCTTTTGTAGAATGGTTCTCAGAAGAAGCCAAGAGGGTTTATGGAGATACAATTCCAGATCCCATGACCGATCGAAGAATTGTTGTTTTGAAGCAACCAGTTGGTGTAGTGGCATCCATTACACCATGGAATTTTCCTAATGCTATGATTACAAGAAAATGTGCACCAGCTTTAGCTGTTGGGTGCCCAGTTGTAATTAAACCAGCAAGTCAAACTCCTTATTCTGCACTTGCACTAGCTGTTTTGGCTGAGGAGGCAGGTTTCCCAAAAGGTACTTTAAATATAATTACAGGAAAGGCCTCTGAAATCGGAGAGGAATTAGCCACAAATCCAATTGTTAGAAAATTATCTTTTACAGGTTCAACAGAAATTGGAAAAATACTTTTACAGAAATGCTCTGGAACTGTAAAGAAAGTCTCAATGGAACTTGGTGGTCACGCACCCTTCATTGTATTTAATGATGCAAATATTGATGATGCAGTTGCCGGTGCAATCCAAAGCAAATTTAGAAATACTGGACAAACTTGTGTTTGTGCAAATAGAATTTATGTCCAAGAAAAAGTTCATGATGAGTTCTGTTCAAAATTTGTTGATGCTGTTTCTAAAATAAAAGTAGGAGATGGTTTAAATGAGGAGAATGCCTCTGGACCCATGATTGATGAGCACTCTTTAAGTAAAGTAGAGGAGCACGTCCAAGATGCATTACAATATGGGGCAAAAGTTGCAATTGGTGGATCTAAGCATTCTTTGGGAATGAACTTTTATCAGCCTACAATTTTAACTGAAGTCGCACCAGAAGCGAAAATTACAACTGAAGAAACATTTGGGCCAGTGGCTCCAATTTACAAATTTAAAGATGAAAAAGAGGTAATTAAACTTGCAAATAACTCACCATACGGACTTGCATCCTATTTTTATTCCAGAGATATCGGAAGAATATGGAGAGTTGCTGAGGCACTTGAATACGGTATGGTTGGAGTCAATACTGGATTAACTTCAAAAGCAGAGGCACCATTTGGGGGAATAAAAGAGTCTGGTCTTGGCAGAGAAGGCTCAAAGTATGGAATTGATGATTTTATTGAAATAAAATACATCAATATGTGCGGCCTAGACAAATAATTCATATTTATGAACAAAGTCTTTAATGTTGGCTTAATAGGATGTGGTCATATTTCTGAAACATATTTTAGAGGACATGATTATTTTAATAATTTTCGCATAATTAAATGTGCTGATATTAATCATGAAAACTCTAAAAAATGTGCTGATACTTATAACATAAACTCTTGTTCCGTTGATGAAATATTAAATGATAGTGAAGTCGATATTATTTTAAATTTAACTATTCCAAAGGCTCATTACGAGGTAGCAAAAAATTCGTTGGAGAGCGGTAAACATGTTTATAGTGAGAAACCAATGGCTGTAAATTTTTTAGATGGTGAAAATCTCTTAAAATTATCTAAAAGTAAAAACTTATATATTGGCAATGCTCCTGATACTTTTTTAGGTGGTGGAATTCAAAAATCTATTGAATTAATAAACGATAATAAAATTGGAAATGTTCGGCTTGGAAATGCTATTTTTGCTTATCCAGGAGTTCAATCTTATCATCCCAATCCTGAACCGTGGTTTGCAAATAATGAAGGTGGCCCAGTTATAGATATGGGACCATACTATTTAACAGCTTTAGTAAATTTACTTGGCCCTGCTAAAAGTGTTCATGGTATTTCTTCCAAAGTTTTCGACAAAAGAGTGATAGGCATAGGTCCAAAAAAAGATCAGGAGTTTGATGTGGAATGTCAAACTAGCTATTTAGTTAATTTAGAATTTCATAATGGGGCTCTAATTCAAATAACTTTATCGTTTGATGTTGTAGCTCACCAACGTAATCACATCGAGCTTTACGGCGATAAAGGTTCTATGATTGTGCCTGATCCAAATATGTTTGGAGGCTCAGTATACACAAGTACTGATGATAGTGGTGTTTGGCAAGAGCACAAAACTGATGATATGCCCCTTGGTAAAATTAATATTACATCTCATAGCGGTAGGGCTAATGAGTCGCCAACTAATGCGAACTACCGTGGTGTAGGATTAGCTGAAATGGCATACTGTATTGATAATGAACTTGAGCACAGATGTAGCGGAGAATTATCGTTACATGTTTTGGATATAATTGAATCAACAATGAAGGCAGCAGACACCAAAACGCACCAAGAGATAAAGACTACTTTTAAGAAGGCAGATTATTTTTCACTAGAGGAAATACAAAAAATTCTTAAGTAATTACAATAATTCCTCTAGACTTAATTTTCATTAAATGAAATTTGATAATACAAAAAAAATTCTTGTAATAGGGAGAGCAGGATTAGATATTTACCCAGAGCCACCCGGTACAAAAATCTCTGATGTAAATAACTTTTCTTCTCATTTAGGAGGCTCGGCGGCAAATACTTGTGTTGCTCTATCGAAATTAGGTGTCAGCACTGATTTACTTACTTGTATATCTGACGATGCAATCGGAGAATACATAATTAACAAACTAAATGAATTCAAAGTTGGTGTAGCACACTGCAGAAAAGTCAATAAATCATTTCAAACACAAATAGCTGTTGTTGAAACTATTTTAAATAATAACCAATCTATTCTTTACAGAAGTAATCCTTGTGATCTGCAACTTAATAAGGAGGATATTAATAAAATTAATTTCAATAATTACTCTGCAGTATTCATCTCTGGTACTGCGCTTTCAGGAGAACCTTCAAGGAATGCTGTTTTGGTTGCCTCAAAACTAACTTCAGACCTCAAGATACCATTAATAATCGATCTTGATTATCGGCCTTACAACTGGGAGTCTGATACAATCAAATCAGATGTTTATAAGGAAATTATGAATGAAATGGATATTATCATTGGAAACGATTTAGAATTTAATGTGGCTGACAATTCCACAAATGGACTTGAATTAGCAAAAGTGTATATTAAAAAAAAACCATCAGTGATTGTCTATAAAATGGGCGAAGAGGGATCTAAAGTATTTACTAAAGAAAATGAGAGCCAATACGGGACATTTAATGTCGAAGCTATTAAACCTACAGGTGCAGGCGACGCATTCAATGGAGGTTTTATAAGCTCCCTATACAATGGCCTAAGTTTAGAGGATGCAGTAATTCGGGGTTCCGCAAATGCTGCAATAGTTGTAACAAGAGTAGGATGTTCCTCAGCTATGCCCAATAATCAGGAATTAGAAAAATTTATTAACCAAAATCAAAAGGAGTTATAGATGCACATACCTTATTCAGATAATAAAAATCAAGCTTTATTTGGAGAAACAAATAAAACAGTACCTTTGGTTTATTTTAATATTATCAATTTAAAAAAAGGTGAGTCCTATGAATACCAACTATCAAAACATGAGAGTAGCGTAGTTCCAGCAACAGGTATCGTCGAGATCACCGTGGAGGATAATAAGTTAGGACAGATTGGAAAAAGAACAACTGACGTATGGGATGGTGAACCTGAGGGTAGTTATATTCCTACAAATTCAAAGTGTAAAATTACTTGTTTATCTGACTCCTCTGAGTGTTTTATAGCTGGTGGAATTTATGAAAAAAAATTAGAGCCATTTCTCATTTTAAAAGAAGAACTAGATGTTGTTCAATATGGCTCAGACGATACTAAAACTCATAGAAAAATTAAACATATCTTGGGTGCGAAACATCATGATCAAGTTGGTCGATTATTAGTAAATGAATTATATACTGTTGGCGCTGGAGGATGGTCAGGCTTCCCTCCTCACAAACACGATACAGATGATCTTCCCCAAGAAACACGTCATGATGAAGTTTATAATTATCGATTTAAACCAGGACATGGTTTTGGTGTTCAAATAATGCAATCAGAAGATGAAAAAGAGGGCCACGGCTATCAACTTTTTAATGGCTCTACTATTGCAATTAATAAAGGATATCATCCATGTGTGGTTGCCCCTGGATATGAGATGTATTATTTTACAATCCTAGTAGGTCTTTCTCAAAGATCACTTATTCAATCTTTCCAAAAAACCCATGCTTACCAATTAGAAACAATCCCAGGTATTAAGGATATGATAGCAAAATATAAATGACTATAGCTAGCCTCTCAGAAGTTTTACAAGAAGCAAAAAAAAATAATTATGCCGTTGCAGGATTAGTAGTACTAGGTTGGGAAGATGCAAGATGTTATGCAGAAACAGCCGAAGAGCTCAAGGTGCCTGTGATTCTTCAAGCAGGACCAGGTTGTAGAGCAAATACACCTTTGCCAGTTTTAGGTAAAATGTTTAGATACTTGGCTGAGCAATCATCTAGTCCAATAGTTTGTCATTTAGATCATGGCTATACAAAAGAAGAGTGTTTACAGGCAATTGACAACGGATTCACATCTGTAATGTTTGATGGATCCAAGCTTTCACTTAATGAAAACGTTGATAAAACAAGTGAAATCGTTGAATTGGCTCATAAACAAAATATTTCCGTTGAGGGGGAAATTGGATTTGTTGGTTACAATGATGGTGCAAAGTCACAAAGCACAGATCCAGAAGAAGCGAAGACATTTGCTGAATTAACCAAATGTGATGCAATGGCCATCAGTGCAGGAAACGTACACTTACAAACAAACAAATCCTCTTCTATTGATATGCAAGTCATAAAGAAGATAGAAACCTTAACCGAAGTACCATTGGTGCTTCATGGAAGTAGCGGTATCGACGATACACTAAAAAGAACGATAGCAAATACAACGAATGTTTGTAAGTTTAATATCGGCACTGAACTCAGAAAAACTTTCGGCGATACTTTAAGAGAGGAAATTGCAAAAGATCCAAATACTTATGACCGTATTAAATTAATCAATTCAACTATTCCAAGATTAAAAGAAGTAACAAAAAAAGTTTTAGAGAATATTTCAAAAATTTAATCATTAATGATTAAATCACAAACAATTGAAAATAAGTTTTTAAGAGTTAAGACTCTCAATATTGGTGCAACATTATTTGAAGTATTTTATAAAAAGAAAAAAATCAATTTAATTCTAAATTTAGGAAATATCTCATCATATAAAAATAATAAAAATTACTTAGGCGCAACATGTGGCAGGTATGCAAATAGAATAAAAAAAGCTCAATTTCAGATCAAAGGAGTAAAATACAAATTAACTAGAAATGAGGGAAAAAATATACTACATGGTGGTAAAAAAGGGTTTGACTCAAAAATTTGGCAAGTTAAGAGCTTCTCCAAATCTCATATTAGCTATTATTGTATATCTCCAGATAAAGATCAGGGTTTCCCAGGAGAATTATATTCCAGTTGTGATTACTCAATTACAAATTCGACTCTCAAAATCAATATAAGTGCACAAACATCAAAAACTACTCACGTTAATATGGTAAATCACGCCTATTGGAATTTAGATAAAATTAAAAAAGATATTTTTGATCACCACGTCCAAATCAATTCAAATCATTACTTAGAAAATGATAGAGAAAATATACCTACTGGTAGGGTAATGAATGTAAAAGGAACACGTTTTGATTTTAAAAAATCAACTAAGATACGTGATAAGTTTACCAATAAATTCAAGGGATTTGACGAAAATTTCATTATAAAAAAGAATTCTAAGTTTGTAGCTAAAATACAATCACCAAAAAGCAATATATCCCTAAAAATTTTTTCTAATCAACCTGGTGTTCAATTTTATACTGGTCAGCATTTAAAATATTCCAGTAATCGTATTAAAATTAAAAAATATCAAGGTATGTGTTTTGAAACTCAGGGTTTTCCAAACGCACCCAATAATCGAAAATTTCCTTCAACGCAATTAAATCCATTACAAATTTATAAACATCAAATGAAGTTTGAAATTGGAGAAATTAAATAATTATTCGGTTTTTTCTCTTAATTTTATATTCAATGTATCAAAAAATATTTGAGGAACGCTAAAAGCAAAATTATATAAAAAAGCAATCGAACTAACTTGTATTTGATTTCCATCTAGCAATGGATCTATAAACTTTGATATTTGAACTTTGTCATCGACATAATTCCAATCAAAAGTAGCATGAACACCTTTACCCTCTATATCATAAAAATTTACAAATATTACAGTTCCATTATTGAGTGTAAACCTAGTTTTTAAGTCTGGAGAGTTAGGTAATTCTGACTTAAGTATAAAGCCATTATGTTGAAGATCAGTTAATATATTTTGAGCATCAATAATTTTATCATTATCAATTTCATTAAATTGAGAGGTTAAATTTGTGTGTTCTAGCTCTCCTTCTTTCATACTTAAATTAATCATATTCTGATTATAAATTTGAATTGATTTGATTTGAGATTTACCAATATTTATTAAATCGGTGGGTACCCAATAGAAATCAGATACATCAGCAGTTAAGTTTGTTGATACTAAATAAGATTGATTGGAGTCAGTAGCTTTTATGTAAGATCCTGGGATATTGTAATTATAAATACCAATATCTAGTGAATATAAGACCTCATCATCTTTTGATTTTAAAATTAATTGCATTTTATTTTCATCATCTAGACCCAATTTGTATAAAAGATCTTCGCGATTAGTTTTAGCATCTAAAATATTTGCTTCACGAAGTTGAATAAAAAACCTACTTAAAAGCTCAGTATTTGCGGGAAAATTATTTGAGCTTGAAATAAGCCATTGATTATCAATGATTTCAATAACAGATCTTCCATTTTGATTAGAAAATTCAATGTATGCAATTTCTGGTAAAACTTCATCAAAACTAGGAAACAATACTTCAGATGATGAATTATTAGAGATATTTTTGCCATCAAAATACATACCAAGAGCAATAATTAAAAATCCAAAAGATAGTAAAACCAAGATTTTTAAATTTTTAATATACATTTATCTGCTTTTTCTTTTTCTGATACCGAGTTGTCTTGGAATAAAAAACATTAGTAGAATTAAAAGAACAGGGATTAAAAAAGTATTTAATATATTTATTTGATTTGCTAATCGATCTATGTCTTTACTTAAATTTCTTCTAACTTCTCTTAGTTGTTTACGAGTATTTTCTACTTGTAATTGAAAATTTGCTAATTCCATTAATTGTTTGTCAGATAAATTGACACTTTCTACATCTCTACCGCCTGATAAATTTTGAATTTGATTTAATGTATTATCAAGTTGAGCTTGTAATTGCTGTTCCTGTCCTAGATACATCTGCTCAGCTTCTGCTTGAAGTTTTTGAACTACAACAAACGGTCTAAATGGAGCCTCTTTGTTTCTCAGATCAATAAATTCGTCATAACCTGTCATTGAGTCAAATACATTTGTAACTAAACTTCCATTATCAGATGTTGCCTCTATTACATTGGTATCTAAAAACTTTTGAATTCTTGCCCAAAAGGCATTTCTTATAAAATCAGCGTCACTGAAAACTACCACATTTATATTTTTTGAGGATGTTTCTAAATGATTATCATTTTTAAATTCGAAATCATTAAAATTACTTTTTGCGATACCATTTAATTTTACTCCAAAGTCATAGCTAATTCCTGTTGGCTGAAAATTATTAATGAGCTTAATTGGATCATGTACCTCTTTCATAGGTAGATCCATTGTTACCTCACTGGAGGACATAATAGGAGTGTAAGAAATTTCACTTTCATCATTTAATGGGGAAAGACCACCTGGAGACACAAGTCTAATTAAAGATAAACCGTCTCCAATTTCTTCAGCTTGATTAATGAACTGTCCTCTGACTTCAGGCCAATTCAATTTCAACATAGTTTGCAAAGATGTATTTTCAGTTATGTTTTGTTGTGTTTGCAGTCTTGTGGCTTGAGCACCATCTAAAATAACATTGCTATTATAGTTAATATTGAGGGTTTTTAAGACATTTTCTAAATTTGATGATTTATTTGAATGGTCATTTTTCTCAAAAAATGGATCAACAAAAATAACTGATTTTCCACCATTCAAGATGAATTGTTCAACTGCATATTCAGTTTTGTCACTAATGTCAGAGGGGTGATAAACTATTAATAAGTCTATACCTTCAAAACTCTCTACGTCTGTGTCTAAAAACTCAAAATCATAAAAATAACTAAGCTCCTCAAGTATCGTATATTCTCCTTGTCCAAGCTGATTATTTGGCATCATTGGTGGTGTAGTGTCCACCCATGATAAAAAACCAATCATTGGTTTTTTTGATCTATTAAGTTTGTATACAATGTCAGTCAATTGTTTTTCTAATGTGCCAGCTTTTGAGGGATCAAAAAAGGGAACAGTTTCTATGTCATCTGTTGTATTTGAAGCAATTAATCCAAAATATACTTTGGACCCTTCTTGATCTATAGGAAAACCCTGCACACCATATCTATTTACATAATCTTCATCATCTGAATAAGGTTCTGGTTCAATAAAGTTTAATTCAATTTTACCTGAAGCTAGATCTGAATATCTGTTTAATAGACCTTGAACTTGATTAGCGTAATTTTGAATAATAGGAATATTTTTAGACAAGTCTCTGCTATATACAAAATTAATTTTTATTGGCTCTTCTATTTCGTCTATAACTCTCTTAGTACCACTTGAAAGAGTAAAAGTTTTGGTAGAGGTAAAATCAACTCCCAAATTAAAATTGATTTTTTGGATTATAAAATTAAAGGACAAAAATAAAATAACAGTGCTTAGTATAGATACTATAAGATAGTTTTTTTGTAAAAATTTATTCATTAGTCTCGATTTAAAAATTTTATAATTGTTAAATAATTCCAAAGAGCAATAAAGGATAAAAAGAAAAACAATCCTTTAATTGAGAAAAAACCTGTTTGGATACTTGAGAAGTGAGTCAAAAAGCTAAAACTAGAAATGAGTTCCACTATTTCAATAGGTAAAATCCCAGTTATAAAATTAATCATAAGAGGAAATCCACTTATGGTGAAAAGGAATGAGACTAAAATAGATAAAATAAAGGCAATTATTTGATTGTTAGTTAACGAAGAAAAGAAAATTCCAAGAGAGACATAAGCACCTGCCATGATAATAACCCCAAGATATTGGCCAATAATTACAAGGTTATCAGGGTTTCCAAGATAATTTACTGTTATCCAAATAGGAAAGGTCAAAACAACAGAGAATACAACAAAAGCCCAAGTTGCAAAAAATTTACTCAACACTATCTTCCACAAAGGAATTGGCAAAGTCATTAATAATTCAATAGTACCGAGTCTTTTCTCCTCGGACCAACTCTTCATAGTAACTGCAGAGACAAAGAAAATAAAAACCCATGGAATAAAACTAAAAAAAACCGTTAAGTCTGCAACTCCTGAGGAGAAAAATGAGCCAAAATAAAATGTTAAGGACATAGAGGTCAAAATAAATATTGCAGTAAAAATATAGGCGACAGGAGTAATAAAATATAATTTAAGTTCTCTTTTAATTAATGCCAACATTAGCTTACTAACTTTCTAAATTTTTCATCTAGGGATTTACCAATTTTTTTCTTAAGCTGTGATGGAGTTCCCTCAAAGACTTTTTGTCCATCATTAATAATAAGACACTTATTGCAAACCTCAGGAACTTCATCAAGTATGTGTGTAGAAATTATAATTGCTTTTGTTTTAGATAATTTTTTAATTAATTTTCTTACTTCAAACTTTTGAAGGGGGTCCAATCCATCAGTTGGCTCATCTAAGATCAGTAATTTGGGATTATGAATAAGAGCCTGTGCTATTCCAACACGTCTTTTAAAACCTTTTGATAAAGTTTCAATAGGAACATCTTTTACTTCTTCTAGTTGCAGATCATTAATTACTTTTTTGATTGCTGCTTTTGAATTTTTTATATTTCTTACCTGGCAAACGTAGTCTAGGTAAAGATATGGTGAAAAGTCCAAATAAAGTGGAACACCTTCAGGTAAGTAGCCAATCATTGACTTTGTGTGAATGGGATCTATTTCAATGTCCTTATTGTTTATGATAACGTTTCCACTGTCAGATTTAAGATAACCTGTTATTACCCTCATGGAAGTTGTTTTGCCAGCACCATTAGGTCCAAGGAACCCCATCACATCACCAACTTTGACCTCAAAAGAGAGTTTATTAATGGCAGTAAAATCGCCAAAATTTTTAGAAATATCTATTACGCTTAACATTTTTCATATTATTTAGTTTAAAATCTTAATAATTCAAGATGTTATATTTACCATCTCTTATCAGATGAAGTTTCTACCATGCAGACCTATAAATATCAAAAGCATCTTTTTCAGATATTTCTCTTGGATTATTGATTAGTAATCGGGTTTGTTTCATAGCATCTCTAGCCATTGTTTCGCATGCAGTTTCAGGGATGTCGAGATCTCTTAATCTTTGTTCTAAACCTAATTCGCTTGATAGATCTGACAACTTTTCAATGAATTTTGAAGAAATATCTTGAGTGCTTGTGCTTGTATCAATATCTGGAAAAACAATTGGGGCTATTTCACTATACAGTTTTGATGCATTTTGATCAGATATATTAAATCTTAACACATATGGCAGAACAAGTGCGTTGGAAAGACCGTGCGGGACATGATAAGTGCCTCCAATCGGATACGCTAAAGCATGAACGCCTGCAACTGGAGAGTTTCCAAAGGAGACACCTGCTAGCATAGAGCCAACAAGCATTTTTGATCTTGCTTCAATATCCTTTCCGTTAATGACAGCTTGTCTTATAGAATTACCTAAAAGCTTCAATGCTTCCTTTGCAAGTGTTTGGGAGATCAAATTATTGTTCACACTTTTTGAAGCATAAGACTCTATCGCGTGGACCATTGCATCAATACCGGTAGCTGCAGTAATGTGAGGGGGAAGACCGAGTGTTAATGATGGATCAAGAATTGCAAGGTCTGGAAGTATAATAGGAGAGGAAACTCCTTTTTTTTCTAAATCTTCTTGTGTGATAATAGAAATTGGAGTTACTTCAGAACCAGTACCAGAAGTTGTTGGGTAAAGTGCAAGAGGGAGCCTAGGCCCTTTAGCATTAGCCACTCCCCAAGCTTCATGAATATTTTCGTTTGAGCCAATCAAAAGTGCAGTTAATTTCGATACGTCCATTGATGATCCACCACCAAATCCAATTACACCTGTTGCATCAAAATCTCTTCCCTGTTGTACACAACTCATAAGTGTTTTTATAGATGGGTCAGCTTCAACATTATCAAAAATTAAAATTTCAGAGTATTTTTGAAGCTCAGTAATTGTTTTTTCGTGTAACCCAATTTTTACTAAACCCGGATCAGTTACAAATAGTATTTTGTTACCAAGTTTTTTAGATACTTCCTCTGCTGTGCCTACTGAATAGTCACTTCCAAATCTTATTCCAGGAGTAGTGTTGAATTGAAACGCTTTCACGATAGCAATATAGATGATATGAGGTTTATTTCCTATATAATTTTACCAAACCTATTCTAAGCACCTATCAACCCACAACTTTTTTTTAATAAGGCTTTCTTAAGAGTTTTTTATTTTTATACTTGAGTTGTGTCTAAGGTTATTACCATCGCTCAACAAAAAGGAGGCTCTGGAAAAACCACTATAGCTGCAAATTTAGCTGCTGTTTATTCTTTAAAAAATAATTTATCCACGACATTACTCGACACAGACCCTCAAGGCAGTTTAGGTAAGTGGTTTCTTACCAGAAATGAAAAACTTAAAAATAAAAATATGATTCAGTTTAAAACAGCAAGCCTCTGGGGCGCACAGTATGAGGCTAAAACGCTTAAAGAAAAATCTGATTTAGTAATAATTGATACTCCTCCCAAAATTGACGCTGATGGAAGACCAGCAATTGAAATAGCTGACCTTGTCATTATACCGATATCTCCCTCTCAAGTGGATTTTTGGGCCACGGAGTCCATAATTGAATTAGCGAAAAGAGAAAAAAGAGAGATATTAATACTCATTAATAGAGCAAATGCAAAATCTAAACTTATTCAAGAAGCACATAAATTTGTTAATAAAATGAATGTTAAAAAAGCAAAAACAATTTTGGGTAATAGACAAATATTTGTATCAACTATGGGATTAGGGTTAACAGTAGTAGAAAAACAAAGAACTGGAAAAGGGTGTTTAGAAATGTTGGCTCTAGCAAAAGAGATACGGTCATTCTTGAAATTTTAAATTTTAATAAATTATATGAATGAAGAAATAGATAATGAACAACTCCATGACATATGCTCAAGATTATTGAAAGGTTTTATTAATTGGATTGAAATAAATGATAGTAAAGAAAAAGCATCAATTCTCGATAATGCATTCCAATTTAAAACATCTATCCTAGAACAAGATAAATCAACACTTCAAAAAAAATACTTTATATCACCACAGGATTTATCAAAAAAAGAAGCTGATGTTCTCTTACTACAGTGGAAAGATACTTTTTCCACATTAGTTAATTCAAATGTCGATAGACTATCAAAGGACTCTTTTAAGATATGGTTTTTAAGCTTAGCATCATATTCGATCCCAGAATTAGAAAAGGATGCAAACGAACTATGGTCAAAACTTTTAGAGGGTGTTGAATATTGTCATAAATTTTCTATCAAAGATGTTCCATATCCGCTCAACACTATTTCAAAGAACTAAATCAATGTTAAAATTCCTTATGTTTAAGACATTATTTACGGTAAGCATGTTTTTTTGTTTGAATGCACAATCAATTGAGCTTTTTGGTTATAAATTGTACGAGGACATTCTTAGGTATGAAAATGATGGTAGAATAAAATTAAAGAAAGGTAATATTGAGAGCATTTCTATTAAAGAGGACAACGTCTTGATAGCAAACAAATATCTTACTGAATACACATTAAAATCAACAAAAACAGGAAATATTTACGAAATTCACGGCTCAAATAATCAATTGCAACTCAGTCCTGTTGAGTGCCTTGACATTCAAGATAGCTTTATTAATTCATTTCAAAAGAAAAACACCGAATTATTTCAAACTGAAGTTAAACAATTTCCAAATAAACTTAAAAGTAAAACAACCTGGGAAATTTATCTTAGCAATAAATCTAATAGTAGTGAGTTAATTTTCTCAGTTACTTGTGATTATAGCTTTAATAATAGGAGAATGGATATAATTTTAACTGATAGTGCTTATTTAAGTAATGAAAATTCGAACTATGAAAATTTACTTGATGAAAATAAAGAAAATATTTCAAAAGAAGAAATTGATACTAGTGGAATTTAGTAACTAGAGATAACATATTAATAATTATATAAGACTTTATTTCTGATTTCAGTTGATCATAAGTTTCAGGTAATTTATCACTAAGCTGTAAAGCAAAGTCTATAATTTCATAAGCTTCATCTTTACTCATATAAATCTCATTACATAGGTCATGGGCAAGTTTTTCTCTTATTAATATTAAAGAAGCTAATGATCTCTTTTGTTTTTTTTTCAAACTATTTTTTTGTTGGTTTCTTAAGTTTCATTCCGGTTCCTCCAAGTTGCATGCCACCAGAACCTTTACACAAACTTTTCTTTTCTTTGTCACACTTTTCTATCTTCTTATCTTTTTTCTCTTCTTTTTTGACAACCTCTTTTTCTTCTTTCTTTTCTTCTGATTTTACTTCCTCATTTACAATTTTTGTATCTGAGGAAGGCTCAACATTTTGAACTGTGTTGACAGATCCAACCTGAATATTAGAGAGCATTTCTAATATTTGATCTTGTTTTGATAGTTTATCTTTCTGTTTTGCCTTCCAAGATTTTGGTAGTTTTAAATCGATACAACTCTCAGAACCGCAAAAAAGGACATCCCCAGTTTCATTATCAAATAAAAAACCACCGCAATTTTCAACACCTTTTTGAGTACAATTTGGGATGTGCATCTCATACTCTGCATTCAAATTCATCGACAATAATGGCAAACTTAGAAGAATTACAAAAATATATCTCATCAACTTATAATGTATCATTTGTAGAAAAAATTTTCTAAATTTTTTATTCATACTTAAAACTCTCTCCAGGTAAGGTTGATTTCATAAAATCATTCTTGGTAATATTTTCTAACCATTTTTTTAATTTAATATTATTGTCTCCCCAAGCATCAGTAAATCTAAAAGATGTATAGTCTAATGCACAGGCAACAGATATTTGATCAATCGTTAACCTGTCAGTCACGAACTCATCATATTTTTTTTCAATCCAATCAATGGATCTTAAAATTTTTTTCTCATATCGCTCTATAGATTTATGTCTTTGCTCTAATTCTGGTATAGCTGACATTTCTATATAACGATTTACTGCATTTTCCATAATTCCATTTGAAACACTTATCATTGTCATACTTTCCCAATAACGATCTTTTGGATATATAGAGTCTTTTTTTGAAATGCTATCAAAGTACAAACAAATATTATCACTGTCTGTGATCGTTTTATCACCAACTATTAAAGTAGGAACTTGTCTTAATGGATTAAATTCATCTAGAAATCTTGATTTATAGATATTTATCTTTTCTTCTTTATGAGCAACATCTAATACAAGAGCAGATACTTTACATTTTCTTCCAAAAGGAGAAGTAGGCCCATTATATAAAAGTGGAGTATCTGTCATTTAATCAATGATTATAGCAACAGTACCAGGGCTTACACCCTCTTGGTCGTTCCCAATGTTAACTTGAGTTATCGTTCCACTAACTGGAGCGTTATGATTGACCTCTGATTTCATAACTTCCATAATAAATAATATATCCCCCTCACTTACTTCATCACCAACTTCTACTAAAACTTTCCATATGTTACCTGGAACTGACGTTAAAACTTCTGTAGACATATTATATGACACTTCCCATTGAGCAGATGGAGGTTTGTTCAGATCTCATTTCCTGTGCCTCTTGCACACTTATTTCTTTAAACTTAAATTTTTCATTTGGTTTAGCTTGACCTAATTTCCAAAAAGAGGCTGATGGAACAGTAAAAGGTACAATAAACCCACCCATGCTAGGCCCATCATTTACAAGTATTATTGGCGTTTGACCCGCCAAATTAATACCACCAATTGGGTAGCCCTGATCTATTATATTTGAGGGTTCATAGCCATGTTCAGGAGATTTATTTGTAGCTTTTTCGGTAAAACTTAAAGTGGGTCCATCCAACCTAAATCCAGTACGATCACTTCTTGCTTGCAGTTTCCACTCTGCTTTTAGAAAAGTGTCATATCCTTCATCGTCAAGCCAATCATCATTTGGACCACGTACAACCTCAATTTCCCAAATACCACTATTGCTAATCTCTGGAATTGAGTCAGTTCTAATTTTTCTGCCGATCTTCCCATTTGCTTGACCTAAAGGAATTCTTTGACCGTCTTTCAAAGCATGACCATCAATGCCACCAACGCCTGCTTTGTGAAAAGTTGATTGAGAGTTTAGCCATTTTTCTGACTCAATGCCACCAGCAAAAGACACATAAGATCTTGCACCAGATACTGTAAAACCCATTTCAAGAGTTTGTCCAGATTTTATTAAAACACTCTCCCACATAGGAATAGAATTACCATTTATTTTGGGTTGCATATCCGCACCACAGACTGCAATGACGTGATCTTTTTCAAATTTTAAAGTTGGACCAGTGTACTGACATTCAAGTGCTGCAAAACTCTCCTCGTTACCTACAAGTAAATTGGCAAGTCGAAAAGACCAACTATCCATTGGCCCTGAGGGAGGAAACCCTTGGTTAAGATAACCGACTCTCCCAGGATAATCTTGCACTGATGTTTCTAGTCCTTGTTTAATAACTTCAAACATTTAAAACTTCTTATTGTAATCTAGTTTAGACAACCAGTTTTTATATTTTTTGATAGAAAATTTATGCTCCTCAATTAAATCATATCGATATGATTTATCTTCAACTTTTTTTTCAATCATTTCAAACTCATCATAATCACAAGGCACAAATTTAATTCTATCTCCTGGTCTAAATAGACAAATACTATCTTTGAAAACATCAAAATTTTTGTCAGGATCCCAAATTGGAACAGGGGTTCTTCCAAAAATTTGATAACCTCCAGGTAGTCTATCAGGATAAATAGCTGTGGACGATCCTCCCATACCCACAGTTCCTTTTGGTGTCCATGTTCTAGGTGGGTTATACTTTGGAGCGGTTAATTTACACCTAGGGTCAAGCGGCATTGTAAATGGTAAACCAGGCCAAAAACCGAGCGAAGCCACCCAATACTCAGTTCCAGAGTGAACTCTGACAAAATGATTAACATCATCTAATTGATTTAACTCTGTAATGAACTCAGGATCTGGCTTTTTCATTGTGATTTTAGCTATATAGTCTTCAATTGCTTCTTTAGTCCATTTGTCAAGATAGACAGTCGGGAAATGAAAAAGTCTGCTATTTACAACTGCATCATCATTATCTTTCATATCTTTAAGCAATGACTTCAATTCATTAATTAAATCTTGATAGCCGATATCATCTGGATTGTAATGAACTATCATTGAGGCAAAACATGGGAGTGTTTCGTAAACTCCCTTTATATTTGCTGTCTTAATTAAATTTGATAGTCCCTGCGCTTTAAAGTTCAATTCTAAATTCATCACATTACCAAATTCTATTAATAAATACTTATCACCACCTGGTAAAAACTTTGGCTCAGGGTAAATTCCTTGAAATATCTCTGAGGTTTTATCTTTTGTATTCTTTGAATCTAAATTGGGATAAGAGCCATCCTCGTTTATATGTTTTTTTACAGAGAGTTTACTAACATTTAATTTAGGTTGAGAGATATTATGAGGATACATATTTTTGAAACTAGCATAATCGTCAACATCGAGTTGAGAGAATAAAATATCATCAAGTTTTTTCGATTTGTCTTGAGATAAATGGCTCTCTAAATTTTCAAATTTTGAAATCTCGTGATTTAAATAATTAAATTCAATATTATTATTTTCTTTTTGCGAGGAACCTATCTTGTTTTTTTTTAATAACTCATCTTTAGGATTGGATAAATTTATTTTATCAAATAAATCTAAATCTGTATTTTTATATTCTTGAACCATTGAGTTTAAAAATATTTAACTTTAATTTTTTCTTTGCTCTTAGGTTTATCTGTAAAATCCACTACTTTGACATTTGTAGGTACTGTCGGTTTAATTATTTTATTTTGAATTTCCGCATTACTATTAGAATTATGATTTGAATTTTTTGTGCTTGATAAATTATTATCATTAGATTTCTTTTGAGTATGACCAAACATTCCCTCAAGGATAGTATTTGGATTGATATCCTCTTTTTCAAATGTCTCAAATATACTCCCATCCCTAAAAACCAAAACTCGATGACATAGTCCTATGAATTCCTCGAGTTCACTTGATAGAAATATCGCTGTACCACCTTCATTTACAAAATTTCTTAAGTGCTTATATAAGTCTCGTTTTGCACCAACATCAATCCCTCGCGCTGGATCGTTAAGTATCAGTATCTTTGGAGTTGTTGTGAAAGCTCTGGCAATCATGACTTTTTGCTGATTTCCTCCACTCAATGATGTAATTAGATTATTTTTTGGACCTGTCTTAATACTTAATCTTTCTACTTCCCAATCAAAAATACCGTTTAATTCCATCCATTTAATAAAACCAATAAATCCACCTGATGTTTTAGCTTGTTTTCCTTTATATAAGGGTATCACCATATTTTCATATATGCTCATGTTAGGAAAAATACCCTCTTTTTTTCTATCTCCAGATACGTATCCAACTCCACTTTTCTTGGCATCTAACAAGCTATTAACAGTTGTGTAATCTTTCTTGGTTCTTTCTCGTTCCTCATCAGACTGTTTAACAATTACTTCTCCGCTAAGTGGTTGATCAATACCTGCCAGAGCCTTAACAAAATTATCTTGTCCTTGTCCATCAAGTCCTGTGACTCCAAGTATCTCACCTTTTGGTAGGTCAAAGTTAATAACATCTCCATTGTCCCAAACTTTTAAATCTTTAGCAGACAAAACTATTTCATCTAAGATTGAGTCTGGAGGTGTAGCTTTTATTTCTGATGCTGTAGAAAATTTTTTATCACCTGTCATAAGTCCGAGAAGATTTTTTTCAGTAATTTCCTCTCCTGCTAAAACTCCAACATCAACCCCATCTCTCATAACCGTTGCTCTATCGCTTATTCTAACTAGCTCTGCAATTCTGTGAGTAACTATAAATATTGCTGCACCTTGATCTCTTAATGTTCTCATTTTTGCAAAAAGTCTTTCTGTAGAGTCAAAATCGAGTGCAGCTGATGATTCATCTAAAATTAGTACTTTAGGATTTCTTAAAAATGCTCTACCAATTGTTATCCAAGCTTTCATACCAAGCGATAATTGACTTGCTATTGTATATGGATCGACAAATTCACCGGATAGCTCTAACATTATAGAGGCAGCTTTTTCGACCCTATCTCGATGTGCTAATTTTTTTCCAAAAAAAGAGTCATATCCAATAAATAAATTTTCATAAACAGTAGCCTCTTCAGCTATCATTACTTCTTGAAAAACTGTTGCAATGCCAACTCTTTGGGCTTCAATTGGGGAATTGGGTGAATGACCCATAATAGAGACCTTTCCTTTGTCCAAAGGTAAAACTCCTGAAATAACCTTTGCCAATGTGCTCTTACCACATCCATTACCTCCAACAATGGCGTGGATTTCACCAAAGTTAGCTTTAAAATTTACACCGTTTAGAGCTTTTGTAACACCAAAGGATTTTGATGCATCTTGAACATAAATATCCCCTCCAACTTTAGAGGAGTTAGACTGTGCCCCATTCCCGTTTGGGGCACTGTCCAAAGTTTTTTCTTCATTCATTAATTACTTAAATTAAAGTAATGCTTCTCCACGATCGAAGAAATTATTTAGATATTCATCACTTGCCCAGTTTTCAATTCCAACAGTTCTAAACTCACTTGAGTTTCTGTCACAATCTTCAGGAACAAAAGACTGAATAGTCTCAACATCTTCTTCATATGGAGGAACTAAAATAGACTGGATTTTAAGGCCCTGACCATACATAGTTCTTAAAAGAACATTCATCGCAAACTCTGCATCATCTCCAGGAGGCCATGCATAGACCGCTCTGTCGATAAAGTCTGGATTATTTCTCCAATAGCAGAATGCACCAATTTCTCCACCCAAAGCCATAGGCACCATTGGTCTTCCAGATGATTCTAGAGCGTTAAGTGCTCCGGACTCTCCTGAAGACTGAACAGCAAATCCGTCAACTTGAGTTGTGTTAGCTGATAACCATTTTTGAAGTTCAGCTTGAGCAATTTGTGGTGTCCACATGTGTGCAATTTCAGCAACAACAGTAATGTCTGGATATTCTGCAAATCCATCTAGCATACCTTGGTGCTGTGAGTCAGATGCTGATGTTCCAGGAATTCCTTCCATTATAACAACATTACCTTCACCACCAATAGTTTCTGCTAACCATTGTGCAATATAATATCCGGTTAATTTGTAGTTAACAGATGTACTGATAGCATATTCTGAAGTTAAGTATCCTGTCATTGATGCAGTAGGAACACCTTTTCCGTACGCATACTCAATAGTTGGATTTAATGCAACAGGATTTGAGCAACAGACTATTAATCCATCAACTCCTTGATCAGTTAACTGTCTCATTTGTTGAATTTGAACCGCGTCTTTTAGATTAGATTGTGTAACAACGATATCGTTAAGAATACCTGCTGCTTTCATTTTTGGTAAATAGTCACCATACAATCTTTCCATCACACCTTTTCTCCATAGATTACCTGCGTAAGAACTTGCATAACCGATAGTCCAAGGAAGTGGTCTATCACTTTTCCAATTTCTGTATACACTTTCACCAAGCGGTTGGTTAGGATCCATAAAGTCAGGATTATAAACGAAGTCTCTAATATCAGCTGGAATTTCGTCTAAAATGTCAGCATTTAAGTTACCTGCGACACCGACAAAACTAACAGCTAAAATAGCTATGAACTTTTTAAGCAATGTCATAGTTTTATCCTCCTTACTTATATATAAGTATCTATAATAATACCTATATTCTGAAAAATATAAGCAAAATTGTTCCAACATGTGGAAAAGATTTTCACATAAAAGCCTGATTTTCTGTAAATTATAAATGAGAGGAATTTATTATTCATGGTCGATTTGAATTGCGATATGGGTGAGGGTTTTGGTATTTACTCCTTCGCAGATGACGAAGAAATAATGCCTTATATAGATGCTGCTAATGTAGCCTGTGGGTTTCACGCCTCAGACCCAAACACAATGAGGAAAACTGTCGAGCTTGCAAAAAAATATGATGTGAAAGTTGGATCGCACCCTGCCTATCCTGACTTAGTGGGATTTGGAAGAAGGCCAATGAAAATGAGGCGTGATGAAATCAAAAATCTTGTGATGTATCAAACTGGTGCGATCAAAGCCTTTCTAGATGAGTATGGAATGCCATTAAACCATATCAAACCTCATGGGTCTTTATATGGTGTCTCTGCGAAAGAGGAAGATGTGGCTCATGGAATTGCTGACGCAGCTGAAATTTTTAATGTTGGTATTTTCGGAATGGTTAATACCTTCCACGAAAAAGTATACAAAGAAAGAGGGGTAAAATTTTACGGAGAATTTTACTCTGACTTGGAATATGATGAAACAGGTTATTTGGTTATCGCCAAGGGTCGAAATAAATATTATCCAACTGATAGAGCTGTGGAGCGTTGTTTAAGAGCAATGAATGAAAATAAAGTTAAAACTGTTCAAGGAAACGATGTAGTTGTAGGATGTGAAACAATTTGTGTCCACTCTGACACTCCTAATGCTGTAGAAATCTTAAAGGCTCTGAGAGAAAAAATTTCCACTGATAAAAAAATTCCACAAAAAACTTCAAACGGCAATCATACTAAAATGCCTTATATCGTTGATAAGAAATGAAAAAAATTTTAATTGCTAATCGCGGTGAAATAGCAAATAGAATTATAAAAAGTTGCAAAATATTAGGTCACAAATCTGTAGCTGTTTATTCAGATGCAGATAAGAATTCAAAGCATGTAAGATTATCTGACGAGTCTTATTATATAGGACCTAGTAAAGCTCAGGAAAGTTATCTTTCTTACAATAAAATTTTAGAAATAGCTACAAAATCAAATGTGGATGCTATTCATCCTGGTTTTGGTTTTTTATCAGAAAACGACAATTTTGCTCAAGAGGTCATAAACAGAGGTATCACATGGATTGGCCCTAAACCAAAATCAATAAAATCAATGGGAAATAAGGATATTGCTCGTGAATTAGCCCTAAATTCCAATATTCCTATATGTCCAGGTATAAATAATGTTCACAAATTAAGTGATGAACAACTTAAGACAAAATGTGAAGCAATAGGTTACCCTTTACTTGTAAAATCAAGTGCTGGTGGTGGGGGGATAGGCATGAGCGTCGTCCAAAATTTTAAAGACCTAGCTAGTGCAATTGAAAAAACTAGTAATCTTGCTGCAAAATCTTTTGGTAATGGAGATATTTTTATTGAGAAATTTATCACCAACGCCCGACATATTGAAATACAAGTTTTTGGATTTGGTGCAAAAGGATCTGTCCATCTGTTCGAAAGAGATTGCTCTATGCAAAGAAGATATCAAAAGATAATTGAGGAGTCTCCGGCACCAGAAGTAGATAGGGAATTAATTAACAATATGGCTCAAGCCGCTGTAAAATTATCTTCTGATGTAAAATACGAAGGAGCAGGTACTGTAGAGTTTATATATGATGTCCAAGAAATGAAATATTATTTTCTTGAGATGAATACAAGAATTCAAGTTGAACATCCTGTTACAGAGTTAGTGACAAATAATGATTTAATTTCCATGCAAATAAATTTTGCTTTTAATAGAAAAAATAAATTTTTAAATCAAAATAAAATTAAAACTTATGGACATTCAATTGAATGCAGAGTCTACGCAGAGGACCCTTCTCAAAATTTCTTACCATCTCCAGGGAAAATAACCAAATTAAAATTTCCTAAAATACCAAATGGCATTAGATTAGATTGGGGATACGATGAAAGAGATGAAGTAAGTTTCTATTATGATCCGATGATAGGAAAAATTATATCTCACGACTTAATTCGAGATGATGCTATATCCAAATTAATAAAGTTTTTAGAAGGCACCCAGATTGAGGGCATTAAGACAAACATTCCCTTTTTAATTTGTCTTCTCAAAGACAAAAACTTCATAGAAGGTAAACACAATACTAAATATATCGAAAACAATTTAAACACTCTTATTAGTAAGACATCTTTTAAAAATGGTTTTGCTAAAAATATTGATTTGGACTCAAAGAGAATTAAAATTGTTGAAACAGACAAGCTTAAAGTGGGTCATGGAAGATCGCAGTCTGACAGAGGGGGTATCAAAGTCGTCTATTTTGACTAATTATAATGGTTAATCAACTTGTAGCAGCAATAAAACCCTCTCAAATTCCGGGTTCTGATCCTCAGTCAACAAAATACTTAATCGTTCCAATATTTATATTTTTTGCCCTAATGATTTTTGCAATGATTAGAGGACCACAAATAATTTCAGGCTCGGGTATTGGAACTGCAATTATGGTTTCAACACCCCTTATTCTTGCTACTTATGCTCTTACCGCGTTGGCTTTAGCCGGCAGAGTGACAGTCGATTTATCAATAGGACCGCTTATTGGGTTTATAAATGTAACTACAATACAACTTTATGCTGCAGGCTATATTCAATCGCCAGTTGCATATTTCATATGTGCTCTTGCAATAGGAGTAATTTACCAATTTCTTTATGCCTTAATCGTAATTTTTATAAGAGTTCAACCAATAATAGTTGCCTTAAGTATGTTTCTTGCTTTTTCTGGTATAAATTTAGTTATTTTACCAAGACCAGGAGGAAGAGCACCTGATTGGATGTTATCATGGAGTGCTGGAACAGAGGTAGTACAACCCACACTAATACTTTTAATTTTCTCGACACTTATTTGGTACGCACTAACTCATACTGCTTACTGGCAACATTTAAAATTAATGGGTTCAGATGAAAAGTCTGCTTACACAAGTGGAGTGAGAATTTACGTTGTAAGAATTGGTGCTCATATTATTGGCGGAGTATACGCTGCACTCGCAGCTATTGCATTTACAGGTTTAATTGGTTCCGGAGACCCAACTCAAGGTACTACTTATACATTGATGGCAGTCACAGCACTTGTATTAGGCGGGTCAAGTTTAATTGGTGGAAGAGGTGGTGCGTTTGGAGCTATTCTAGGTTCAGTTAACATTTATTTGATAAATTTTATTCTATCAACTTTCAGGTTTGAAAGATTTCAAAGTTTCGTTACAGACTTATCATACGGTGCGGTATTGGTGGCTTCTCTTTTAATACTTATTGCACTTCCCTATATTCAAAAAGCATTTAAAAATTTATCAGTTTTTGTATTTTTTATTATTGGAACATTAAGTGCTGCTGCTGTTCAAATTCATATGAAATTTGATCAAGTCACTAGAGGGACTGTGGGAGGTTTTGGAGGTAAATCTAAAGATGCTGAGATTTTTGAAAAAGCTCTTGAATCTGGAAGTGATTGTCTAATCACAGGTAAAGCATGTGCTGAGGGTGGAAATTCTACAGTGTGGATGTTTATTGCTATTGGAATAGCATCCCTGATTTATCTTGTTTATTTACTTGTAAAACATAGAGACGGGCCAACAGTGTCTTTTATTATTGCAGCAATTGTTATTTTCTTCGGTTGTGTATGGAGTGGCACGAGAGAGGCTTATTTCGTTAACGCTGATTTGGGCACAAACTTACAATATATTTTAAATTATGCTCCTCAGTATTTTACATCTGAATATCTAAGAGTTGGTGCAGGATTACCTGATTTTTCATCTTCCTCGAGTGCTTTGGTTGGCCTCGCTTACGCTTTAGCAACTTTAGGAGGAATAGTTTTCTTTACATCTGCGATAGTAATAATTGCTATGCCAAGATTTAGAAAAGAAATCAAAACACAAACATTGGTATTATTTGCAATAGCAATTTCATTTATTGTATTTGCTGCAATATCTTATTACGGAATTGAGTCAAATAGACAGAGTTTCTTTGGGATAGATGGATACGCTGTAATACTAATTTTATTTTTACTTTTTTTACTCACGGCACCAACTCTTTTCTCGAATATCAATTTGAATAATGTTTTCATTATTTTCCTTGGTGTATTAGCAATACTCGCTGTTTACTTTTTAGCTTCACCTTCTGGAACAATTATTACTGATGATGGAAGTAAGTTTTACTCTCCAATTATTACAGAATTAATTGTTGGCGATACATCATCAATTAACTATACAAGACCTATACGAGGAGAACTTATCACAAGTGATATTACTTGGCTTAAAGAAGCAGCTCTAATTATATTTGCAATATTTGTATTTCAATTTTTTACATATTTAACAATGGGAGCAAAAATATCATTCGCTAGATTCAGACCTTACATTGCTATTTTAAGTATAGCTGCATTAACATGGTCAGCGATGTTCTTCGCAATTGGTTATCCTTATTGGAAAATGATTTTAATTACTGCAATTGGAATAGCTATTTCGCCTCTGATATGGCAAGCGTTTGGTGTTTATAAAATAAAATTAAAATCTCAAGAAGGACTTGAAAAATGGGGAGGTCTATCAGAAGATAGAAAAGTTTAGTAAATGGAGAAAAGAACTCATAATTTTTTAAAAGGACTTGGAATTCTTTTTGCTGTTGCTGCTGGGATAGGTACCGCAGTTCTTGGTTACGTAGATAGAACTGATTGGATACAGGTTGCATTTTACTCTGTAGCTGTTGTTGCCATTATTCTTTGGGGATGGCATTTTTTCTTAGTTAGATGGTCTTATCGATCTTTAGTAAAGGAGGATGGATCTCAACCTCCTGAAACTACTGAAACCACAAGTAAAAGAAGCCTTTTTTGGGACCTTATTGCAAAGAACTGGATAGCTGTTACGGGATTTTTACTTCTTTTAGGTCTTTTTATACTACTGTGTTTTTTGGTACCCGGGTTCTTCTCAGGTAGAACAGTCGTATCAGCAATCATACTATTAGGTTTCTTAATCTTAGCATTTCTTGCATACAAATTTTTAAATATTAATAAGAGCGTGATAATAGGAGTCGCCGTGTTAGTTGGTCTTTTTATAATTGGATCAGTTTCTATTGATGGCTTCTTATCATTGCAGAATATTAAATCTATGTTGGTTTTTGCCTCTTTCTTAGGGCTTGCAACTATTGGACAAACATTAGTTGTGATGTTAGGTGGCCTAGATTTATCAATACCATTTTTAATTGGCGCAACTAATTTAGGATTAATGTCACTTATTTCACTTGGAGTCCCTCCTTGGCTTGCGTTTATAGTTATTCTTGCTTTTGGTACGATTGTCGGGCTTTTCAATGGTTTGATAAGTTTTAATCTCCAAGGACAATCATTAATAGTCACGCTTGGAGTTGGGTTTATGGTAGTAGGCGGAGTACAGATATTGGTGTCACTACCTACAGTTACAGGTGGAACTGTGTTTGGTGTAGTTCCAGACTGGTTAAAGAACTTAGCGTCATTAAATGGAAAATTTTTTGGTCTTCCAATACCTCCAGTTATCTTAATTTGGATATTGATTTCAATTTTGTTAATTGTTGGACTAAGACACACTAAGTGGGGAAGAAACTTATATGCTGTTGGCGGAAAAAGGTTATCTGCTGATAGATTATCAATTTCTGAGAGAGCATATTGGGTTGGAGTTTATGTCATTAGTGGGTTTACTTCTGCAGCAACTGGAGCAATGTTACTGGGTTGGAGTGGTGGAGGGTTCATTGGTGTAGGTGATCAATATTTATTTTTAACAGTGGCAGCTGTGGCTGTAGGAGGAACTTCCTTATTAGGTGGATATGGAGGATACGGATTTACAGTAATCGGTGTTCTTGCACTTCAAGTCATTAGTACATTTTTGGCTGGACTAGGTTTAAGTTTTGAGGGGCAACAATTTATATTTGGTCTTCTTATTCTGCCTCTTGTTGCTCTTTATTCAAGAGCACCCCATATAAGGGAGCAAATATAAAAATAATGAGTTTAATCAACAGATTTTGTCGCTTTTACAATGAATATTTATTTCAAAATATGAAACAAAAATTATTATTAATTAAAGAGGACGGTTAATATGTACTTAAGAGGAATAAGTTTTAATGAATAAAATGCTTCTCCCTTACGACATTGTAGGGGGGTCTTTCTGGTTAATTTCTGTTGGCATGATTGGTGCCACCCTATTTTTCTTTTTTGAGCGCAGCAAAGTAAGCTCGAGATTTCATACACCGATGACAATGATAGCTGTTGTATGTTTGATGTCCTCTATACATTATTTCTTCGTAAAAAATCTCTGGGTAGTCAGCGGCACCGCCCCAACTTTATTAAGATATATAGATTGGTTTCTTAACTTTCCAATGCTTGTACTTATTTTTTATGCAATGCTTATGTCAGTTGTCAAAGTTAAACAAGGCATGTTCTGGAGATTATTGGTTGGAACTTTAGTTTTTGTTGTAGCAGGTTTCTTAGGTGCAGCGGGTTATATGAGCAAGACATTAGGTTTCATTGTTTGGTTGGCTGGATGGTTGTACATCCTTGGTGAGCTATATGTTGGAGAGGCTGGAAGAGCAAATGCTAGATGCGGAAACGAAAATGTACAAATGGTTTTCTTCTCGAACAGACTTATTATAACAATTGGATGGGCTATATATCCAATGGGATATTTCATAGAGCATTTGGGTGGGGGTATTGATCCCAACAGTGTTAATGTGATTTATAATTTAGCAGACTTTTTAAATAAAATAGTTTTTGGTTTAATAATTTACAAAGCAGCAATACAAGACATGAGAGTTAATGGACAGTAACATCAACTTAGGAGGTGATAAATAGGTATGAACATTACTAGTGGTGCAGATATTATTGCAATAATAATCTTAATAGCGTTAGCAATAGCAATTATAGTTTACTTGCTACATTGGCTGTACAGGCGTTCCTCAAAGGAAATAGCGTTTGTTAGAACTGGTATGGGTGGTGAACAAGTTGTGATCAGCGGAGGTGCCTTCGTTTTACCTATTATTCATAACATTACCTCAGTGGGTATGAAAACTCTTTGTATAGAGGTTCAACGAAACGGCAGTAAATCTTTTATTACAAAAAATAGAATGAGGGCAGAAGTAACGGCTGAATTCTATGTAAGAGTAGCTCCTACAACTGAAGCAGTCTCAATAGCCGCGCAAACATTGGGAAATAGAACATTAGAGCCTGATCATTTAAAGGAGCTTGTTCAAGGTCGATTTGTTGATGGACTAGGTGTTGTAGCCGCAAAAATGAGCCTTGATGAAATTCAAGAGAATAGATCTGAGTACATTAAAAATGTTGCAGCTCATGTTGAAGAAGCTATTAAGCACACTGGTTTGGAGTTAGAGACTGTTTCATTGACATCTCTTAACCAAGCACCCGTGGGTGTATTCGACCCTTCAAATACATTTGATGCTGAGGGTTTAACTCAAATAACAGAATTTACTCAGTCACGTAAAAAGAAAAGAAATGATATTGAGAAAGATACAGAGGTAAGTATTCGAAATAAAAACCTCCAGTCAATCAAGCAAACTCTTGAAATTGAAAAAGAGGAAGAATTTTCAAAGTATCAACAAAAACGTGAAATCGAACAACAAAGAGCTATTGAAAATACTGAGACAGTAAAAACAAAAGCTGAGAAAGACAAAGAGTCTGAGCTGGCTGAAATCTCTTCAGAAAAAGATATTGAGATTGCAAAGATTAGCAAGAAAGACTTTGTTGAGATGGAAAAAAGTTTACAAGAAACTAAACTTATCCAAGAAATTGAGAAAAGAAGAAAAGAACAAAATGAGTTTAAACAACAAACTTCTATCGAGATTAAACAAAAAGATATTGAGACAGAAAAAACTATTCTTGAATTAGAAAGAGATGTTGAATTCAGTCGTCTAGAAAAACAAAGATCAGTTGATATCAAACTTGCTGAGGAAAAAGCTCAAACAGCAAAAGAAGAAGCTAGAAAAAGGTATGAGTCTGAAGAGGCTTATATTATGGCTGAGGAGCAAATTAAAAATGCAAAAACTGCTCAACAGAAAAATGTTGATGCGTTCAAAATTGCTGCTGAGCAAGAGACAAGAGTCTTAGATATTGAAAAGGCAAAAAGAATAGAAATTGAAGAAAAGCAAAAACAAATGGAAGTTCTAGAAAAATCTAAGTCAGTCTTAAAAACTAAAATGGAAGAAGAAAATGCTCGCGCTAAGGCTGTAGAAGCTGAGGAAAAAGTAAACACCATTAGAGATGTTGAACAAGCTGAGAAGACAAAAGCTCTTGGAGTAATAGACGCTAGTAAAAATGCTGAGAGAGAAAAGTTAGCATCGATGGCTGCAAAAATTAGATATGAAATTGAAGCAGCTGGCAAAAAAGCCCTTAATGAAGCAGAAAATGCTAGAAGTGATGCAAGTAGAAGAAGTGCACTTAGACAAAAACTCGCTGAAAAAATTGAGGGTATTATTAGAGAATGGGTTAGACCAATGCAAAACATTGACTCAATTAAAGTTGTCGATGTAAATGGATTACCTGGATTTAGTCAAGGAGGAGGTGCTGAAGGAAGCGGCAACGCTGATAACCCCTCTGCGTCCTCAGGTGGATATTCCAAAAAAGGATCTTTAGCAGATAATGTTGTGAATTCTGCTCTTCGATATAGAGCACAACAGCCGTTCTTAGATAGTCTTTTAAAAGAAATTGGTATGTCGCCCGGTGAGGCAAGTAATATCAGGAATATTTTAGGTGACTACGATGATCCTAAGAAGGACAAGCATATGAGATTTGATGAACAAGCCACAAAGACACCCAGGAAAAAGAAATAGGTATAAAACATGAGTATAGATGTAAAATCCTGGGCAAAAAAATATAAAGAGCTTACTGAAAAAGATGAAACCATAAAAGCGATGGCTAAATATTATACTTGTTCATTTCTTTTCGACATGGGTAGTGTGAAAGTAATTATCGAGATGCATGATGGAAAGGTAAAAAATATTAATACCAACCCTGGAGGTTTAGATCCATATGACTTTGCATTAAGGGCATCAGAGCAAACATGGAGAGAGTTTGCAAAGCCTGTTCCAAAACCTATGTTTCATGGTATCTATGCAGCCTCATTTAGAGAAGACCTTAAAATCGAGGGCAATCATTTAGTCTTAATGCAAAATCTTAGAAACTTTACTGTTCAATTTGAATTGCTAAGACAATCAGGAGTCCCAGTATGATCAAGAGAATTGAAAGGAAAAATTTATGGCAGTAAAACATCATGACCCAATAGGTAGATACGTTACCATCGAGGTAGATGGTCAACAGTATAAAGTCTTTTATCTTTCAAATGGAAAAGGCACTCCATTAGTATGTCAGCATACTGCTGGATGCCACAATCATCAGTGGAGAGGATTACTGGAAGATGAAGAAATTACTCAAAACTATCAAGTTATCGCTTACGACCTTCCAAGACATGGTAAATCAGATCCACCTCATAATACAGAATGGTGGAAAGAGGAGTACAAATTAACAGCAGAGCATTACTGTAATTTTATTGTAGAACTTTGTAAGGCCTTAGACCTTGAAAACCCTATATTTATGGGTTCTTCTTTTGGAGGAAACGTGGCTCTTCAATTAGCTCTGAAGTATCCTAATAAATTTAAAGCTGTCATTCCTGTAGAGGCTGCGCATTATTCCCCTGGCTTTTATATTGATTGGTGGAGGCACCCTCATGCCAATGCAGCTCAAGTGTGTGGTAGTGGTGTTTGGGATTTAATGGCCCCACAATCTCCAGATATGGATAGATGGTTAACTTGGCATTATTACACTCAAGGATCAGAGGCTTTTAAAGGAGACCTTCATTTTTATTCAGTTGATCATGATTTAAGAGATGAGCTTCAAAATATCGATGGTCACAAGTGCCCTGTTATCATGCTGACTGGTACTTATGACTACCTAACCCCTCCCGAAGCAACAGAAGATACTGCCAGACAAATAAAAGGAGGAGTTTATATTGAAATGAGAGATATTGGTCATTTCCCGATGAGTGAAAACCATGAAGTCTTTAGAGTATATTTATTAGAGGCACTCAGAATTATTAAGGAAAAGACTGATTACAACTCTTAATTCAAGTTTGAGTTATGGTCGCTAATCTTTATTGGTTTTTTTTCTTTCTTGTCCTATATATAAGCTTTTGTCTTTTTTGGGGAGCTAGAACTCTTAGAAAAAATAAAACCCCTGAGGCTTACTATTTAGCAGATAGAAGTGTATCTCCTTGGGTATTCTTTTTCTCTGCAACAGTAACTACATTTGCAGGCATAACTATCATTTCTTTTCCATCATTAATTTATGCAGATGGATACTCTTTTCTAGCTACTGCTGCAATTGTAATAACAATTCCTCTCGGAAGTATACTATTTTTTAAAAGGCAGTGGATGCTAAGTAGAAAATTTAATTTTATCACTCCAGGAGAGATGTATTATAAATATTATCAAAGTAATACTCTTAGAATTGTAGTACTAATAATCGGATTATTTTTTGCTGTTCCATTTCTTGGTATAATTATTGGATCAACAGGTAATGTTGTAGAGTTTATTAGCGGAGGTGAAATAACTAGAGACTCTGCAATGTGGGCACTAACTGCTGTTGTCTTATTTTATATTGTATCTGGTGGATTTAAACCCATGGTGAGTGTAAGCGTTGTTCAATCATGGTTATTTTTTGTTTTTTTCTTAGCACTTGGTGTTGGTGTATTTAATTACTTAGGAGGTTTAAGTTTTTTTGAAGACCTATCTATGGCGAATAGCTTTATATCTTTCGGAGCTTGGGGAACTACTGGAGGTTACGGAGGTGGTGATATTTCAGGATATTTCAACGTTCCTGGTGTAATTCAGTGGGTTGCAGGTATTGGAAAAAACAACCCATTAGGAGGACCTTGGACAGCAGTTATGATTTTATCCTTTACTCTCTCTTATATGGGTATTGTGCTTTCTCCTACATTTTCGATGTGGAGCTATTCAGTAAAATCACCGAGGTCATTTTATTTTTATCAAGTTTGGGGTTCAGGTGCTGTTGTTGGAATATTTTTATTTATATTCGCCCCTTTATTAGGTGTAGGAGCACATCTTCTTGGAGCTAATAGTATTGTTAATTCAAATGGTTTTGCCATTAACCAAATATTCCCTGAGCTAAGTCTACAAAATATATCATCTTTAATTTATGTGTTTGTTGAAAGTTTCAGTAATCTCTCACCAATCATTGTTGGATTTTTAGCAATATCCATAATTGCTGCTCTTCAATCTACATTATCTGCTTTTTTAATGACCTCAGGCAGCATGGTGGCAAGAGATCTCTATAGACCATATATCGATAGTAACCCTACATGGAAAAGGGAGTTATTAGTTGCTAGGTTAGCGATGTTGTTATTAAGCTTAGCGGCGCTGTATCTTGCAACTTTTTTTGAAACTTCTCTAATACTACTTGGTGGATTAGCAATCGCTTTTGGTTTCCAATTGTTTCCTGTTTTACTTGGAATGCTTTGGTTTAAATGGATCACAAGAGGTGGGGCAATTCTTGGACTCATCACCGGATTAGGTTTTGTAACTTTAGCTGAAACTTTTGGTCATAAGCTAACAGGAAATTCTCTTCCTTGGGGGCGATGGCCACTAACAATCTACTCTGGGTTATGGGGTTTATTCTTTAATGTGATTGTTTGTTTTTTATCCTCTATATTTGCAAGTAATGATACAGATAAAGAACATCGAGCGTCATTTCATAATTTTTTAAATGAACATATGGGTATTCACCCATCAAGAAAAAAAATAAAATCTCTTGCTTATGTCTTCTTTTTAATTTGGGCATTCTTCTCTATCGGCCCGGGTTTAATTTTCGGAAACTTAATATTTGGTAGTGCGGATCAAAGTTATGATAATTGGGTGATGGGAGTCCCTTCACTATGGGCTTACCAAATAATTTGGTGGGTAGCGGGTATATTTCTAATTTGGTTTTTAGCCAATAAGATGGACTTATCGACTTTGCCAAAAAAACCCATACTAAATGGTGATGAACATTTGGCACCTGACGATGTTGAGGAGCAAGGAAACTATATTGATAGAATGGGAGGAGGGTATGGTTGGCCACTTATATTAATAGGTATGGCTGTGGCAACTGTAATACTTTCCGTTTATGCATTATGATGATAAAGTACTTAAAACTGAGGAGGAATAAGAATTTTTCGTATTGTGTTTCATTATTTGGAACAAAAAACTGTGCGAAAGGTTAACTATATCTAAAATAGAATTATGTCTGATTACAGCTACAAGCATCCCTCTAACGTTCAGTTAAATAAAGGACATAAACACACGGATGATTTTATTACTAAAAAATACATTTTAAAAATGTTGAGAGATCCTCAAAAATTAAAATCTTTAATTGAAGAACACAGAGCAACCCCAGTTGGAAGGGCTGCTACTCGAGACCATGGCGTCATTCAGCACAGCCAAGATCTTCAAACATTATTAGATAAGTTAAGAAGAGGAAGTAAAGAAAATGGTTTTGTAACTGTTTGTTTAAGAAGACATGAAGATTATAGAGTTGGAATAACAACAGGAGTTAGAGGTGAGCCAGTTGAAATAACTGAAGACTCTTATTCATCTGAAGAGGCATGTGAACATGCAATATTTTTAAAAAGAATTAACAGACTTCTTGAGGAGTATAGTGGGGAAGAGTAATGTTAAAAATAACAGGTTATAGTGATAAGTACTCAGCTCATCCAGGTGAAGAGGTTAAATTTTATATTAATGCTGAATACAATGATAGTTATGAAGTTCAATTAGTCCGTCTTATACACGGTGATACAAATCCTGAAGGCCCTGGGTATAAAGAAGCTGAAATAGATGCCAGTTGTAATGGAACTTATCAAGGGAAAAACCAGAGAATACATGGTGGATCGTACATCATCATGCCTCAGCATGATAATTTAAATTTAGAGAGCTTTACTATGCAAGCTTATATTTTTCCTACAACGCCAGATAAAGGTAGACAAGGAATTTTCACTAAATTTAATGAAGAAGAAAAAAAAGGCTATGGTCTCTTTATTAATGATGAGGGATGTTTATCTGTAGAAATAGGAGATGGATCTCAGGTTGTAACTGTCTCCTCAGAAAAAAAACTTTTAAGAAAAGTCTGGTATCTGGTAATTGCAACTTTTGATGCACAATCAAGAAGGCTTACCCTTCACCAAGAACCCAGGGTTACATCCACAAATGGTGGTTTAGGTATGGCTATTTTGAATCCAATTGAAGAAACCTCAGCTATTATTGAGACCACTAGTTCAGTTTTACCTGCCGCTAATGATGCTCCATTGTTAATTGCAGCTACTACATTAAATAATAGATCTGCTAGGCACATTTCCGGAGGTCATTTTAAAGAGGTACCTCATCCCATTGAATTACCTGAGCAAACCAAGACTTTTAATGGCAAGATAGATAGACCTAGATTATCTAATATTGCTTTATCTAAGGCTGAGATCGAAACACTTGCATCAAGCTATGATGAGTGTAATACCACTGTGAGGTCAACAGTCGTAGGCGCTTGGGACTTTCATGCAAATATTGGCAAAAACATTGCTTCAACAAAGATTGTTGATACTTCTCCAAATAATCACCACGGATTTATTATTAACATGCCAAACAGAGGTATGACAGGACATAACTGGACAGCGGATGAAATGGTTTTCCATCACAAACCTGAAGAGTACGGTGCTATCCATTTCCATGATGATGATATTGATGATGCAAGATGGGATGTTGATTTTAAATTAAAAATCCCAGAGGGTCTGAAAAGTGGTGTGTATGCTGCTCGACTTAGAGTTGATGGAAGAGAAGAGTCAGAAAATGAAGATTATATTCCTTTTTGTGTAAAACCTCCAAAAGGGACAGCCACAGCTAAAATTTTATTTCTCTTACCCACAAACAGTTATATGGCTTACTCCAATGATAATCTTGGAACTAATTCTGTCGTAGCTCAATTACTCGCAGGTAAAGTTCCTGTGCTAGAACCTGCAGATTTATATTTAAATGAACACAGAGAATATGGTTTATCAACTTACTCACTTCACTCTGATGGACATGGTGTATCTATTTCATCAAGACTTAGACCAATCCTTAATATGAGACCTAAATACAGACACTGGCTTTCTCCATCATTATGGCAACTAAATGCTGACTTACATTTAACAGACTGGCTTGAGGAAAAGGGCTTTGAGTTTGATGTTCTTACAGATGAAGATTTGGAACATGAAGGTATAAATTTATTAAATCGTTATAAAGTTGTGATGACTGGAAGTCACCCTGAGTATTCATCTGAGAAATATATGGATGCCTTAGAGTCCTATCAAATGCAAGGTGGTAGATGTTTTTATTTAGGTTCGGATGGATTTTACTGGATTAGTGAATATCATCCAGACAACTCCAATATTACTGAAGTACGAAAAGGTGAGGCC
Organism: uncultured Alphaproteobacteria bacterium; assembly: GCA_902591315.1. Classification (GTDB taxonomy): domain Bacteria; phylum Pseudomonadota; class Alphaproteobacteria; order HIMB59; family HIMB59; genus HIMB59. Next base: position 46,880 of record CACJAI010000007.1, read on the forward strand.
GGAACTAGAGCATGGACATCTAATCCAGGTGAATACAATAATGCTTTTGATGGTAAATATGGAGGTATGTGGAGAGCTCGAGGAAGAATACCTTCTAAAGTTTGTGGTTTAACTTTTACATCATATGGATTTGACGTTTCTTCATACTACAAAAGAGAAGAAGATAGTTTTAAACCTGAATGTTCATGGATCTTTGAAGGGATTGGAGCAGATGAGGTTATTGGTGACTTTGGTTTAGTTGGTGGAGGAGCTGCCGGTTTAGAGTTAGACAGGTACGACTTAGAATTTGGTACTCCGCATAATGCTTATTATTTGGCTCGTTCACAAGATCACTCTAATATGATGTTGCAAGTTAACGAGGAGATACACTTTGCTGTTCGTGGCTATTATGGCGGTGGTCATGAAAATCCAATGGTAAGAGCTGATATGATTTACTATAAAACACCTAACAACGGAGCAATGTTTGCACCAGGTTCTTTGGCTTGGTGCGGTAGTCTTTCACATAATAATTATAATAATAATGTCTCCAGAATTATGGAAAACACTCTTAAAGGTTTTTTAAAGGACGGACCTTTACCTTAAATTATGAAAAAACAAAATATGCAGGAGATACCATGGGGAAAAGAAACACTTGGCGCTCTGGATACTCCGTTAAATGAACTAGAAAAAAAAGCACTTCAAAATTTAGACGTAGATAAATTAAATGATATGGCAGAGTGCCTTTTTGCTTTAAATAATAGGCATTATGGCCCTATACCTGGAACATATATGGTCATGTGTGTTGAACCCGGTAAGACCTGGTGTGTTGGACAGCTCAGTGCTGATAGAGCAAAACCTTTTGTTCTTTTTCCTGAACTTGTTTTCCACTCAGTTGAAAAAGCAACAAAAGCTGCCGAAGCTCTTAAGGCTGAAAAAGCTGAGGGCGTACCCTGTAGAAATATCTAACGACATGGCTAAAGCCAATGTCATGATTGATAATCAAAAAACTAGAGTTACAGAGTGGTCTTTTGAAGTTGGGGACTCAACTGGTCAACATATCCATGAATACGACTATGTCGTAGTGCCCTTGTTAGATGGAGAACTAAAAATTGTTAATCATGATGGAGAGGAAACAATTTCAAAACTAGCAAAAGGTGAATCTTACTTTAGAGAAAAGGGAGTTAACCACAATGTATTTAATAACAATGATTTTACTTATAAATTTATTGAGATAGAATTTAAATAGATGGAAAAAAAATTAAGCGTTAGTTACAAAAAATCTGATTTGGATCAATTTGATAAAATTATTACAAATAAACAAACAGATCAAAAAGTTAAAGAATATTCCATAAAAGAAGCAATTGAAGAGTCAAAAAAAGAATATAGTCACTTGACGAACTCGCAAGTTTCTACTGACATGAGACTCTATATGTTCCAGACCGGAACACTAAAAACAAAAATGAAATATATAAAAATGAACCAATCTAATGAGGATTTTGAGATACCTGTTCCATGGTTTTTGATAAGACACCCAAAAGGGGATGTGGTAATTGACGGAGGCAATGCAAAAGAGGTCAGTGAAGATAAACATGCTCATTGGGGTTCTGTTGTTGCGGCTTATGATCCAATTATGGGAAAAACAGAAAATTGTATTGATCAGCTTAACTCTATTGGGGTTAATCCAGCAGGTATAAGGTATGTCTTACATTCTCATCTTCACCTCGATCACTCAGGTGGTGTTGGAAGATTTCCTAATGCAACACACCTAGTTCAACAAAAGGAATATGATTATGCTTTTAATCCTGATTGGTTCTCAAAGCCTGCTTATATTAGAAAAGACTTTGATAAACCTGGAATTAATTGGAAATTTTTAAGAGATAAAAATGATGACTTTTATGACTTATATGGCGACGGATCAATAATTGTAATTTTTACTCCGGGGCATGCACCGGGCCATCAGTCTTTTTTAGTTAATTTACCAAATTCAGGTTATGTATTGCTTACTATAGACGCAGCTTACACAATGGATCATTGGAACAATTTAACACTACCAGGTCTTGTTTGCTCTGCTGTTGACGTTGTTGACTCTGTAAAAAAACTCAAAAAAATTGCAAAAGACAAAAATGCTACAGTAGTCACAGGGCACGACCCGCATGCTTGGGAAGATTTTAAAAAAGCCCCAATGTTTTATTACGACTAATTTATGTCTGATTATTTCAAAGATATTCCTACAATTAAATATGAAGGTAGAGACTCTACAAATCCCCTTTCATTTAAATTTTATGATGCTAATAAAAAAATTCTAGGAAAAACATTAGAGGAACATCTGAGAATGGCAGTATGTTACTGGCACACTTTTAATTGGCCAGGGGGTGACCCTTTTGGAGGACAGACATTTTTAAGACCATGGATGGAAGCAGGAGATAAAATAGAACAAGCAAAAGATAAGCTCAATAATGCATTCGATTTTTTTGAAAAATTAGGAATACCATATTTCTGTTTTCATGACGTAGATGTTGCTCCAGAGGGTAAAAGTTTTTCGGAGACAGAAAAAATTCAAAAAACCATTATTGATGAAATTTCAAAAAAACTTGAAACAAGTAAAGTAAAACTTCTTTGGGGAACAGCAAATTTATTCAGCCACCGCAGGTACATGTCTGGTGCTGCTACTAATCCTGATCCTGATGTTTTTCAATATGCTGCTGCTCAAGTGAAGATGTGTATGGAAAATACAATGTTTTTAGGTGGACAAAATTATGTTTTATGGGGAGGCAGAGAGGGTTACGAAACAATTTTAAATACTAATATGAAACAAGAATATGATCAGCTTGGTAGATTTTTGAACATGGTAGCTGAGCATAAGCACAAAATTGGTTTTAAGGGTCTACTCCTCATTGAGCCGAAACCCCATGAGCCTACGAAACATCAATATGATTTTGACTCTGCTAATGTTTTCGCATTTCTTCAAAAATATGGTTTAGAAAAAGAATTCAAGCTAAATATCGAGCAAAATCACGCTATTTTAGCAAAACATTCATTCGAGCACGAGATTGCATATGCACTTTCCAATGACATCTTTGGGAGTATTGATATTAACAGAGGAGACTACTTAGTAGGATGGGATACAGACCAATTCCCTAACAATGTAGAAGAATTAGTTTTGCCTTTTTACTATATTTTTAAAAATGGCGGTTTTTCCTCAGGAGGTCTTAACATGGATGCTAAGATTAGAAGGCAATCAATAGATCCTGAGGATCTATTCTATGCACATATTGGCTCTATGGATACTTGTGCTAGAACTCTTATTGCTGTTGAAAAAATGATTAATGATGGTAGTTATGAGAATTTTTTAGAACAAAGATATCAACAGTGGGCCTCTGAAAAACAACTAATGACTTCAATGTCTCTTGAAGATATTCATAAAAATGTCATTGCTAAAAATATAAACCCTCAACCAAAGTCCGGTCGCCAAGAATATCTTGAAAATCTAATAAATTTTTTTGTCGATTAAGTCGATGAAAATTACAAAATTTCTATTTGATTTAGGTAATGTTTTTTTTGATTGGGATCCACATTATGTATTTAAAAATATCATTCCTGATCAAACTAAAAGAGAATATTTTATGAATACAATCGCGTTTCCTCATCTAGATATGAGATGCGATGCTGGAGTAAAAATTGATGATGCAGTTAAAGATGCAATAAAAAATTTCCCTAATTATGAGAATGAAATAAAGCAATATTATCCAAATCATAGGAATATGGTTAATGGGGTTTATCAAGATACAGTTGATATTTTTCGAAAAATAAAATCAAGTGGTTACTCCTGCTATGTCTTGTCAAACTGGTCAGATGAGACTTATGAGGGTATGGAAGATCAACACCCATTCCTGAAAGAATTTGATGATAAAATTATCTCTGGTAGAGAGTTTTTAGTAAAACCAGACCCTGAAATTTATAAATTAGCGATTTCAAGATTTAATTTAACACCTGAACAAACTCTTTTCATTGATGATCGTATTGAAAATATTGAGGCGGCGCAATCACTTGGCTTTCGAACTATTCATTTAACTGACCCACTGACAATAAAAAGTCAAATAGCAAATCATATAATTGTTTAAATTAGACAATAAAATAGGCCTAGGATTGGCTTCTCTTGGGAGGCCCGGATATATAAACATTGGTCATAGTTCAGATTTAGGCAGCAACATATCAAAAAATTCTATGAGATCTCATTGTCACGAAGTACTTAGTCATGCTTACAAGAGAGGTATTCGATATTTCGATGTGGCAAGGGTATATGGGGATGCTGAGGAATTTTTATCTAGCTGGATTAGAGCTCAAAAACAATTTGATGGTTTTGTGGGGTCTAAGTGGGGCTATGAATATTTAGCAAATTGGGAAGTTCAGGCAGATCAACATGAAAGAAAAGATCACTCAGTTGAATTTTTAAAACAACAATGGGTGGAGACAAGACTTAATTTAGGAAAAAGTATTGATCTATATCACATTCATTCTGTCAATTCAGAAAGTAAAGTCTTAGATGATATTAATGTTCTAAAGGAGCTTGAGACAATAAAAAAAAATGGAATAGAAATAGGAATCTCAACAAGTGGCCCAGATCAAGAGAAAACTATTAATGACCTTTTAATTAAGAATGAAAAACTTAATTTATTTTCTTATTTACAAACGACCATTAATATCTTTGACCAATCTTGTATTTCCATTTTAAAAGAAGTATCTGAAAAAAAGATCAATGTAATTGCAAAAGAGATTTTCTCAAATGGAAGACTAACTAATTCAAATAAAGAATTTCATCAAAACAAAATTAAAGAATTAAAGTCAGTTGCCTCATCTATGGATTTAACTTTGGAGCAATTGTCTTATCTTTGGGTTTATCAACTACCGTTTGTTAAAATTTGTCTAACAGGAGCATCAACAATCAAACAGTTAGATGAAAATTTAAGTTGTCTTGAAAAAATAGATACCGAATTGCCCTCTCTTGAGTCTTTTAGTTTGTCCACTCAAGATTATTGGGATACACGTAAAAAACTTACTTGGAATTAATTGAAATTTACCCAGCTTGAATTTGATGAGCTTGAGGCGATTGACCTTTCGATAAATTTAATACCCTCAAGTCCATCTTCTACACTTGGAAAATGATGATTTTCCTCATTAAATTTGCCATTTTTCTGATCAATTAGTGCATTAGCTACATCTGTATATATATTTGCAAAACCCTCTAAATATCCCTCGGGGTGTCCGGCAGGAATTCTAGTAACATCTCTCGCATCGCTCATAGCACCTGATCCACCTCTTGTAATTTTTTGTTTGGGTTCTCCAAATTTTGTAAAGTAAAGGTAATTTGGATC
>CACJAI010000008.1 GCA_902591315.1 uncultured Alphaproteobacteria bacterium
TACATTAAATTTTTGTTCTAAATTCTTGGAATGCAAATGAAGAGTTTTGTTTAACCACCATTGACCAGCATCTCCTGTGGCTTTCTTTTCAATGTCATCATAAATATAAACAAGTAATGCTGGGGATTTTTGTTTCGATATAAATTCCAGACAAGGATTATCAGTAATCCTAAAGTCTCTTCTCAGCCAATATAAAGTTCTATTTTCGATGATAAAATAATAACAAAATTATTTACTATGAGGAGGCATTTTCTTTTCCACAAACCAAACATGCTGTTTCAAAACAGGGTCATACTTTCTCTGGCGAAGTTTGTCAGAAACTTTCAATCCTTTAGTGGGTTTACGAACAATATATTTTGTGCCAGTTTCAGGTTTTTCTTCAGGTATTAACTGTTTAAGTTGGTATGTAGACTTTTTAGCCATTGGCGTAAACTAAACTAATTTTGAATTTGGTCAACATTGATATTTAATGAAATTAAAGAACTTTTTTCCAATGTTCTCGCTTATCTTTGAGAGAACGTCTCTTTTTTTCTGTCATATTATCAAAACAGATGGAACATGAATATCCTTCTTCATATTTAGGAGATTTTCTCTCTCTTGGAGTTAAAGGCATGTTACACCCGTAACAAAGCTTACTCGTACCTTGAGAAAGTTGCTTGTTCAAAGATACTCTGTAGTCAAAAACAAAGCATTCACCCTTCCATGAGTCAGCAGATGTGGTTTCAAAATATTTTAATATTCCTCCTTTAAGTTGATATGTCTCAATACCATATTTTTCCATTAAAGGTCCTGCTTTTTCACATCTAATACCACCTGTACAATAGATACCAACTTTTTTATTCTGAAATTTTTCTTTGTTATTCTTTATATAATTTTTAAAATCTTTAAATGTTTCAATTTTAGGGTTGATAGCATTTTTATAATGACCAATTTTAAATTCATAATCATTTCTTGTATCAAGAATTTCTACATTTTTATCATTGGCAAATCTATCCCAATCTCTTGGTTCAATAAACTTAGATTTTTTAATGTCTGAAATTTTTAATCCAAAATCAGATGTAACTATTTCCTTTTTAAGTTTAATTTTAAACTCGTTAAAAATTCTTTGGCCTTTAAAGTCTGATAATTTTATATTTTCTTTAGTGACTCCTAAAGACATTAAATAGTCGATAATTTTTTTTTCTAATTTTGAAGAGACTGCTATTGTACCATTTAAACCTTCCTCACTGACAATAATCGAACCTTTTATTTGTTTTAAAAGAAAGTGTAAATTTAACCTCTCTTTTAATAATCTGGGATTGGATACGTTAAAGAAACTATAAAACGCAATGACTCTCATTAGTATGTTTTATAACAAATGTATAGATTGATCAAATAAGGCGTTTAAATTACTTTGATTTTATTAGTAAATTGATTTTCAAATTTAACTAACTGAGGCATAAATTTAAACCAAGCATCTTTCAAAGCTTCTACAAATTTTTCAGTAGACTCTGGATCATGACATGGAGTAGGAGTTATTCTTATTCTCTCAGTTCCTTTTGGGACTGTTGGATAATTAATAGGCTGAACATAAACATGGTGCTCATTTAAAAGAAAATCACTAATCTCTTTGCACAATTTGCTATCTCCAATTAATACTGGGATTATATGTGAACCTGAGTCTAAAAAAGGAATACCTGCGGTTCGTAGTTCTTTTTTAACGAAATCAACATTCTCAAAGAATGAAGATCGAATTTCATCGTTTTTCTTTACTTGTCTAATACTCTCTAGACTTCCAGCAGCTACTGCTGGGCACATGGATGTTGTGAAAATAAATCCTTTTGAAAAACTTCTAACAAAATCAATTATTGTCTCAGTCGAGGCTATGTAACCTCCAGCTAGACCAAATGCTTTTGCCAATGTTCCATTGATAATATCAATATGCTCAGATAATCCTTTTTGATCTGCTACACCTGCTGCATTGGGACCGTATAAACCTACAGCATGAACTTCATCTAAGTATATTAATGCTCCATTATCCTGAGCAACCTGAATAATGTCTTCTAGTGGTGCAAAATCAGCTTCCATTGAATAGACAGACTCCAGGACGATAATTTTTGGTCGAGAAAAATCTACTCCCTTTAGAATGTCCTTTAGGTGTTTTACATCATTATGACGATAAATAGCTTTTTCTTTTTTACTTGTACGAATTCCTTCTATAAGTGATGCGTGATTTAGTTCATCACTTAAAACTAAACAATTATCAAAAGCAGATATAATAGACTTTAGTGCAGACTCATTAGCACTATATCCAGAATTAAATGCTAGAGCTCTTTCTTTTTTATGTAAGAGTGCGATTTCTTTTTCGAGTTGAATATGGAAATTAGTAGTACCTGATATATTCCTTGTTCCTCCGCTTCCCGCTCCTAACTTTTCAGCAGCAGATTGCATTGCGGAAATAACTTCTTTGTTCTGGCTCATGCCTAAGTAATCATTTGAACACCAGACATCAATCTCTTCGGTTTGACCATTACTATGTCTTGTAGCTTTGGGATACTGTCCGGCTTTTCTTTCTATGTTGTTAAATACTCTGTAGTGGCCTTCATCCTTAATTTTATCAATTTCAGATTGAAGAGTGCTTAAATAATTAGATTTCCAATTATGATTTTTCACAAATATTAATTTATTTTTTACTAATCTAAAAGATACTGCAATAAAGACGCATAAAGCCTCTAATTAGGGGCTTTTTGTCCTATTTATCCTAGGAATTACTTCTTTGCCAATCAGTTCAATAGATTTGATTAAATTTTCATGGGTAATATCAGCTATATCCATTTGAAATTGGAATCTATCAATGCCTCCAAGGGCTTGACTGTGTCTGATAATCTTTTCAGCGACCTGATCAGGATCGCCTAAAACTATAGCTCCTAATGGACCAATTTGATTGTCAAATTGGTCTCTCGTCACAGGACCCCAACCTCTTTCTTTTCCAATTTTTGTGAACATTTTATGATAACCCTCATAATACAAATCTATTGCTTCATCCATACTATTTGCGACATATCCCAGTGAATGAAGTCCTACGGAGAGTTTTTCTGGGGGATGTCCTGCTTCTTTACCCGCCTGTCGATAAATATCTACCAAAGGCCTAAAGCGATGAGTATTGCCTCCAATTATGGCAATCATTAGAGGTAATCCCATTGAACCTGCTCTTGCAAAAGATTGAGGTGTGCCACCAACACCTAACCAAATTGGGACAAGGTTTTGAATAGGCCTTGGATAAATAGGTAAATTATTTATCGAAGGTCTAAATTTACCAGACCAACTAACAAATTCATTTTCTCTAATTTTTAAAAGCAAACCAAGCTTTTCAATAAACAATTCATCATAATCTTTGAAATCCAAACCAAACAATGGAAAGGCCTCAGAAAATGATCCTCTACCAGCTACCATTTCTGCTCTACCTCCGGATATCAGATCAAGAGTAGACAAGTTTTGAAATACACGAACAGGATCTGCTGCGCTTAAAACAGTTACAGCACTTATTAGCTTAATATTTTTTGTTTGTGCTGCAGCTGCAGCTAAAATCATAAATGGTGCTGAGTCTAAAAATTCTTTTCTATGATGCTCTCCTATCCCAAATGAATTTAATCCAACTTCATCTGCAAAAATAATTCTATCAATAACATTATTGATGGCTTTAACACTATCTGAGCCCTCTCTTTTATCTGCAAAACTGTCTATACCGATTTCCAAGGTGTTCTTCTAAAATTTTTCAGTGTTTGTTCTAATTTCAATTTCCCATGACCAAGCTTTTTTATCCTGTAAATAAAAATTTACGTATTGTTTTGCAATTTCATCAGGGTGTATCATTTGATAATTTCCAACTGGTTCTTTACCTATTCCTCCATCTATGACGAAATGACCTATATGAATATTTTGTGGGTGCAGCTCTCTTGCCAAAGATTGTGCTAAGCCTCTCAAACCAAACTTTCCCATAGCAAAAGACGCAGATTTGGCAAAACCCTTTACACTTGCAGATGATCCAGTGAAAAAAATATTACCTTTTCCTATTTTTAACATTCTTTTTACTGATTCATGCGCTACTAGAAAAGCCCCAAAACTATTTACTTTTATTGATTGAAGCATTTCATCAGGATCGTATTCAATAAAAGGTTTTACAATTCTAAGAGATGGATTATAGATAACAATTTCTGGAGTGCCTATAATTGAGTCAGTCTGCAAAAATAAATTTTGAACACTTTTATTTTCCGTTGAGTCACACTTAAAAACTAAAGCGTCGATCTCTTTTTTTAAACTGTCAAGTTTGTCTATGTTTCTGGCAGCAAGTACGATTTTCATCCCCTTTGAATTAAATGCTCTAGCCAAAGAAGCACTTAAACCTGATCCTGCACCGACAATTAAAACTGCTTTTTGTGTCATAATTTCAAACGTTATTTAGCTATAACATATTTTGAAATAAGTACATATTGACCAATAAGTCTCGCTTAAATTGTATTAGCGTTGTTTATTTGTTATTTCTTAATGTCATCAATAGTTATGAAAAAAATTGTTTTATTATCAAGAAAAAGTTTTCTCGCTAAAATTCAGACTCACATTGCGGAAATAGAAATTAATAAAATACAAAAAAATATAATTGATAAACATTACTCATCAAGCGTTGGTGACACGGACATGTCAGCTAAAGCTTGGGAACAACATGGATTTGGAATATTTACAAATTCACTCTCAAAAAAATTAATCTTAAAAGATGCAGATGTGGTAGTTCATTCATTCAAAGATCTTCCTGTTAAAAATCTTAATAAGACTTCTTTTATTTGTCTCAAAAGAGATGATCCAAGAGATGTTATTCTTATTAAAAAGACTTCATTAAATAAAAAAAAATTAGTTATAGGGACATCCTCTCCTAGAAGAAAATATTATTTAAAAAAATTAAGAAAGTTTTTACCCTTTGAAGAATTGAAGCCATTCGACATTAGAGGAAACGTACCATCTAGGCTGGAAAAAATATTAAATTCCTCAAAAGAGGACGGGGTGTTTATGGCTAAAGCTGCTATAGATAGAATTTTTAAATATGGAGAGAAAATTAATAAAAAAGATTATAGAAATTTTAAATTGAAATTTAAAAAGTTTGAGAAAATAATTTTACCAATTTCTGAATTTCCTAGTGCGGCAGCACAAGGATGCATTGCTTTGGAATATAGGAGAGATGATCGAAAAACAGAAAAAATATTGAAAAAAATTAATCATTTCCCTTCGTTAGATGATTGTCAAAGAGAGAGAAAATATTTATACAAATGGGGAGGTGGTTGCAATTTAGATGTAGGTGTAACTATTGAAAATATTCTAAATGAAAAAATCTTATTTGCACTAGGGAAAGATAATCAAACAAAAAAATATTTTAAAGAAAAAAAATATCTAAATAATAAAAAAGTTAAAAAAGTTAAAAATATATTTCCTTCAAGCTTATTAAAATATCAAATGTTTCAGAGAAATTTGCATGAATTTAATAAAACAGTAAAAAATAAAAATGTTTTGGCCACAAGATCAGAATTTAAAGAGTTTAAATCTTTGAAAAGTGTATCAAATCTTATAACTTCCGGCGTAAGTTCTTGGAAAAAAATAAGTAAAATGGGCATTCTTGTAAATTCTTCTCTCGATAGTTTTGGTGAAAATTATCGAGAAACTGAAAATTTTTATAAAGATAATCAAAAACCTACTTATAAACTTACATATGAAGGAAATATGCTAAATAAAAAATTCCCTGTTATATCACACTATAGTTTAGTCCCTTTGATTAATGACGATACGATTGATAATTTGTTTGTAGCGGAGAGTTTTTATTGGATGAGCTTCTCTGCATTTAAATTAGCTATACAACTAAGACCAGAAATACTAAATAAGCGTAATTCGTGTGGACCTGGTCAAACGTATCTTCAAATTTCTAAATTTATTCCTAAAAATCGATTAAATGTATATCTTACTTATGATGATTTTAAAAATTTTGAACTTAAATGATTAAAAATTATTTCCCTATTGATCAGTCTAAATCTCTTAAAAAGAAAATTTTAATTCAACCTTTATTTGTGGATCAAAAGGTAAAAAATTCAAAGGAAATTAAAGGATTAGGTGATAATAAGAGTTGGTCATCTTCATCTATAATTAAGGCAATTGAAAAGGATTTAAAAAAAGGTATCAATAATTTTCTACTTTTTATCGTTCCAAATAAAAAACAAAAAAATCCGGAGGATTTTAGCTTTCACTATGAAGTTATAAGAAAAATTAAAAATTATTTTGGAAAAGATATAGTTTTACTTATAGATACATGCTTATGCTCAATAACTGTTGATGGGCATTGTGGAGTTACTCATAAAAAATCAATTGATCTTAATAAGACACATTACTCTTTAGGATTAGCGGCAAATACATATCTTGAGGCGGGAGCTGATATAATTGCACCAAGTGACATGATGAAAAATACGACTAAATATTTGAGAAAAATATTTGTTCAAAATGGTTTTTCAAATTCTCAAATAATGAGTTACTCAACAAAATTTAAAAGTCACTTCTACGGCCCTTTTAGAGATGTTGCAAAATCATCACCACAGGGATTTGATCGGTCATCATATCAATTACCTGTCGAAGACAAAGCAAAGGCGATTAAAAGCTCAATTAGTAATGCAGCTCAAGGTGCAAATTATTTAATGGTTAAGCCTGGAATGACCTCAATAGATTTAATAAGAGATATAAAAAAGGAGACACTGCTTCCCACGGGTGCGTACCAAGTAAGTGGTGAGTATGCTAGTCTACAAATGCTCAGCAAAGCTAAATTTGGCAATTATGTTGATTTGCTCATAGAGTCTTTAACGGTACTCAAAAGAGCTCAAGCAGATTTTATTATTACTTATGGAGCTAGAGATATTGCAAAATACCTATAACAAAAATTTTTTTAATGCCTTAAATAAAGTTGAACAAAAAATTCCTCCAATTTGGTTTATGAGACAGGCTGGTCGATATCATCAGCATTACAGAAAATTAAAAGAAAAATATTCTTTTGAACAATTATGTAAAGAGCCTGAGCTTGCTTGTGAGGTAACTCTTGGACCTATTGTTGAATTCGATTTTGATGCTGCAATATTGTTTAGTGATATTCTTTTTCCTTTAGATTATTTAGGTATGAGTTTGAAGTTTAATCCTGGACCAATATTTGAAAAAAATTTAAGTTCAAAAATGATATCCGAATTTAATATTGATGAATTTGAAAGTTTTATAGATTTTCAGAATATATCTCTAAAACATATTAGAAATGAACTTTCAAATGATAAATCCTTAATTGGATTTACTGGTGGACCTGTAACCTTATACCATTTTGCAACAAGGAATAATCCTGTATCACAAACACTATTTCAACAAACCCTGCCCGTTTTAGAAATGTTAATACAAAAAAATATACAAATTCAGTTACAAAATGACATTGATTTGTTAATGATATTTGATACTGAAGCTAATAAACTAAATGATAAGGATTTTGATGAATTCGTTATTCCTTTTTTAGTTAAAATTTCAAATAGTTATCCAAATAAAATTGGATATTTCACTAAAGAAATTTCTCAAACTAAATTTAATAAATTACAAAATTTAAAAAATTTAAAACTTACAGTTTTAGGAACTAATTTGGAGGTTTTCACTGAATTACCAAAGACACATTTATCTTTACAGGGGAATTTTTCAAATGATTTATTAGCTATGGAGGACACTAAATCCTTTTCTGATTATATTGATAAATATATTGAGGAATGCTTACAAAGTGAGTCATCTCATAGATCTGGGTGGATTGCTAGCCTCGATCACGGTGTAAAAAAAACTACTCCTGAGGCTAATGTTCATTTATTCATAGAAAAGATAAGAACTAAGTTATCATAAAAATCGTAATGTTTTTCAATGGCTTCATTTAAAGGTAATAAACTCTACGTTCATGGCTCTGGTCTTAAGACAGGTATTTTGATCACAAATTTAGGAACACCAGATGAACCAACTAAGTCGTCTTTAAAGACTTATCTAAAGCAATTTCTATCAGATGAACGTGTCATAGAAACTCCAAAAGCTATTTGGTGGCCTATTCTTAATGGAATAGTTTTAAATACTCGACCAGCGAAGTCAGCTAAAAATTACAAATCTGTTTGGACAGAGGAAGGTTCACCTCTTCTATTCCACACAAAAAACCAATTATTGAAAATAAAAGAATTTATTAATAAGAAATATCAAAATATCGTATTTGATATTGGAATGCGTTATGGGAATCCTAGCATCTCTAAGGGTTTAAATAATCTTAGAAATCAAAATTGTGATCGTATTATTATTTTACCTTTATACCCTCAATATTGTGCGGCTACAACGGGCTCAACGTTTGATGCTGTTGCAGAAGAATTAAAAAATTGGCGTTGGGTACCATCTCTTCGTTTTATTGGAGGATATTACGAAAATGAACTTTATATTAAAGCTCTTAAAAATAGCATTGAAGAATTTTGGACTAAAAATTCAAAACCAAAAAAAATCATATTTAGCTATCATGGTGTTCCAAAAAAATATTTAGATAAAGGGGATCCGTATCATTGTTTTTGCAGAAAAACTACTAGGCTGGTGGCAGAGACCATGGGCTTACCAGAGGAAAGTTATATGACCACATTTCAATCTAGATTTGGACCAGCAGAATGGCTTCAACCTTACACAGATAAAACTATAGAGAGCTTAGCAAAAAATGGTACAGACCACATTCATGTTATAAGTCCTGCTTTTTCCTCAGATTGTCTCGAGACAATTGAAGAACTTAACGAGGAAAATAGAGAAATATTCATGGAAAATGGTGGAAAGGAATTTGGATATATTCCTTGTCTAAATGATCGAGAAGATCATATACTCCTACTCACTTCGTTGATAGAAAACGAACTACATGGGTGGGTATGAGTGATCAAATAAAAAATCAACAAACTAAAGCAGAAAAGTGGTTTCGAGAACTTCGAAATCAAATGGTTGGATCAATACAAAATCTTGATGGGTCTAAATTTATAGAAAAAGAGTGGCAAAGACCTGGTGGTGGTGGAGGTTTGATGTCCTTACTAAAAGGAGAAATATTTGAAAAAGTAGGAGTAAACATTTCAACTGTGCATGGCAATTTTAGTGAAGAATTTAAAAAATCAATGCCGGGAACTGAAGAGGATCCAAGCTTTTGGGCCAGTGGTATCTCAGTCGTAGCTCACATGAAAAACCCGAAAATTGCTGCAGCTCATTTTAACACTCGGTACATAACCACTAAAGGAAAACAATGGTTTGGTGGTGGTTGTGATTTAACCCCTGCAATACCTGAAAAATTAGAAACAGATAATTTTCATCAAGGTCTCCAACGAACATGTGATCAACATAATTCAACTTATTATGAAAAATTTAAAAAACAATGTGATGAATACTTTTATTTAGAGCATCGAAAAGAAAGTAGAGGTATAGGAGGGATTTTTTTTGATTATATCAATACAGACTTTGATAATGACTTATCTTTCATAAAAGATGTTGGGCAATTCTTTGTTAATTTTGTAATTGAAAACTCAAAAAGAAAAAAAGATTTTAACTTTAATCAAGATGACTTAGATGCTCTCTCAAAAAAAAGATCTCGTTACGTAGAATTTAATTTGCTTTATGATAGAGGGACATTATTTGGATTAAAAACCGGTGGTAATATTGATGCTATATTAATGTCAATGCCTCCAGAGGCTAAATGGTAACAAAATGTATGAGTTATTAAAAATTTTACATATCATATCTTTTGTATCATGGTTTGCTGGGTTATTTTATTTACCAAGACTTTTTGTTTATCATGTAGAAAACATAACCAATCCTGAAATGAATAGTGTATTTCAAAAAATGGAATATAAATTGCTAAAAATTATAATGAACCCAGCAATGATATTGACTTGGGTATTTGGTTTAGCCCTTATCCATTATGTAGGTTTTGAATTATGGCTTTTTTTGAAAATTATATTAGTTCTTATTCTCTCTGCATTTCATATGTATTTAAGTAAAATTAGAAAAAGTCTAGAGAGTAATTTTAGAGACTATACCTCAAAATATCTAAGAATAATCAATGAAGTGCCTACTGTTCTTCTAATTTTAATTGTAATACTTGTAGTTGTAAGACCTTTTTAATTTTATGGATCTTACCCAAGGGGATATAAAAAAACAATTAATCGGTATGGCTGTTCCAGCAGGAACAGGTCTTTTGTTTTATACTCTGTACAATGTAGTAGATACTTTTTATGCAGGTCTCATAAGCACAGAGGCTATTGCAGGCTTATCAATATCTTACCCCTTGTATTTTATTTTATTAGCCTTCGCTGTAGGTTTTGGACAAGGTACCACAGCTCTTGTTTCAATAGCTATTGGCAAAAAAAAATTTAATGAGGCAATTAAGATACATACTCAAGCTTTAGTTATCACTTTATTGGTTTCAATAGCCATAGGGCTAACAACGTTTCTATTATCTAGACCAGTATTTTTATATTTTGGGGCAGAAGGTATTTTTCTTAACAATGGTCTAAGATACATAAAAATACTCTCAATTGGTGCTCCAATTTTTATTGTTTCTTTTGTTGTTAATTCTCTTTTATATGCACAAGGAGATACAAAAAAAAATAGAAATGCATTAATCATAAGCTTTTTTATTAATTTAATATTTAGTCCTTTCTTATCTTTAGGTTATGGTCCTTTTCCTGCATTGGGAACTCTCGGCATAGCTCTTGCAACAGTCATATCTCAACTATTTCATTTTTTCTTTTTAAGCTATTATGCTATTCGCAGTCCTTTGTTTAATTATTTCAATTACAATTATATTTGGTTAGAAGCTAAATTCGTATTAAGAATTCTAAGACAATCTATACCCTCTAGTATGAATATGTTCATGATTGCAGTTGGTTTCTTCATAATGCAAAAATTTGTTACAAGTTATGGTGCCTCAGCTAGTGCAGCTTATGGTATAGCTTTAAGAATTGAGCAAATTATTTTATTACCTGCCATAGGATTTAGTAGTGCTTTATTAAGTATGGTAGGACAAAATTTTGGTTCGAAGAATTTTGATAGAATTTATGAAGCTTTTTTAATTTCATTAAGGTTATCTATGACAATGATGATTTTTGGAGCATTAGTGCTTATATTTGCGGGAGAAAGGATTGCTAGTTTTTTTTCAAGAGACAGTGAAGTGATAATTATTGCTGGTAGTTACTTGTTTATGGTAGCTTTTTTGGCTTTTATATATCAAGTTATTGATAGGTGTGATTCTGTACTTTCTGGTTTAAGAAAACCCTCTGTAAATGTGTTCTACACTTTTATTAGATTGGTATTTCTTCCCCCATTTGTAATTTATTTATTTTCTGAGACTCTTGAAAAAGGCCTAATTGGTATTTGGTGGGCTATATTTTTTACAAATTTACTAGGCTCAGTGTTTGTTTTTTTTCATATGAAATATTTATTTAAAAAAGAATCCAGTATCTTAATAAATTAACTAAAATCTTTCAGGTCTTCCAAATGCTTACTAAGAGCTTTGGTAGATAATTGTATCTCATAGATAAATAACATTATAGCTATTGAAAATATCAATATCCCTAAACCAAAAAAGTTTAAAGCTAAGTCATAAATCTTGATATAGCTAAAAAAAATAGATATTAAATTCAGCAAAAAGCTGATCCCAGATAGAGTTTGAACTGACCTAACTAATGTTAAACGGGTTGTAAGTACTTTAATTTGATCTAAGTGATGTTGAACCACATTGCTAGTTGGTCTATTTGTAATTATTGTGTCATGGATCTTTCTGATTAATGAAGCAAGAGAAGTATATCTATTACCAAACGATATCATCATTAAAGGTATAGCTGGAAACAAAAGTGCTGGATAAAGTGTTGTGAAACTTGGCATACTATTAATGGAGCAGTTTGTTATAACTAGGAGGGAATAACTAAGTATCTATGTCAACACGGAGTTAAATGAAACTTTTAAAAACTGCTCCTATTAAATTTATACATAATAATCAGAAAAAAACTCTTGTTATGATTGCATAACAACTATGCAACTTACAGACAGCTAATGAAATTTTAAAATAAATGTAATTGTCAAATTATTTCCAAGAAAACAATCGATAAAGTAAGTATAAGCAAATAAAGAATAATTATTATATTAACTAATTTCCAAACTTGTTTATTTAAAAAAAATAATCTCAGTGATTGAGCACCATAGCCTAAAAAATAAAAAAAAATAAATGATGCTAGACTTGCACCTAATCCAAATAAAATCTTATCAGAAATTATTAGAAAATTTTTTGATAAATTTCCTAAAATAAAAACTGTGTCTGAGTAAACATGTGGGTTCAAAAAAGTAAAGGCAAGTGTCTGAAGGGCTACTTTTGACTTAGATGTTTGTGTATGTGTTTGTGAAAAGACAATATCATTCTTAAATGTTTTTATCTTCGACCATATAAAATTTAAAAGAAAGAGAACAAGCCCAATTGATAACAATAAATTAATTAGATCATTGATGAAATTTTTAATAAAGTGAAATATGAAAATTCCAAAAAAAATCAATAAGAAATCACCAACTATACATATTGAAGTGACTAAAAAAATATTATTTTTTTTTATACCTTGCTCTATAACAAATAAATTTTGTGCACCTATAGCGAGTATTAAACTTAAACCTGTTGAAAAACCAAAAATAAACTCGTTCATGACAATTTTGCACAGTTTATATACTTTACACCTAAAATCTATTTAGTAAGTTTGTGTGATGAAAGTATTTGTTGGTGGGGTATTTTTTGCTTTAATATTTATTTTTGTCGTAACTGATGGTTTTGTAAAAATTAGTCTACCTCTGTAAACCCTCTTCTTTTACCACTACTCCACTCATCACTAAATTTTAAAGTCCCTAAGTGTAATGGTATTTTTTCTTTAACAATTAAATTATTTTCCGAAAATTCAAAAAAAGATTTATGAAGATAGCGAAACTCAAGCAAATGATTCATAATTCCAAAGTTTATATCCTTAATCACATTAGGATCTACATTCTGGTTTGAAATAAAAACATAATCATTATCTGCGGGAAAATTTAAAATTGAACGAAGCGATAAATTAGAGGGACGATTGATTAAATCTGATTTTTTAATAATTGCATATTGAAATTGATTTTGTTCAATTTTTTTAATTATTTCATCAACGCTATCATCGAGGCGTGTATTGCATTCTAAAGTGTTAGAACCACCATAACTATGAGATATTTCAAGTTCCCTGTCCAATACTTTGCAAATACTTTTAGCTAGAATATATTCTGTTCCCAATGTAGAACGAACCATGATTGTTATAGAAATATCTTGAGAAAGAGCAAACAATAAATTCGTTTTAAGAAATAATATTACAATAAAAGAAAATATTACTTTTAAATACATAGATTACTTTTAACATAAAACATTCTAAATTGTTTAATAGAATTAAATGCCAAATTTTTCAACTATTGCATTAATAGCTTGTTTTGCATACGTCATTGAAAGTATTTTTGGTTTTGGTGGTACGATAATCTTTCTGGGAATTAGTGGATTTTTCTTTGACTTTAATTCTTTATTAAAGCTTGCAATGATTGTTGGGCTATCCTCCGGTTTAGCTGTTTTAATTCAATCATACAAATATGTCTCTTTAAATCATCTGATCAAAATTTTAATTTATACAATTCCTGGTGCATTAATTGGAACATATTTTATCAGTTATTTTGCATCAGATATTTTAATAAAAATATTTGCAATAATTTTAATTATTTACGGATGTTTCAACTTATTCTTTCCTGATATCAAGTTTCCTCAATTCTTGAAAAATTTTTTTGTAATTCTAGGTGGATTTATTCAAGGAATTTATACTATTGGAGGACCATTTGTATTAATGGGGTATAAAGATTATTTCTCCTCAAAACAAGAGTTGCGATCAACTATGGCTGGATATTTTTTTATTATAAACTCTTTGAGAGCAATATTTTTTATGTATTTAGGAGGAAGCTATTTAGAGATAGTGAAAATATACTATCCAATAGCTCTTTTAGTTATGATGAGTGTTTGGCTGGGTTATTTTATACATAAACAAATACCAGAAATCCTATTTAAAAAACTTATTATTATTGCTATCACTTTGATAGGAGTATTGATTTTATTTACAAAATGATCGACTGGGAACCATATGGACCTATTTACTCTGTAGCTCCTGGAATAAAAAAAATAAAAGACCTTCCAATTATTGAATATGATGAGCATGAAGAAAGATATTTAAGTTTGAAACAAAAATGTAAAGAAAATATTTTTATTGATGATTATTTTACAAAAGAAATTGATATAGCTGTATGCGAGAAGTTAAATTCTATAATAAAAAAAGAATACCCATCTAAAAATTCTAACTTTAATGACTTTGTAGAACTTGGTTATAATCTTCAAGAGGATATAGCTATTTTTCACAGATGTAACAAACTTATAGCTTTACATGTTTCATTTCCATCTGTTTGGGTGCCTAAAGAAAAAATTGGTCTTAGTTTTGCTCAAATCCATCAACCTGTACCAGGTATGGAAAATTTTTTAAAAAATGAGGATAAATATGTTCAGATGATGGTTGAAGCAACAACTCCTATTATAAGATATGTTTGGGGAGAGCATTATGGTTATTATTTATGTGAGCACGAACCTTTGCAAGAAAGTGTAAAAGTGATGCACACAGAAAGACAGACTTTTATTGGAATTCCAGAGAGTGATATTGGTATTTTCTTAATTCGAAAGAAAGTGATGTTTTATGAAGACACATCAAATGATTTTAAGGAATGGTATAAAAGGCAAGTCAGATCTATGACAGAGGATCAAAAAATTTATAAGATAAAAAGAATCTGAGTCGATACTAGCGATCGAAAAAATTAATATATTTGAGGGTAATCAGATTACTGTTCCTGATTTCCCTGAGCTGGAGCATTTGGATCTGTAAGGCGCTCTAATTCAGCTAACTCTTCTGCTTCTCTTTTTGCTTCTCTTTTAGCCTTTTTAGCGGCAAGTTTTTCTTGGCGCTTACGCTCTTTCTCCATAGCTCTTTCACCAGCTTTTGATTTATAGTCAAAGTGAAGTCCCATATAAAGATTATATCAGAATTTTTTTGATACTAAAGTTTCACTTCATTGAATATTTATTAATTTAAAACTCTTTTTAAAAGATTAATCCAATTTAAATGTGAAATTTTAATCATTAAGTTTTCATTAAAACCCTGTGAAATTAATAAATCGATTAATTTATGCATACCTAGAACACTATTTAGATCTTTTGGCATCATTGCACCGTCGAAATCTGAGCCAAATCCAACTTTATCATCTCCCATATAGTCAATAAGGTACTTAAAATGATCAACTATTATTTGTAAATCTGTATCAGAAACCATTTTTCCATCTTTCCTTAAAAAAGCTGGGGCAAAGTTAACCCCAACCATCCCTTGAGTTTCTTTGATTGCATCTAATTGCTTATTTGTAAGGTTTCTAGAGTGTGGGCAAATCTGATGAGCATTGCTATGCGTCGCTACTAGGGGCGAATTTGAATATTTTGCTATATCCCAAAAGCCTTTTTCATTTAAATGAGAGGTGTCAATTAACATATTTAGTGAATTACAATTTTTTATAAGTTCTATTCCTATTTCGGTTAAACCATCTCCAATATCTGGTGAAGTTGGAAAAGCAAAGGGAACGCCCTCTGCAAAAATAGTAGGTCTTGACCAAACTGGCCCAATTGATCTAAGACCAGCTCGAAATAAAGTTTCGAGATTATAAAAATTTTTATCTATACATTCTGCACCCTCTATATGCATTACTACAGATAATTGATCATCATGTTTAAACGAGGTTTCCAAATCCTTGCCAGATAAACAAATCTTAACTTTATTTTTTGAGTTTCTTTCAATTTTTGAAAGGATAGACAATTGATTTAAAACAATTGGTAATGCATCATTTACTTCTACGGGTCTTGGAAGTGGTAATAAATACTCATCTTTCTCCATATCTTTATAGTTGACCAACTTATCAGAGTCAGAGATATCTTGTTCTGGGGTAGGAACATATATGGCGCATAAGCCTCCTTTAAAATTAGCTTGGTTCATTCGAGGAAGATCTAAATGTCCCTCATTATCTCCATCGATAAAATCAAGATAGGAGTCAGGTTTGTTCTTTAAAAATAGTCTAAATAATACATCATTATGGCCATCAAAAATTTTATAATCCATGTCATAAATTTATCATTTTTTTTGTTACTTAGACTACATGCAAATTAAAAATATTTAATGAATTTGTTTGAAGTCTCATAAATAGACATCAGCTGTCTATATTTAGCAAAAGTAAAACTTCTTTTTAAAACTATATATATGTAAGAAAGGAAATAAAATTATGAATAAAATTTTTGGATTTACAGAAAGATCTTTAAAGTTCTGGTTATCTCTTTTTAGTAAAAAAGAAGACAGTATTATAAATTTTTGTAAGGTTGAGTATGGCACAGATTGGCAATGGGCTTACTCCGAGTACCAAAGAAATCAGTCATTTCCAAATAGCTTAAAAGAGGCTGCCTAATGAGCAATCTATTTAAATCTATTAGAAAAATAATTATTAATGGAAAAAATGACCAAAAATCAAAGTCTTACAAAGAAGAGGTATATTTATCTCAAGCTATCGACATGATTGATCTTGAAAGAAGACAAAAAGAGATAGATAGAAGATTTATTAGAAAATTTTAAAAAGCCCTATCTAGGGCTTTTTACCTAGCCTAACACCCAAATTTCAATAGCTACAAAAATAAAAAGTCCAGCAAATATTAAATTGACAATATTTTTAGGTTTATTGAAGTAATTTGAAAACTTTTTTATACCAAAAAAGTGGCCGATAATTGAATAATTCATTGCTGAAATAAAAAAACTACCTGTTGCAAAAATTAGAGCAATACTAAAATTTAGGTTTTCACTGAATTGTAAAGTTGCTAGAGCAGACCAAAATGCGAAAGCTTTGGGATTGGTATAAGCAACAATTATTGCTTTCTTCATACTGTTTAAAAAATTTCTTTCATTGGATAGTTTTATGAGTTGATTTTCAGAGCTAAAGTATTGGCTGCCAATTTGATATGCTAAATAAATCATATAAAGACTAGCTAAGATCTTTAAAACAATAAAACCCCAGCCCATTAAATTTGAAATTAGAAAAGAAATACCTGTTGTAGCAAGTAAGCACCAAGTAAAAGAACCAATAGCAGTACCAACTGCAGCACCCCAAATTTGTTTTTTCTGTCCACTAATTCCAACGGATGCCACAAAAAAAGTATTAGGTCCTGGCAAAAATACAGCAAAATAAAATATTATCCATCCGGATAATAAAGCCATTACAACTTCATTCATCTAATACTTCTTTAATGATTAAGAATTTGACTTAAGAAAAGTTTAGTTCGATCACTTTTTGGGTTATTAAAGAATTCATCTGGGGATGCTTGTTCAACAATTCTTCCCTCATCCATAAAAATCATTTGATCAGCAACAGTTTTTGCAAATCCCATCTCATGAGTAACAACTAACATAGTCATACCCTCTTCCGCTAATTGTATCATCACATCCAAAACCTCTTTGATCATTTCTGGGTCTAGAGCTGATGTTGGTTCATCAAACAACATAATGTCAGGGTTCATAGCTAATGATCTAGCAATAGCAACGCGTTGCTGTTGACCTCCGGAGAGCTGACCAGGAAATTTTTGAGCCTGCTCAGGAATTTTAACTTTTTCTAAATAGGACATTGCAATATCTTCGGCTTCATTTTTTGGCATTTTTTTCACCCAAATTGGCGCTAAGGAAATATTGTCTAATACAGAGAGGTGCGGAAAAAGATTGAATTGCTGGAAAACCATACCGACATTTTTCCTAATTAAATCAATGTTTTTAAGATCATTTGTAAGTTCTGTTCCGTGAACAACTATTGTCCCTTTTTGATGAGCCTCTAGACGATTTATACATCTAATCATTGTTGACTTACCAGAGCCACTAGGGCCACAGATAACGATTTTTTGCCCTTTATTAACAATTAAATCAATATCTTTTAAAACATGAAAATCATCATACCATTTGTTTACTTTTTCTAAATGTATTACCTGATCTGTGCTCATTAACTGTTATCCGTTTTTAGTTTTTTTTCTAAATATAAACTATAGCGTGACATACCAAAGCAAAATATGAAAAATACAAGTGAAATAAAAACATAAACCTCATAATAAAGTTTAGTCCATGTCATATCAGCTAAAGCTGCTCTGCCAATACCTAATAAATCAAATAATCCTATAATTAAAACTAAAGATGTATCTTTAAATAATCCAATACAGGTATTAACTATTGGTGGAATAGCTATCTTTAGAGCTTGTGGTAAAACTATTTTGCGAGTGGTTTGCCAATAACTTAATCCTAAAGACTGCGCAGCTTCAACTTGCCCCCTTGGAATGGCTTGCAAGCCACCTCTAATTGCTTCAGCCATATAGGCTGATTGAAATAAAGTAACTGCTACTAAAGCACGTAAAAGATTATCTGGATTTACTCCATCAGGTAAAAATAAAGGTAACATCACATTAGCTGTAAATAACAATGTTATAAGAGGGACACCTCTAATGAATTCAATAAAAACTACACACAATGATTTTATGATAGGCATTTTAGATCTTCTACCTAAGGCTAAAAGAATGCTTAAAGGAAACGCTAAACCTATCCCAGTAACTCCTAAGAAAAGTGTTACTAATAGCCCTCCCCATTTATTTGTACCGACAACACTTAATCCTGGTCCTCCATAAAGCATGAAGTAAGCCAAGAATGGGAATATAAAAGTAAAATAAATAAAATATCTACGAAATGGAATTTTATCAAAAAGAATTCCAATAATTGCTAAAGGTAAAAGAGCATAGATTAAGTTTACCCTCCATGCTTCTTCAATAGGATAAAGTCCATACATAAATTGGTTCCATCGTGCAAAAATAATTGCCCAACAGGCACCATATTCACCGGGCATAATATTTTTAGAGCAAAATCCGCGATCAATAATTAATTCACCTTGAAAATTATATCTAAAATCAGCATCAAAAATTGCCCAATTCAAAAAGAAACTTCCAACCTGATATACGAATATTAGCGCAATAACAGTAAGTATTGTGTTTACCCAAGAGGAAAATAAATTTTTTACTAACCAGTTGTAATACTTACTGCGTGAAATAATTTGAATGGCAGTAGAGCTCATGCGTTACCCTTAAATTGTACAGACTTATTATATAAATTCATAAAAAAAGAAATGGTTAAACTAATTGTCAAATAAGTAAGCATAACCATCATCATAATCTCTATGGCTCTTCCTGTTTGATTTAAAGATATACCTCCAAATCCGTGAACTAAATCGGCATAACCTATTGCGATTCCGAGAGAGGAGTTTTTTGTTAAATTTAAATATTGAGAGGTAAGAGGTGGAATGATAACTCTTAGTGCTTGAGGAATAATAATCAGCCTCATTATAAAATTACTTTTTAAACCTAAAGCTTGAGATGCCTCCCTTTGTCCCTTTGATACTGATATAATACCAGATCGAACAGTCTCAGAGATAAATGCAGCAGTATAAATAGATAAACCAAATAGCATTCCTAAAAATTCTGGGCGAATTACCATACCTCCTTTAAAATTAAATCCCTTTAAAACTGGACTATCAAACTCTAAAGGCATACCCATGATGTAATAAAAAATAATTGGGGTAAAAATAATAATTGCACTGTTTATCATAAAAGTTGGATATTGTTTTCCGGTTTCTTCTTGTTTTTTCTTTAAAAATCTTTTTAAGAAAAAAGTAAATATAATTGCAATTACTAAGCTCCAAGCAACAATTGAAAAACCGTCTTTAAATATTGGAGAGGGGGAAAAGAAACCTCGATTAGTTAAATAAAAATTATCAAAAATTACTATTGCTTGCTTGATTTTAGGTAAGTTTAAGAGAATGCTGTAGTAAAGAATTATTTGAACAAGAACTGGGACGTTTCTTGTAAACTCAACGTAAACATAAGCGATATTACGAAATAGCCAATTGCTTGATAGGCGAATAATTCCGACTAAAAATCCAATTATGGTTGCTAAAAAACACCCACAAACAGCAATCATCAATGTATTTAATAATCCAACAAAATAAGCTCTTAAGTGAGTGTCCTCACTTGTAAATGGAATTAAACGGATGCTTATATCGTAACCTGCTGAGATATGTAAGAAATCAAAACCTGAGCTAATTCCTCTTTTTTCTAAATTATAGGCTGTTTGCTGGGTTATGAGATAAATAAATAAAGCAAAAAGACCAATTACCAGTGTTTGAATTAGAAGGGATCTTGATTTTTCATCAAATATTATTTTTCTGAAAAAATTGGTCTGCATAAATTTTGAAATCCGTAAATTTTGGGTACGGGCTGAAAGCCCATACCCTTATTTTATTTTTTATCTAAATGGAGGTGCGTATAAAATACCGCCATCTTTATAAAGAGCGTTTAAGCCTCTTTGAATGTTAATTGGTGTATTTGGACCAATATGCTTTTCAAAGCTCTCTGAATAGTTTCCAACTTGACTTAAGATATTATAAGCCCAGTCGTCAGAAAGACCTAACATAGCTCCGTAACCAGCATCAACACCTAATAGTCTTAAAACCTCAGGGTTTTTTGAGCTCTTCATTTCATCAACATTAGCTGATGTAATACCTAGCTCTTCACCAATGATCATTGCATTAAGAGACCATCTTACGATATCAGCCCACTCACTATCACCGTGTCTAACTGCAGGGCCTAAAGGCTCTTTAGATACTATTTCTGGTAACACAACGTGAGCAGATGGGTCTGGATAACCAGCTCTACTTGCATATAAACCAGATGCGTCTGTTGTGTAAACGTCACAACGACCAGCTGTGTATGCAGCATCAGCTTCTGAGTTAGTCTCAACAGGAACTGACTCATAGCTCATACCGTTTGCTTTGAAGAAATCAGCAAGGTTCATTTCAGTTGTTGTACCAACCTGGATACATACAGATGCGCCATCTAATTCCATAGCACTTGACACACCAAGACTTTTGTTAACCATAAAGCCTTGACCATCATAGTAGTTAACACCAACAAATTCTAAACCAAGATCAACGTCTCTTGATAAAGTCCATGTAGTATTTCTTGATAGCATATCAATTTCACCTGACTGAAGAACTGTGAAACGTACTTTTGATGTTGTAGGTACATATTCAACTTTAGAAGCATCGCCAAAAACAGCAGCTGCTACAGCTCTACATACATCAACATCAATGCCTTCCCAAACACCAGCGTCATTTGGAGCACCAAAGCCCGCTAATCCAGTGTTGGAACCGCACATTAATTTTCCTCTTTCTTTAACAAGATCATGGGTGCTTCCGTGACTTCCAGCTATTGCTGTAGAAACACCTAGAGTTAAAACAAGAGAAATAAACAACGATTTAATTTTTGTCATCGTTTCCTCCTTATATATATAAGCCTCGGCAGTATAGACCTATCTGATGCGAAACTAAAATATAAAAATACTATGTATTTCCAATGTTTTTTGGATAAATTTAGAAAAAATATTAATCTTTTACTTAATCTTGGTTAAACAAGTCTCTAGTAAATATCTTGTCTTGTACATCATCTAGCTCTGGATGGCTTCTATTGCAAAGAATTAAATCAGCATCTTTTTTGAATAATTCTAAATCTTTATAAACCTCTGAATTGAAAAATTGTTTATCTTTAATTAAAGGTTCGTAAACTATCATCCTTATACCTTTAGCTTTAACTCTTTTCATAATGCCTTGCATACTTGACTCTCTTATATTGTCAGATCCCTCTTTCATAATGAGTTTATAGATACCAACTGTTTTAGGTTTTAATTTTGCAATCTCTAATACCACGAAATCTTTTCGCATTGAATTTGACTCTATGATTGCCTCCATAATTTTTTGAGGGACTGTATCAAAGTTTGCTAATAATTGTTTTGTATCTTTGGGTAAACAGTATCCACCGTATCCAAATGAGGGGTTATTATAAAAATCCCCTATCCTAGGATCTAGACTTACAGCTTTAATAATTTCTTTAGTATTTAAACCTTTTGACATTGCAAATGAGTCTAGTTCATTAAAGAATGTTACTCGCATTGCTAAATAGGCATTAGAAAATAATTTTGATGACTCTGCTTCTGTAGAATTTGTGTAAATAGTTTGAACATCTGTATTTAGCGATGCCTCCATCAATAATTTTGCAAACTCTTTTCCTTTCTCAGAATGCGAGCCTATTACAATTCTTGAAGGATAAAGACTATCATTTAAAGCTCTTCCCTCTCTTAAAAATTCAGGCGCAAAAATAATTTCAAGATCAGGGAATTTTTTTTGTACTATATTCACATAACCAACTGGAACTGTAGATCGAATAATAACTGTTGGATTTGATTTAGAATTTTGAATACTTTCTAATGTTTGTTCTATTGAAGAAGTATTAAATTTATTTGTCTCAATATCATAATTTGTTGATGTGGCTATGATTACAAAGTCAAAATTATCAATTTCAGAAGGAAAGCTCTCTGCTGATTTCAAATTTAATGTTTTTGATGATAAATATTCAGATACAACTTTATCCTCTATAGGTGAAATACCATTTATTAAGTTATTTGATTTTGTGACGTCTAGATCGAAGCACGTAACTTCATTATGTTGTGATAAAAGGACAGCATTTGCGGTACCCACATAACCAAGCCCTACTACTAATATTTTCAACATTTTTAAACTATTATAAATTTATTATTGAACAATGACTTTTTTATTAAATAAATTTTCTAATGCGACACATAGGCTTAAAAATAATAGAGAAATTCTAATTTTTTTATCTTAAATAGCTTAAAATTTAAAAAGATATTGGTATATTGTATACCAGATTTTTTGGGAAAGGATCCAGAGTTAGATGTCAGATATTGAGATAGCAAGAGCTGCTAAAAAAATTCACATAAGAGATGTTGCTGCTAAAGTAAATATTCCTGAGGAAAATCTTATTCCTTATGGCCATGATGCAGCGAAAATAAATTTTGATTTTATTGAAAAAAGTAAGTCTAATCCTGATGGAAAATTAATATTAGTAACCGCAATTAATCCAACACCAGCTGGTGAAGGCAAAACAACTACGTCTGTTGGCTTAAATGATGGTCTTAATAAAATTGGAAAAAAATCAATTGTTTGT
The DNA here is from genome assembly GCA_902591315.1 of uncultured Alphaproteobacteria bacterium. Taxonomy (GTDB): domain Bacteria; phylum Pseudomonadota; class Alphaproteobacteria; order HIMB59; family HIMB59; genus HIMB59. The sequence continues at coordinate 23,336 of CACJAI010000008.1, forward strand.
CTTAGAGAACCTAGCCTTGGTCCATGTTTTGGTATGAAGGGTGGTGCTGCTGGAGGTGGATATGCTCAAGTTGTGCCAATGGAGGAAATTAATCTTCACTTTACAGGTGACTTTCACGCAATCACCGCAGCTCACAATCTATTATCTTCATTAATTGATAATCATATTTATTGGGGAAATGAATTACAAATAGACCAAAGAAGAATTACATGGGGTCGAGTTGTTGATCTGGGTGATAGGTCTCTAAGAAAAGTAAATGTCAATCTTGGAGGAGTTTCAAATGGATTTCCAAGAGAAGATAAATTCGACATAACGGTTGCAAGTGAAATCATGGCTATTTTTTGTTTAGCGAATGATATTAACGATCTTCAGAAAAGAATTGGTGATATTATAATCGCATATAAAAGAGATAAATCTCCGATATATGCACGTGATGTAAAAGCTGATGGACCAATGACGGTATTATTAAAAAATGCTTTAATGCCAAATTTAGTTCAAACGCTTGAAAATAATCCAGCAATTATTCACGGAGGCCCTTTTGCCAATATTGCACATGGATGTAATACGGTTATAGCAACTAAAACAGGTTTAAAATTAGCTGATTATGTTGTAACGGAAGCTGGTTTTGGTGCAGACTTAGGTGCTGAAAAATTTTTAGATATCAAATGTCGTAAGGCAGGATTGACTCCTAGTGTAGTTGTTATTGTTGCTACTGTAAGAGCATTGAAATCACACGGGGGCGTTGAAAAAGCTGACCTTAATAATGAAAATGTTTCTGCAGTTGAAAAAGGCTTTGAGAATTTACAACGCCATATTGAAAACATTCAATCTTTTGGACTTCAACCAATCGTAGCTATTAATAGCTTCACTCTTGATACTGAGGCTGAGGGTAAAGTAATTTCAGATGGATGCAAAAAATTAGGAGTTAAGGCAATCCTCTGTTCACACTGGGCAAATGGTGGTGATGGTACCTTAGAGTTAGCCGAGGAAGTAGTAAAAATTTGTAAGTCAAGCGATCCATCTAAATTTAAGTTTATGTACGAGGACAATGAATCGTTAGAGGAAAAAATTCGTTCCGTAGCTAAAAAAATATATAGAGCTGATGATATTGTTATTGATAAATCTGTTAGCGATCAACTAAAAGGTTTTGAAGAGAGTGGTTATAACGATCTTCCGATTTGTATTGCAAAGACACAATATAGTTTTTCAACTAACCCCTCTTTAAGAGGTGCACCAAATGGTTTTACTGTCCCAATAAGAGAAGTAAGATTGTCCGCTGGAGCTGGTTTTATAGTTGTAGTGACAGGACAAATTATGACAATGCCAGGTTTGCCTAAAGTTCCTAGTGCAAATTCTATAAAGTTAGATGAAAAAGGTTTAATTCAAGGGCTTTTCTAATTTATCAATTTAATTTTCTATATCTGATTTATGGGATATAATCTATTTAATGTATTCTAAGACAACTAATGGGATTACTGTTAAGGTAACTCCATATTTTTTGGATGATCAATCCTCACCGCAAGATAGTCATTTTGTTTGGGCTTACCAAGTGAATATTACTAATTCAGGAAATTCCTCAATAAAGTTAGATCACAGAAACTGGTTAATTATTGATGCAAATGGTAAAATAATGAATATTCGAGGTGAGGGAGTAGTAGGTGAATTTCCAATCATCAAACCTGGTGAGTCTTTTGAATATACAAGTGGAACTCCTTTAAAAACAAATAATGGTATCATGCAAGGTTTTTATCTTGTCTCTCAAAAAAATGGTGAGAAATTTAAAATAGATATTCCCGCGTTTTCTCTAGATAGCCCCTACAATAAAAAAAACTTTCATTAATTATTAATTATCAAAATGTTTAAACTTAAACCAATAGCGCTGGTGAGTGGCACTGTTATTTGTGCTGTTGGTTTTTTTTTATTTATACCATTAATAACTGAGTTGCTATATGGAACTTCTCTTTGGCAATCATATGTAGTTCCAATACTTATCTATTTGATTGTTGGAGGCTCACTTGTAATTGTAAATAAAAGTGTAGAGTTGAAAATTACAATCAAAGAAGCATTCCTGATAACTGTGATGTCATGGTTGTTGGTATCAATTCTTTGTGCAGTGCCATTCGTTTATGGAGATACAAAACTTAGCATTATAGACTCTCTATTTGAGTCAATGAGTGGTATTACTACAACGGGAGCAACAATTTTAAGTAATATAGAAGAATTACCCAAAGGTTTATTAATTTGGAGGGCATTTTTACAATGGCTGGGTGGGATAGGTATTGTGGTAATTGCTTTAATTATTCTGCCCTTTCTAAGAATAGGTGGAATGCAACTATTTCACCTAGAGGGAGATGATCCATACGAGAAATTTCTTCCAAAAATATCCTCTGTAATATCTAAAATTCTTACAATATACATTTCCTTAACTTTACTTTTATTCACGTTGTATTATTTAAATGATATGAGTTTATTTGACTCAATAGCTCATAGCTTTACAACTATTTCAACTGGTGGTTTTTCTACTCATAATGAGTCTTTTGCTTACTTTGATAACTATATGATTTTATTTATTGCTGTAATTTTTATGATAATAGGAAGTGTTCCTTTCCTTGTAATTGCTCAAACTTCACTAAATAATCTATTTTCTATTTTTAAAGACCATCAAGTTAGAATTTTTTTATTAATTTTGTTATTTTCTGTAACTATTATATTTTATTTTGCCAATCAATATGTTGAGGGTAATATTATTGAAAAATTTATATCTATTTCATTTAATACAATATCAATTATCTCTGGGACAGGATTTATAAGCGAAAATTTTGAAAATTGGGGTAATTATGCATCAGTATTATTTTTGTTGTTAATGTTTATTGGGGGCTGTGCTGGATCTACTACAGGAGGTCTAAAGGTTTTTCGTTTTCAGATATTAATAAAGTATATTAATTTGAGTTTAAAAAAAATTCTTCAACCAAATGCTGTTTTTGCCAGTCATTTTAATGGCAAAAGAATTCATGACTCTACATATGAGTCAGTAATGAGTTTCTTTTTTCTTTATATACTAACGTTTGCATTTTCAGCATTATTACTATCATTTAGTGGACTAGATTTTTTAACTTGTATTTCAGCATCCGCCTCTGCAATTTCAAATGTTGGGCCTGGCTTAGGTGAAGTTATTGGGCCTAATGGAAATTATAGTTCTATGACTGACTACTCTAAACTTGTTTTGATATGCACTATGTTTTTAGGAAGGCTCGAGATGCTCACCATATTAATTTTATTTATTCCATCTTTTTACAAAAATTAAATTTTAGAACCTAAATCTCTACTTAAACGCAAAATAACATCAATCTGAGTTTTTCGGATTATTTCGTCAAAATCACTCATAGAGAATGAACCCTCAATTGCACCATAAGATTTAACTTCTCCATCAATAAATTTTTTTTTTGACAACGTTGGTTTTTCTATTAAAGCTGAAAATTTAAGTGAAATATCTATTCTTTTACCATCAGAAATTGTAGTTATTTTCTCATTGTAATCTGTTATTTTAAAAGAAATCTTACCATCTATACCGTTTATTTTAACTTTTTCATTAAACCATTTATTTAACATGTATGACACATCGGGTGGAATTTCTTTATCTATTTGAAGGTTTTTTTCTACAACATCAAAACTTATTATATTTAATTGTGGAATTTTAATTGATTTTTTTTTTGCATCCAATTGATTACAAGACGATAACAAAATTATCAAAAGAAAATAAAAATAATTAATAATTTTAATAATCATTAAAGTAATTTACCAATTGATACTTTGTAGTATTTTTTTTTGTGTAATCATTTTATTTTTCGCTTGATGCCAGACAATAGATTTTGGTCCATTTAATACATCTTCAGTTACTTCAAAACCAACTTTAGCTGGTAAACAATGCATAAAAATACATTTATCATTAGTTTTATCCATAATTGCACTATTAACTTGGTAAGATTTTAAATTTTCTATCTTTTTTGTCGTTGTCTTTATCATTCATAGATATAAATACATCTGTCATTACACAATCACATTCGCCAAAATCAAAATTCTTCAAGTCATCTATAAATTTAACGTTATCCGAAATTTTCCAACTACAGTTAGATATGAAGTCTTTATGTGAACATACAGTAATTTTTAATTCTTTAATAAAATGAGCGGCTTCGATTAGACTAAAACAAACATTACTCAAATCACCCATCCAAAGTAGATTTAGGTTTAATTTCCCAAAATGTTCATTGAGAGTGTATATATCACTTATAGCTTGACATGGATGAGATCTCTCACTTAATGCATTTATTATAGGTTTTTTGAAAAATTTTGATGCGACTTCTAAATTTTTATGTTGAGATGTTCTATATATCAAACCGTCTAAATAACAATTTAAAGCTTTAAAAGTATCCTGAAATGTTTCACTCCTTGAAAAATTTAAGTCATCAAACTTTATATCTATTGCATTTCCACCGAGCTGATTAATTCCAACTAAAAAAGATATTCTTGTTCTTGTAGAAGGCTTCTCAAATAATAATCCTATATTTTTATTATTCAAATTTTTTGGCAAATTTTTTTTAAACAAAACTTGCTTAAATGTTTCATGATTAATGTCAGAAAAATCTAAAAATCTATTAAACATTTGGTAATAGTATTTAACTTTTATATAGAAAAAAACTATTAAAAATATATGTTTCTTGGTAACAGGATTTATGGAAAATATTAGCGTTTTAGATGGTTTGAAGATTTCAGTTTTTCTGGATGGGGCTAATCTCCAAGACATAGCAGAGTACAGTGAATATAGTCAGATAAAAGGTTTTACTTCCAATCCAACTCTTATGGCTAAAGCAGGGATAAGTGATTATTCTACTTTTATAATTGAATGTTTAAAGGTTTTAAATGGTAAACCAATATCTTTTGAAGTTGTCTCAGATGATATAGATGAAATGTACGAACAAGCTGTAAGAATCTCAAGCTTCGCTAAAAATATTTATGTTAAAATACCGATTACTAACTCTAAAGGTCATGATACAAGTAAAATAATTCAAAAATTAACTGATAATAATATCAAATTAAATATCACTGCTATTACTCATTTATCTCAAATAGATCTAATTTCAAAAAATGTTTTACCAAAAAATGAAATAATTTTATCTATATTCTCAGGCAGGATAGCTGATACTGGTATAAATCCAGAATTGATATATTCATCTTTAAATAAATTGAATTTGGATCAAAATTTTAAAACATTATGGGCCAGTCCAAGAGAAATTTACAATTTATATCAGGCAAATGAATGTAATGTTGATATTATTACTATTACTAAAGATTTGTTAGTAAAAATTAAATTACACAATAAAGATCTTTTAGAATATAGCAAAGAAACTGTACAAATGTTTTACGAAGATGGCTTAAAAAATAAATTATCCATATAAATTAGGAGTAAAAAAAATGAAAAAAATATTGATTACAGGTGGTGCTGGATACGTAGGATCATTGTTAAGTAAAAAACTTGTAGACCAGGGCAATAAAGTTGTTATTTATGACACTTGTTATTACGGTCAAAATCATATCAAAGAAAATGATGACCTTAAATTAATAAAAGCTGACATAAGAGATAAAAATACTTTTAGTTCTGCCATTGAAGGAATAGATATTGTCATACACTTAGCTTGTATTTCTAATGACCCAAGCTTTGCTTTAAATGAAGAATTAAGTAAATCAATAAATTATGATTGTTTTGAAGATTTAGTTTCAATTTCAAAAAAAAATGGGGTGTCTAGATTTGTATATGCATCAAGTAGCTCGGTATATGGATTTTCCGAGGATGAAAATGTTACTGAGGATCACCCTCTTGTTCCTCTTACTTTGTATAATAAATTTAAAGGATTATGTGAACCGATTTTATCAAGATATTTGGATGAGAAGTTTGTTGGAACAATTATAAGACCAGCAACTTTATGTGGCTATGCCCCAAGATGCAGGCTAGATTTGTCAGTAAATATTCTGACCAATCATGCGGTTAATTCAAAAAAAATTTTAGTTTTAGGTGGTGGCGAACAAAAAAGACCAAATTTGCATGTCGAAGATATGTGCAGAGCTTATGAAAATATAATTCAAGCAGACTCTGATAAGATTAATAATGAAGTATTTAATGTAAGTTATGAAAATAAAAAAATAATTGAATTGGCTGATTTGGTGAAAAAAAATGTTGAAAATTTTTATAATATTAGGGACATTGAAATAGAGGTTAATACTGAAACAAATGATAAAAGATCATACCATGTCAATTCAGAAAAAATAACCCGAGTTCTGGGTTTTAGACCAAAATTTTCTATCGATGATGCTGTAATTTCTCTTTGTCAAGCTTTCAAAAATAAATTGTTAGTTAACACAATGGATAGTATTGAATACTCTAATGTAGAAATTCTAAAGAAAAATGAAATCATCTAATAAGAAATCAACTGTTCTTATAACAGGTGGTGCAGGATTTATAGGAAGCCATACTACAGATCTTTTTCTTAGTAAAGGTTTCAAGGTAAAAGTAATAGATAATCTATCTGGTGGGAATTTACATAATATAAAACACTTATCAAATAATAGAAATTTTAAATTTCTCAAAGCAGACTTAACTAAATTTGATAAAAAATTATCAAATTTTTTAAGTAATGTAGAATATGTTATACATTTTGCAGGTATTGGAGACATTGTTCCATCTATAAAATACCCAGAAAAATATTTTGAAAATAATGTACAAGGCACTGTTAATTTATTGTCCAAACTTAAAATCGATAAGATTAAGAAGTTTGTTTATGCGGCTTCCTCTTCTTGCTATGGAATAGCTAAAACTCCTACAACAGAAAATCATATTATAAAACCTTTATATCCATATGCTTCATCAAAATATCTAGCAGAAGAAATATGTCTACACTGGCATAAAGTTTACAACCTTAATTTTAATTCAATTAGAATTTTCAACGCATATGGCACTAGATCAAGAACGTCTGGTGCATATGGTGCTGTATTTGGTGTTTTTTTAAAACAAATTATTGAGAATAAACCTCTTACTGTTGTAGGAAATGGAAAACAAAAAAGAGATTTTTTATATGTGACTGATGTAGCAAACGCTTTTTACAAAGCAGCAGTTACTAATTTAAATGGAAAAATATGGAACTTGGGAAGTGGGAAGCCTAAATCAATAAATTATTTAATTAAATTATTGAATAAAGAAAAAGATGTCACCTATATTCCTGAAAGACCTGGGGAACCTAGAGTAACTCATGCCAATATTAACAAAATAGCATCTGATTTAAAGTGGAGTCCAAAAGTTTCTTTTGAAACAGGTGTTAATAATATACTAGAAAATATAGATTATTGGAGGAATGCTCCTCTTTGGAATAAAAAAAATATATCTAAGGAAACTGAGTTATGGTTTAAATTTATGAAAAAATATTCATGAAAAAAAATTATTTAGATAAAATTGTTACTCTTTCACAACTTACAAAAAAAGTTGGTAAATTTCCAAGAAAGGACAAGATTGCTATGTGTCATGGTGTTTTTGATTTAGTGCATCCAGGGCACATAAGGCATTTAGTATTTGCAAAATCAAAAACAAATAAGTTAATTGTTAGTATAACTTCAGATTTTCATATTAAAAAATCATCTCATAGACCATATGTACCTCAACAACTTCGTGCAGAAAATCTAGCTGCTCTCGAATTTGTAGATTATGTATTAATTGATACTAAAGAGAAACCTCTTCAAAATATCTTAAAAATTAAACCTGATCTTTTTGTTAAAGGATATGAGTATATCAGTGGACAAGTTAACCCAAATACCCAAGAAGAAATAAATTTAATAAATAGTTATGGTGGGGAATTCTTATATACCCCTGGAGATTATGTACTTTCCTCCTCAAAAATAATTGAAAATGAAAAACCAGATTTGTCTTTAGTCAAACTAAAAAGTTTATTAGATGGTGAAAATATCAAATTTGATAAGATATATAAATCTCTTGCAAACTTTAAAAATATTAAAGTACTAGTAGTTGGAGATACTATCATTGACTCCTATGTGAAAACCTCTCTTATAGGTAGTAATGCCAAAACTCCAACATTTTCAGTTAAATTTTTAGATGAAACTAATTATTTAGGTGGAGCTGGTGTTGTAGCTATGCATATGAAAGCAGCTGGAGCAAATGTTTCTTTTTGTTCAACTATAGGTGATGATAGATTAGGAAAATTTGTAAAAATACAGTTAAAAAAAAATAAAATAAATGATTTAACTCTTAGGTCTAATAAACCCACAACAGAAAAAAAATATTTTATCGCAGATAATTATCGATTGCTTAAAGTTGATACTGTTGATAACAGTCCAGAGTCTAACTTACTACAAGGTGAAATAACTAAAATTATAAAAAATTTTAAAAATGGTATTGTTATTTTTAGTGATTTTAGGCATGGTATTTTCAATAAAGAAAGTATACCTAATTATATTAAAGCTCTTAATAAGAATGTGCTTAAAGTTGCTGATAGTCAGGTTGCGAGCAGATGGGGTAATATTCTTGATTTTAGTGGCTTCGATTTAATTACTCCAAATGAAAAAGAAGCTAGGTTTTCAATGGCTGATCAGGACTCATCAGTTAGGCCTTTAGCATCTGCTTTATATGAAAAAGCAAAATGTAAATATTTAATATTAAAATTAGGTTCAAGAGGTATTATTACTCTAAGAAGAAAAATTAAACCGAATGACTACAGATCTTTTTTTGTTATCGATGCTTTAGAAAATAATGCTATTGATCCTGTTGGATGTGGAGATGGCTTATTAGCATATTCCTCATTGGGACTTTACAGCTCTAAAGATCCTCTAGTTGCATCAATGTTAGGTTCAGTAAGTTCTGCTTTAGTCAGTAAAACTGATGGTAATAATCCTGTAAGTTATAAGAAAGTAATCGAAGAACTGAAATTGATTGAAGATAAGCTAAATTTAATCAGTAACTAATTCAGATGAAATCGCTTATTATTGGTTTAGGGACACAAGGATATAAAAGAAAGCTTAATATCTCTAATCAAAAAATAGAAACGGTAGATCTATTAAATAAAGAGGCTGATTTCAAACAATATAAAAATTTGAATCCAATGGATTACTCACATGTATATATTTGTTTACCTGAGGAAGAAAAATTTGAAGCTATTAATTTTTTTTTAAAGAAAAATAAAAAAATTCTTGTTGAGAAACCCTTAATACTAAGCACCAAAAACTATAAATATTTGATTGAAAAAGCCAAAAGATATAATGCATGTATTTACACAGCTTACAATCATAGGTTTGAGCCACATATTATGAATCTAAAAAAAGAATTGAGATTATCTAATCAAAAAATTTATAATTTGGATATGATGTACGGCAATGGAACAATTGGCCTATGGAAAAATTCATGGAGATCAAAAGATAAAAATTCTATTATCTTCGATCTGGGCGTACATCTACTTGATACTTTTCTTTTTCTTTTTGAATTTCTCCCCAAAAAATATGACTATTTTTTTGGAAAAAAAAATGAACTTAATTGCTATGATTATGTAAAGTTTGGCTCAAATGAAAGATTTTCATCTCATTTCACAATTTCAACTATTAACTGGAGAAATCACTTTGAAACTAATTTAATTACAAAAACAAATAGTTATCACATTTACTCTTTATGCAAATGGGGGCCTAGTACCTTTATAAAAAGAAAAAGAAAATTACCATCTGGTAAACCTCTTGAAAAATCTAAAGTAATTGAAAAAAATGATCCTACATGGAAACTTGAGGAAAAATATTTTAGAAAATTAAATCCTGGATATACAAACTTGAATAATGATCAGTTAATAAGCAAAGTATTAAAAAATATTTTAATTAAATGATTGTATTTGTTGGGCTTTCACATTTATCTTTGTGCTATTCAGCTTCTGCTTTAATTAAAGGAAAAAAAATAGTAATTTTAGATTTTGAAGAGATAATTGATAAATACAAAAATAAAGAATTTAATATTTATGAAAATGGATTAGAGAGAATCCAAAAGAAATTTTCCAAAAACTTATCATACTCATCAAATTTTGAACTTTTAAAAAAGGCAGAGATGATCTTTCTTGCAAAAGATACAGAAACTAATAATAAAAATGAGTATAAATTAAAATATGTAGATAAATTAGTAAGAAAGATAGAAAAATATAAATCAAGAGTGCCATTAGTAATTATGAACCAAGTTCCAGTTGGTTATACAAGAAAAGTTAAGTGGTATGATAGCTATAAATACCATTTTATTGAAACCTTGATTTTTGGAAATGCTATCGAAAGGGCCGTGTATCCTGAAAGAATTATTCTAGGTAAACCTAATTTAAATACCAAAATAAACCAAAAGCTATTGAATTTTCTTAAAAAATATAACTGTCCAATTTTTGAAATGTTATATGAGGAGTCAGAATTAAATAAAATGTTTATTAATTTAATTTTAGCATCACAAGTATCTCTAACAAACTATATGAATGAAATTTGTATAAAAAACAATTTAAACTGGGATACAATTAAAAGCTCTCTTCAAAAAGATAAAAGAATAGGAAACAAATCATACTTATCACCAGGGCTTGGAATTTCAGGTGGAAATATAGAAAGAGATTTAGAAAATCTATCTAAGATTACAATTGATAAAAAAATTAACTTTCCAAAACTTTTTTTAAAATTTAGTGATTTTAAAAAAGATAAACTTCTTAACTGTCTTAATTATAATTTTGTTTTAAAAAAGCATACAAATGTATGTATTTTGGGGCTACGTTATAAGAATGACTCATTATCTATTAAAAATTCGCCCTCATTAAGGTACAAAAAATATCTCGAAAAAAAATGTAATTTATTAATTAATGATAGAAAGTTAGAAAGCATGTCAAAAAAATTGAAAATTAATATGCATGATTTAAGTTATGTTCAAAAAAATTCTGATATTGTAATTTTAATGAATGATGATTATACAAAAAATGAGATTAAAAATTTTAAGAAATGTAAATTAATAATTGATCCATTCAAAATTTTATATAATTTGAAATTGAAGAATACTAAGATAGTTCATATATGAAAAAAATTTATTTAGTTTTTGGAAAAAGTGGGTTTATTGCAAGTTGTTTGAGAGAGCAACTTAATTTAAATAATTTAAAACTGAAATTTATATCATCCAAAGATATAGACTTATCTAAATCGAGCTCAAAAATTAAACTCAATAATCTTTTTAAAAAATATAAACAAATTAATATTTTGTTTTTATCTGCCTTGACACCTGACAAAGGAAAAGGTTTAGATACATTTGAATTAAATTTGAATATGATAATCAATTTATGCCAATCTATTCCAAGCGAAAAATTAAATCATTTTATTTATTTTAGCTCTGATGCAGTTTTTTCTCTTGGAAATAAGTTAATAACAGATAAATCTATCCCCTTACCAGAGGATTTATACGGGCTGATGCATTTCACAAGAGAAAAGATTTGTTTGAACACAATAGATCCTCAAAAACTTTTAATTCTTAGGCCAACAATTATTTATGGATATGGTGATACTCATAATTCTTATGGACCAAATAGATTTATTAAAAGTGCATTTGAAGATAAAGAAATCAAAATATTTAATAATGGTAAAGATATAAGAAATCACCTTTATATTAATGATCTGATTAGCTACATAAGGTTAGCAATGTCAAAAAAAATCATAGGAGCTTTTAATCTAGCCTCATCCTTCTCAGTATCGTTTAATGATATTGCAAAAATTATTCAAAAAGAATTTATGAAGACAAATATTAAAATCAAAATTACAAATATAAAAACTGGTTCAAGAAAAACTGAAAGATATTTTTCAAATTTAACTCTAGCAAAAAAACTACCTAAAAAGCATGAAAATATCGAAAAAAATATAAAAAATTATGTTAAAAGGATACTTGGATAATGAGTACTGAGGATATTAGAAAAACTACTGTCAAAAACTTCGGTGATCAATTTCATATATTTGACGAGGCTAATGATCCTTATTGGGCAGGAAATGAACATGTTTCTGATTTACTAGGCGATGTATTTGATTTCAATGAAATAAAAGATAAAGAAATAGCGGAAGTAGGTTCTGGATCAGGACGAATTGTTAAGATTTTATGCAATCATAATCCAAAATATTTTTATAGCATAGAGCCCTCCAATTCTATTGATGTAATAAAAAAAAATAATTCATTTAAAAACTTGAGTATTATCAATAAGGACGGTGCTTCATTCAAACTTGATAAAAAAATAGATTTTTTTTTCTCTTTGGGAGTCATTCATCATATTAAAGATCCAAGAGATGTCCTGGAAAATATTTTTAATCATCTTAAAGATAATGGGATATTTTTATGCTCTGTCTATGCAAGAGAAAATAATAAATTTTTGATGCTGATGCTAAAATTATTGAGATTCTGTTCTAAACTTGATGATAAAATATTAATGTTTATTTCATCTTTCATTAATTATTCTTTGATACCTTATATGTTCATTTGTAAAATTTTACCCTTTAATTTACCTATGAAAGAGTATCTTTTAAAAAGGTTTTCAAGAAATAATTTTCTTAATAGAAAACAAATTATTTTTGATCAGTTAAATCCTCTTTATGCAAAATTTTATTCAAAAAAAGAAATAATAAGCGAGATTGAGTCTGTTGGTTTCAAAGTCGAAAAAACTTATGATAGTGCAGGTAATAATTGGGGTATTAGGGCAAAAAAACTATCCAAATAAAAAAGAACCAATATTTTTTCTTATGTGAGGATTTGAAAACTTCCAAATAAACATATCAGCATAAAAATGTATGTTATGCATTATAAACGGAATAAAATATAAAAAATTAAGACCACTTGCGAAGAATTCATCACTACTAGCTGTGTGATCTCTTCCAAAATACAAAAGCATTCCCATGATCAATATATAAAATAAAATGAATACACTAATAACAATCAAATTGTTTGCAACTCTGTCATATATCCCCTCATATGATATTGTTTTCCTTTTTCTAAAAAAAATAATCATTTGAAGTGTAATATATTGTATGTAGTGCATTCCTATCCCCATTGCTCCTGCTTGAATAAAAGAAATATCCAATAAGAAAGGTGCATAGAGAACACTTCCTGTTATTGTGGAAAAACATAGATTTGAATATTTTTTGAAATTTAAAGAAAGAATAAGTAGTGAAGCAATTATAGAAATGATTAATATTGATAAAGTTATGAAGAAGACCAAATCAACAAAGTGAAGATTGATAAAGTCAATATTTATATATTTTAAAAAACCATAAAATAATGGCATAAAAGAATTAACATAAACAACAATCTGCGGAATTTTTCTTGTGAAGGAGTCAGAGGCATATAGTTTAGTAATACCTACACTTTGTCTAGTTACATGAAATATATTAAATAGAGTTGATAAAAAAAAAGCAATAAATGGACTTATGAAGAACCAAGTAGATACAAAAAATATAATCATTAATATGGGTACTGTGTAGGCATAAAAAAAGTGCTCTCTCATAAAATTTCTATTAGATTTATCAATTAAAAAAACCCAAGTTGCTCCAAAATGAAATTCTCCTAATACAAAAAAAATAAAATACAAATAAAGTAATTCATAAGCGGGGAATTCGCTTAAGAGGAAATAATAGAGAAAAGGTATCCATATGGGGAAAGATACCAAAGTTGCCTCCAAAAAATTCGATTTAGTTGTTAATCTATTCATCTTTCGTTAATGATTTATTTAAATTACTATAAATTTCGTACTGTTTATCAGCTTGCAAACTAGCAAATTTCTTACCACCAATGTATTTTATCCGATTTTTTTTAGCAAACTCACATAAATTTGTCACATCTGGCAAAGCTACCACATCTAAAATCTGATGGCTTTTATCAAAATTGAATTGGTTTATAGGGAATATTGGATATTTTATCATTCCTAATGGTGTTGCATTAATAAATAAATCACAATCGATATCTTTTTTCTTCTTCCAATCTATAAAAGAGATTCTTTTTTTATTATAAAATTTATAATTATTTTTTTTAATTGATCTTGAGGTTAAATAAATTGAATTTACAAACTTTGAATGTGAAAGGTAATGAACAAAAACTCTTGCCATAGCACCATTTCCTACAATAAGCACTCTTTGATTTTTTTTTTTAAGAACACCTTTTAAAATTGTTGAGATACTGTATGCATCTGTATTATATCCAATTAATTTTCCATTTTTTTGGACTATTGTGTTTACGGACTGAAGTTTCTTTGCGACTTTTTCAACATTATCTAAAATAGAAATAACTTTTTTTTTATAAGGCATTGAAACACTACATCCCTTTATATTTAAAAACTTAAGTGTACTTTTTAAGTTTTTAATATTGGAATTAGGTTTAATTGGTAAATAAATAGAGTTTAGTGAATTAGTTTTAAATTTTTTATTATAAAAATTTGCTCCTATGTTACCTGGGTTAGCTGCGATAGAAATGTAAAGATTTGTATTTTTATTTATCAAAATAAATTTTTATTTTTCAACATGTTGTCTCAACATTCCAGTAAGGATGTGAGTTATTGAAACTTGAAAGTCTTCGATGTGAAAGTTATTATCGTTTTTTCCTGTTTGGCCAGGAAAATTTGATGTTCCTTGAACAATAACACTTAAATCAGCAATATCTTTTAATTTACCTCCACCCCTACCTGAAATACATCCAGTAAATACAGAATATTCTTTTACATAATTAATAGCATTAATAATGTTTTTAGAATTTCCTGATCCTGAAAAAGCTATTACCATATCGTTTTTGTTTATTTCAGATGACCTCATAAAATTTTTTAATTGTTCTGAGAATATAAAATCATAACCTATATCATTTGAAATTCCGGTTAGTGCTCCTGAGGACTCTGTGAGTGCAACAACTTTCAATCTTCTAATATTTGTTGTTTCTGATTTATCGTCTAAAACAAATGGATGTGTTCTTAAATCTGTTGCAAAACCCTCTGCTGCTGATGCACCACCTCCATTAGCCATCACAAAGACTGTTCCATCATTATCGTATGTATCTAATAATTTTTCACATAGAGTGTTGATTGCTTCAATGTCAATATTATTTGCTATAGATGCTTTTTCATCAAAATAAAGCTTTATTAAGTCTCGACTATTCATTTATTTTAAATTCTATTTTTGACAAAAGTATCATTATTGTTAAGGACTTGAAATAATTTTAATTTTCCATGGTGAAATAGCAGTTCTGAGTATGGATAATGATGTAAAGGGGCAATATTTAGTAAAACCAATGCACTTAATATTCTAACTTTCGTTACGTCAAAACCATTATCACAAATGAAATTTTCAAATATTTTTAAATTTCTTATTAAATGTGGTCGAATATCGAAGTAATACTCAACCTCTTTCTCATTAATTTTTACATCATATTTATTTGCCCTTATGACTTTTCCTGTAATCTCTAATGCATGATGGAGTTTTGCAAAATCATAATATATATCTCCGTATATTTTAGAAGCTCCAAAATTTTCTCTCCAATCAAGTAAAATAAATTTTTTTTTAAAGTTATAAATAATATTCTCTGGCTGAAGATCACCATGAAATAAAATTGGAAAAGAGTCAAAAATATTATCCCATTTAATTTTTTGTAAAATATCTGAAATTTTTGGTACTTTTATTTTGTTAATAATTTGAGATCTATCTTGAAAAGAGGCTCTTTTAAAATACATTGATAGTCTTGAGTAAGTTTTTTCTTTATAGAAATTCTTACAGGCATTATCGACTATTTTTTTTTGACTTTTATTACTCTTTAACCAAAAATTTTTATTCACAAAATTTAAAAAACTTAGAAAAACTTTTTTGTCTTTAATTTCGGATAAAAGATCCCCTTTTTCGTAATGATAAGCAAGAAAGTTGCCATCACTTTTAATCATTTTAGGTATATAATTTTTTAAAAATTTAGATTTTTTAATTCTTTCTATAGCTTTTGATTTATCTTGAAAATATTTTATAACGATATTCTTTTGAAGATAAAAATACTCATCAGGTTTTGGTAAAACCTTATTATTTCCGTAAAAATTAAGAGCTTTTACATAGTTAAATTCATTACCTGTATCAAACCACTTAAATTCAATACATTTTAAATTTTTATTTTTAAGACCCTCCAAACCATTAGAGACTTGGTATTCGCCACTATTTAATTCTTTATTTTTCTTTAATGAGTTCCAAAAAATTTTAGTATTATAAACACCAGCAAGTCCAATAAAACAATTGCAATCATAATTTTTATATCCGTTCCAATATAGAAAATTGCTACTTTTTTTGTCAAAGAAACGGGTGACTTTATCTGATTTATCTTTTTCTATAACCAAGTATGGTTCAGGATCTGAAATTGTAGATATTCCAATCCAATTTTTATTAGGTGGAGGAATCTTGCCTTCAACTAGAGTATCACAAGCAATAAATATGAATGGGCTTTTTAAATATTTTTCACATTGAAGCATTGTAAAACCTGGACCACTTCCTTTTCCTTGATAATTTTTTACCTCAACTATTTTTATTTTTCTGTTTTTATGTGCAATATTTAAAAAATTTACAATTTTTTCCTTCTGATATCCAACAGCTATGACAAATTCAACATTTTTTGGAAATTTATCAATTATTTTTGAAATAATACTACCTTGATTAATTGGTAATAGAGCTTTGTTAATGTTTGAAATTGATGAAATCCTAGAACCAAGACCGGCAGCTGTAATACATACTTTGTAATTACGCATAATATTATTATATCTTATTATCTATGTTCGGAGTCTATTTTTCCATGACCCCTGTTAGAATCGTCTTGTATTCTAAATACATCATCAAGTTCTAAAGTTGAGGCCTCTATCATCAATAAGTCTGTGAGAGCTATAACTCTATGAATGTAACCAGGCTTAATATGAAATACTACGCCTTTTGATAACTCAATAGACTCTAAAGAACTTACAATTAAACTGAGATCTTCTTTGCTATATCCGTCACTTTTAAACTTTTTTATATCTATTGGATCTTTTGATAGCATCAGTAATCCAGTTCCAGACTGGATGTAATTTGTTTCTTCTTTAGCTTCATGAAATTGTATACTTGATTTGTGCGGGGCTTTTATAAGTATCTCTTTAAGCGCATACTTACTATCATTGTAATATGAAGCAAGCCATATTTCATGTCCCCAAGGTTTATCTATTTTTTGAACGTTACTTATATTTTCAACTTTAGACATTATTACTGTTTAAACTATTTTTATTACTTATTCAAATTTAATATTGTATTGATTCATCCAACTACTTAAACAGGTAATAATCCAAACTTTATAACTTTCGTTTGAAGACATTTTTTCGAAACGATTATAGAGATCAAATAAATATTGTTCTTTGAAAATTCCTTTAGGTAATGAAAAATATATTTCTTTAAAAAATTTTTTATTTTCGTTAGAGGTAAGCCAATCTCTAACAGGTACACTAAATCCCTTTTTAGGAAAATTTATAATTTCTGTTGGCAGCTTAGACTCAAAAGTTTTTCTAAGTAATAATTTTTTTCCAATTTTGGAAAATCTTATTTTATCTGGTATTTTTATTAAATTATTCTTTAGTTCTAAATCAAGAAATGGAACCCTAATTTCAATGGAATGAGCCATACCAGCTTTATCCCAAAGGGCCAAAGCATGGTCTATTAACCAGGTATTAAGATCAATCTCTGATAATAAACGATCGAAATTAGAATAATCTTTTTCAAATTTATCATAATAATAAATTTGATTTTTAAAAATTTTTTCATAATCACCATTAAAAAATTCTATTTCATTGAAGTCTTTCCTACTTAAGATATTTCTCCAAAAAAAATGAAAATATTTATCACTGAGACTAGAACCTTCTAAAAATCTGTAAATTTTTTCATAATTACTCAGATGAATACCTTGATCTTTAAACTTATAAAAACTTTTAATTAAATTAAATACACTCTTATTAAATGGCAGTCTTTTTCTTATGTGAGATGCTAAATAAGTGGGATATCCAGAAAAAAGCTCATCACCCCCAGCACCAGCTAACAAAACTTTATGATTTGTCCCTGCTAATTTACAAACCTGATACTTTGATGCAAATACTGGTATAAAATCAAAATTATCAAATGTTGAAATCATTTTATGAAAATCTTCTCTTATGTGCGAGTTTTCAATTTTTATTGATTGATTCTTGATATTCCAAATTTTACATAAATTCTCTACTAATATATTCTCGCTAAAATCTTTATTAGGATAATAAGCAGTATAAGAAGTTAAATTTTCAGATTTTCCTAAATCTCTAACTATTGAAAGTAAACCCATGGAGTCCATTCCTGAAGATAATAAAAGACCTATGGGAACATCTGAGATTAACTGTCTATTCACAGCATCCTTTATGATTGAATATAAATACTCCTCAAAATTCTTAAAATTAGCATAATCAAAATTGCCATTTTCGCTAGGTTCATAGATAATTTTATTTTTTGTAATAGTCAGATCATTACTGATCAAAATAATTTCAGAGGGATTGACTTGAAAACAATTTTTTAAAGCACTTGATGGATGGTGGATGTAACCTGAAGTAAAAAGCTGTAGAAGACCATCTTTATTAACTTTTTTTGAAATATTATTTTGAATAAAAGTTTTAATCTCAGATGAAAAAAAAATTTTGTCTTCTTTTTTAAGATAATATAAAGGTTTTATTCCTGATGGATCTCTAGTTAGAATTAAATTCTTTTTTAAATCATCCCAAATAGCAATAGCAAAAATACCGTTAAGCTTATTTAAAAAATTTAAACCATATTTTCTATATCCGTGAAGTATTACCTCTCCATCAGAATTTGTTTTAAAGGAAATATCTGCTAAATATCTTTTTTTTAAATACTGAAAATTGTATATTTCACCATTAAATATAACGGTTACTTTTTTATCATCACTAATAAAAGGTTGATCACCATTTTCCAAATCAATTATTGATAGGCGGTTCATACCTATCAATAAATTTTCATTTTTATAAACTCCCCTACTATCTGGCCCTCTGTGATTTATAGAATTTAATAAATCATTAATTAGTTCGTGATTGATTAATTTTGATGAAGATAAATAACCAACTATCCCACACATTGAATTAATCTTTCATTCTTTTATCTAAAATTTCAGATAGTCTAAAAGATAAAGCTAGTATTGTTAAAGTAGGATTTACAGATCCAGATGTAGGAAAAACAGAACTTCCATTAATATAAAGATTATTATAACCAAAAACCTTATGATCAGAATTAACTACTCCATCTTTATCGCTATAAGACATTCTAGTTGTACCCATATGATGACCTACCCCGAAAATAATATCACTCTGATGTTTTTCAATTCTATCAACAATATTATTTTTTAAAAGATAACTTGAGAGATACCTCTCATTGACATCAATAGTTTTTTTATCTCTACTGTTTAGAGTCCATTTTAATATTGGGATATTTTTATTAAATATATTTTTATTTTGAGATAACTCTACTCTATTAGACACTGTTGGTTCTTGTTCTATTCTTATAATGCTGTAATTATTAAAATTATTATCTAATTTAAATTTTATTAAATTAAATAAATCGAGTATTGCGAAAGGAGTTTCATTTATTAATTTTTTGATGTAACTCAAAAATTTTATTGGGAATACCTTTGAAACAAAAGAATACCTGGCAATTACTGCTGAGGATACCTCCAATAAATTATGATTTGAAAATACAGTAATAGCATTATTGATAGACTCTTTTTCTTGTATCTCATAATTCAATACTAACCCAGCAAGCCTAGAAACTTCAGGTTTATTTGCAATGTTCATTTTTTCAAAATTTTTAAAATATTTTTTGGCACTTACATGATTTTTTGAAATAGTAATATGTGGATGTTCCATAAAGTATTTGCCCACAAGAGAGTTTCTGTTACCTATTCCATTTGATTCCTGAGTATTACTATTTAATAAAAGTGAGGCATTTTCAATGCCACCGCAACATAATACAAAAATCTTAGACTTAATTTGAATTTGTTCGTTATTAAAATTCGAACAATTGATATTTTGAATAGTTTTTAAATCATTATCTAAAATTAATTCATTACAATTTAAATTATAAAAAATTTTAACATTTTTATATTTTTCAAATTTATTTAGAATTTTTTTTCTAAAATTTAGAGGCTCTTTATAAAATTGCCAATAATGTACTAAAAAATTATCTATCTGATTATGATTGTTGTTTTTTATGAAATTCAGTAATGTATCAAAGTATTCGTATTCTGCTAACTTTAGATAGTCATTTGCTTTTAAAAAATATTTGTTGAATTCATCGTAAGTTATTGGCCAACCACTATTCTCAATCCAATGTCTTTTTTCAAAATCAAATTTATTTAATGGACTACTCCATCCAGCCCAAACATTTGAGGTACCTCCTATTTGTCTCAATCTTCCATAATTAGTTGAGTAATTTTCATGAGGATAATTGCCAAGAAAAGGATTTTGACCTTCATTCAATTTTATATGTTCATTTTTGATTTTAAAATCACCAGACTCAATTACACAAATACTTTTATTTTTATCTTTAGATAATTGCTCTAATAAAATAGATCCTGATGGACCTGTGCCAATAATGCAAATATCAAAGAACTCATCAAAAATTGAACCTAGACTTTTATTATTTGAATCTATAAACATGTAACTAACTTAGCAAATAAGGTTATGAGTATTAATCAATTTAATGTAGATTGCAAAAAAATTAGAAAAAATACCTTAGAATGTGTTTTTAAAGCTGGCTCAGGTCATATTGGGCCTTCTTTCTCGATTATTGAATTAACTCATTTTATCCATAAATATGAAAGAGATTTCAATTTTATTTTATCAAAAGGCCATGCTGCCCCAGGTTTATATGCTTGCCTTTATCAAAATCAACTTTTATCTAAAAAAGAGTTTTTCAACTTAAGAAAAATAGGGTCCAAGACACAAGGTCATCCTGATAGACTTTTATTTAAAAAAATTGATTGCAGTACCGGAGCACTAGGACAAGGTCTTTCAGTTGCTATAGGATATGCAATTGGAGATAAACACTTAAATAAAAGCAAGAAAACATTTTGCATTCTCGGCGATGGTGAAATGCAGGAGGGTCAAATATGGGAGTCTCTTTTATTTTTGGGAAATAACTACTTAAGAAATTTAATAACAATAATTGATTATAATAAATATCAAAATGAGATGTCTGTTAAAGATACTTTGGATTTGGGAAATTTAAAGAAGAAACTATCTAGTTTTAATTTAGAAGTCATTGAGATAAACGGGCATGACTTTAAAGATATAAAAAAAGCTTTTAAAATAAAAAAGTTAAATAAAAATTTAGTTGTCATTGCTCATACGATTAAAGGTAAAGGAATAAGTTTTATGGAAAACGACAATCACTGGCACTCTGCAAAATTAAACAAAGATAACTACTTAAAAGCCATAGAGGAACTAAATATATGAAAAACTTAGCTATCAGGGATGTTTTTGGCTTAACTCTTAGAGATCTAGGTAAAAAAAATAAAAAAATTTTTGCAGTTTCTCCTGATTTAAAAGCTGCAACAAAACTAAGCTATTTCTTTAAAGAATTTCCCGAGCGTTCTATTGAAACAGGAATAGCAGAGGCTAATGCTATCGGAATATCAGCAGGTCTAGCTCTTGCTGGATTAAAACCAGTCGTATCAAGTTTTGGTGCCTTTCTAACAGGTAAAAATGTCGAAATTAGAACATCTATCTCATTCAATAATGCAAATGTTATAATAGCAGGAACACATGGAGGTTTAATAGGTCCAGATGGACCTAGTCAAGCTGGGCTTCAAGATATAGCAGTTATGCGGTCTATTCCTAATATGTCTGTTTATCAACCAGCCACTGCTATTGAAACTAGAAAAATATTAGAATACTCAATAAAAGCAAATAAACCTATTTATATAAGAATTTCAAGACAGGCTAATAAAGAATTTTTTACCTCCAGTTATAAATTTACTGAGGGAAATCCAGTGACATTAAATAAAAACTTTCAAGATGGTATTGTAATTTCTTCAGGCAATACACTTCAAAATTGTTATGAAGCTGTAGAAAAATTTAAAAAATTAGGAAAAAAAATAGGTCTAATTAATATTCCATCTATAAAACCCTTAAATAAATCAAAAATTAAAAATTTATTAAGAAAAACTAATAAAGTATTTACTATTGAAGACCATAATATTTATGGTGGATTAGGCTCAGTAATTCTTGAGTCACTATCTGATTTAGATAAAAAACCAAAAATTTTTATGCATGGATTAAAGGATGTTTTTATACAAAGCGATGAAGTTGAAAATCTATATAAATATTATGGCTTAGATTCCAAAGGAATTTTTAAATTTATAAATAAAAATATATAAATTGAGAAATATTAAAAATTTTATTCTAGATGTTGATGGTGTCATGACATCAGGAAAATTTTTATACTCTACAAAAGGAAAAATTTATAAAGAATTCGGTGCTCATGATAGTGATGGTCTGAAAATTTTATCTAAATACATAAATATTGAGTTTATAACAGCTGACAAGAGAGGACTGGGTATATCAAAGTCTAGGATATCTAAAGATATGGGTTTTAAATTGACTTTAGTCCCTGAAGAAAATAGATATGAATTTTTTAAAGCCAAATTTGGTTTTAAAAATACCATATACATGGCAGATGGAATTTATGATGCTAAAATCTTAAAAGAATGTCATTTTAGTATAACACCTAATAATGCCAGAAAAGAGGCTAAAAAATATTCTGATTATATAACGCCTTCTAACTCCGCAGAAGGTGCTGTGCTAGATGCGTGTATTAAAATTATGAAAAGGTTTTTTAAATATGAAACTTATAAGTACCCTTTCTAGTTACAAATATTATTTAATCTTAATAATTTTTGCATGTTTATTTTATTTATTTAAAAAAGATTTTTGGGGAGGTGTTGATACATTTGATTTATT
>CACJAI010000009.1 GCA_902591315.1 uncultured Alphaproteobacteria bacterium
CAAAAATTATTTATTCAAGGAATATTTCAAAATAAATGAAATTCAAACCATTAGAAATACTAACACACATTATTCTCATACTTGGCGTTTTATTAATGGTATTACCAATTTGGTTTTCTTTTGCCACTTCAACTCATGATAATGTTTCAATAATGACTGAGGGAATGAAATTTTTTTTAGGTGAGAGTTTTTCTCAAAATTACAATGAAGTTTTGAATGAAAAAGGGGGTTGGTCTGAGGAAGTTACTGCAGCAAGAATGTTTGTAAATAGTTTTATTATGGCTCTTGGTATCGCAACGTTGAAAGTTGTCATCTCAGCTATGTCAGCTTACGCATTAGTTTATTTTAGATTTAAATTAGCTGTTCCAATATTTTGGCTAATTTTTATTACTCTTTTAGTTCCACTAGAAGTAAGAATTTTTCCAAGTTATAAAATTGTATCAGATCTTGGTCTTACAAATACATATACAGGACTTATACTCCCACTAGTTGCTTCTGCTACTGCAACATTTTTCTTTAGACAATTTTATAAAACAATCCCTGATGAATTGTTAGAGTCTGCAAAATTAGATGGTGCAAATAGTTGGAGATTTTTTATTGACTTCTTATTGCCTCTATCAAAAACAATGTTAGCGGCTATGTTTATTTTTATGTTTGTCTATGGATATAGCCAATATTTATGGCCTTTAATAATGACTACTGACGAAAAATATTGGACAGTAGTGATGGGAATGAAGATAATTTTTACAGAAAATTATGAGGGTGTTGCTTTACCTAGAACAGGTGAAAGATTTGCCTATATTATATTATCAATGCTACCACCTGTGTTAGTTGTTGTAATTCTTCAAAGATGGTTTATCAAAGGATTGATTCAAACAGAAAAATAAAAATGAGTTTTTTAGAATTACAAAATATTACTAAAATATATCCTAATGGCACTAAAGCTGTTAATGAGACTTCTTTAAATATTGAAAATGGAGAATTTGTTGTATTTGTTGGACCTAGTGGATGTGGCAAATCAACATTATTAAGAATGATTGCAGGTCTGGAGGATATTACAAATGGAGAAATATCTCTAGATGGAAATATTATTAATAAAATTGATCCATCTGAAAGAGATGTAGCAATGGTTTTTCAAAATTATGCACTTTATCCTCACATGTCAGTATTTAATAATATGGCTTATGGTCTTAAAAATAGAGGAATATCTAAAGAAGAGATCAATAACAAAGTTAATGATGTAGCTAAACTCTTAGAAATAGATCAATTACTCACAAGAAAACCAAGTATGCTTTCAGGAGGGCAAAGGCAACGAGTTGCAATGGGAAGAGCCATAGTTAGAAATCCAAAAATATTTTTATTTGATGAACCATTATCTAACTTAGATGCAAAATTAAGAAATCAAATGCGTTTGGAAATCAAACGTCTTCAAAGACAAATGGGCGTAACAAGTATTTTTGTTACCCATGATCAAACAGAAGCGATGACACTAGGGGATAGGATAGTAGTAATTAACAATGGTGTTGTTGAACAAGTTGGTACACCTAAAGAGATATATTCTAAACCAAATACTAAATTTGTTGCTGAATTTATAGGATCCCCACAGATGAATTTATTTAATTGCAAAATTGAAAATGGCATAGCTCATATAGCTGATATGAAAATTAACCTTAATAATTCTACAAACATAGATGACGCTACTTTAGGTATAAGGCCAGACGATATCCTAATATCAGATAATGGAAAGCATTCTTGTGTAGCAAATTTAGTTGAGTATCTAGGTTCAGATATGATCATTTATTCAAAAATTGGTGATCAAGAGTTTAGTTGTAAATTGTCTTCGAAGATAAATCTAAATGCAGGAGATACATTTAAATTTGAAATATCTGGTACATCAGTGCACCTTTTTGATAACACTACTGGTTCAAGAGTATAAGTTTTACAAAGTTTATTTTGGTAAAATACAAACAGGGATAGGGTTCATTTTATGAACGTTATTTTTTCTAATCTCAAGATACTTTTTTCTATTTGATGATTTCTCATTAATCATTGCCTCTTCAATTTCAGAGTAACTTAAACCAACTTGATCTTCATCAGATCTTCCATCAGTCCATAAACCATCTGTTGGGGCTGCATCTATTATGTCTTGGCTTATATTTAGCTCCTTCCCCATATCCCATACTTCTGTTTTGAGACAATCTGCGATTGGAGAAATATCGACTCCTCCATCACCGTATTTTGTATAAAAACCAATTCCAAAGTCTTCAACCTTATTTCCTGTGCCAACAACAATTCCGTTATTGCTAGCTGCTATTTGATACAAAGTCATCATCCTTAATCGAGCCTGTGAATTTGCATAACCGTGTTCAGAGTCATTTTTATCAAGAGCTGATTTAAAACTTTCAAATACAAGAGAGAGATCTATTTTAAAGTCCGTTACATTACTAAAATTCTTTTTTAACCAGTCTATGTGATTTATACCTCTTTCATTAGTTGTTTTGTGATCAAGTATAGGCATGTTCGCAACAAAAGTTTTTAAGCGAGTTTTTGCTGACAACGTACTAGTGACAGCAGAGTCAATACCTCCTGAAATACCAATAACTAACGCATCGACATTGTTTGAATGTGCATAATCTTTTATCCAATTTGATATAAATTCAATTTTTTCTTTGGTATGCATATTTTGTATTACGTTAGCTTAATATTAAAAGTTCAACTATTTAATTGATATTTTAATTCATTTTATCAATCAATATATGATAAAATTTTATAAATTTTGTATATTTAGATATTTATAAGAAAATTATGTCTTTTAGGGTACTTAAATTTTTAATTAAACACTTAATCAAAACAAGATCTGTTATTATAAAATTTGATGGAAATGACCATCTTATTGACAACGGCACTGATCCATTAATTTTACAGATCAATAACAAGAAATTTTTAAATAAAATTTTTTATGCACCTTCTCTTGTGCTTACGGAAGGATATATGGATAAAGATTACGAGTTAAGCAATTCGACCTTTTATGAGTTTTCTGAATTACTTATTGAAAATTATAATAAATACCTTGAAAAAATATCAAATACACTAATATTCAGAATTATTTTAATCATTAATCCACTATTTCAGTTAAATTTCGTTAAGAGTTCAAAAAGTAATGTCGCAAGTCACTATGACTTATCTGATAGGTTGTATGATTTATTTTTGGATGAAACTAGGCAATATTCATGCGCATACTTCGAAAATGAAAACGATTCATTAACACAAGCACAAACTAACAAAATGAGCAGATTAGCTGACAAATTATTATTAAATTCCAATGATAGAGTTTTAGACATAGGTTGTGGGTGGGGATCACTTAGTAGACATTTTGCAGACCATCATGACTGTAAAGTAAAGGGTGTTTCATTATCTGAAGAGCAAATTAAATACTGTAATGACCAACTTAAAAAGTCAGATAAAAAAGAAAATTTATCTTATTCTTTACAAGATTATAGAGATGAAGAGAATTCTTATACAAAAATAGTTTCTGTTGGAATGTTTGAGCATGTAGGAAAACCTTTTTACAAAACATATTTTAAAAAAATTTATAATTTATTATCTGATGATGGCGTAGCGGTAGTACATACAATCGGCAATATTAGAGTTCCGAAAATGACTCCTGCATTTATTAGAAAATATATTTTTCCTGGTGGCTATATACCATCTTTGTCTGAGGTAATGCCAGCAGTAGAAAAATCTGGACTTATAATCTCAGATATAGAGGTTCTTAGATTACATTATGCTAAAACACTTTCTCATTGGTTTAAAAATTTTAAAAAAGAAGAAAAAGAGGTTCTTAAACTGTATGATGATAGATTTATAAGAATGTGGGAAGCTTATTTAAATTTAAGTGAATTATCTTTTACCAAAGGTGATAATGTGATTTTCCAACTAGTTTTAACAAAAAAAAGAGACTCATTTCCTTTGGTTAGAAAAAAAATTAGTTAAATATCTCTGTTTTTGAATTCATATTCAATTATATTTACTTAATGTCATATGAGCAAAAAATTATTAATTATTTTGAAAAGAATTATAAGAAAATAGGTGATGATTGTGCTTATATAAACTCAACAAAACAATTAATCTCTTCTGATACTTTAGTTGAAAATAAGCATTTTGATCTAAAGTATTTTACTCCTCAAAACATAGCTCACAGACTTTTTCTTTCAAATTATAGTGATATTCAATCCTCAGGTGGCGTACCTAAATATGTTCTACTAAATATTAGTTTCCCAAATAAAAACTATAATTTTGTGCAACAAATAATAACTAATTTTCATAGAATATGCCTAAGAAATAAGATTGAGATAATAGGCGGGGATACTACTTCTTCTGAGAAAATATTTTTATCTTTAACAATTATTAGCGATAAAATTAATAATACTAAAATAACAAAGAGATCTAATGCTAAGGTTGATGATAAAATTTATACATTTTCAGGTATTGGATATTCAAAACTAGGATACCTAAGTTTATATAGTAAGTTTAAATTACCTAATAATTTAAAAAATTTATCAGTAAAACAATTTTTAAAACCTAAAATGTATATTTATCAAGATATATTTAGGCATCTAAATATTACAAGTTGTATGGATTTATCAGATAGTCTTTTATCAACTTTAGAAACTATTTCGTTGAAATCCAAAAAAAAAATTAAATTAAATAATCTCAACTCTGTTAATTCTAAGCTTTGTAAGTTTTTTGAAGAAGAAAAATATATTTCACTTATTTTATCCAGTGGGGAGGAGTATGTTCCAGTTTTTACCTCACCTAAAAACTTATTATATTTAAATAAAAAAAAACTTTTAATTGAAAGGGGTATTAGAATTATATGTATTGGAAGTGTAGAAAAAGGAAAGGGTGTAAATCTAAAAAAATTTAATCTTGCCAAAGTAAAAAAATTTGACCATTTTAAAAATAATTACTCTCTTTAATAACTCTTTTAATATTTATTAAGTTGATTTTATTTAAATAAATCTCTTTATAAATATTACTGTCATTTTCAGCTCGAGTCTTTTTATAAGCTCTATCGTAATGATATTCAATTAATGATTTCACAAACTGAAAATACTCCTTTTTTTTTAAATTTACTTCAATAAGTTTAAATTCCTTTTTTGGAATAATTTTCTTTAATACAATAAGCGCATTTTTCATTAAATCTGGTGAATTAGTAAAATATTTGTAATCTTTTAAAATGAATTTCACCCTTTCTGTTAAATTACTCTTTATTTTTACATTTTTACCCAAAGGCATATTTTTCCAAATTTTACTTGGAATACTTAACTTACCCACTTTAATACTTTCTGCTTCAACCCATATATTTTTTCTTGAATTGAAAGAGTGAAGTTTTTCATAAATTAATGTTTCAAATAATTTTTGTGATGGTTGAACAGTATTGGGTATATTTCCCAAAATAGAGCCTTTATGTTTGGCTAAACCTTCAAAATCGATCACTTGATATTTTTTTGATAATTCTTTAATAAAAAGTGTTTTCCCTACACCCGTTACACCCATAATTTGGTTAAATTTAAATTTATCAGTATTATTTTCAAAAAAATCTACTACATAACCTCTGTAAGTCTTATATCCACCCTCTAATAATGTTACGTCGTAACCGATTTGTTTAAGAACTAAATATAAACTAAGTGATCTAAGACCACCTCTCCAACAATAAATTAATGTTTTATTTTTTTTATCAAATTTTATTTTATTAATAATTTTGGAAATATTTGCACTAATAATACTAGCTCCTTCTTTTTTAGCTAAAAAAGAATTCTCTTTATATTTTAATCCTATTTCATGACGTTGTTTATTTGTTAATACGGGATAATTTACTGATCTTGGGATATGGTCTTCAACAAACTCTAATGGGGTTCTTACATCAATTATAGTATTATAATCATCGATAGTAGTACTTTTATACGATGTTTTATTGATGCGCATATTTTTCATAATTTTTTTAATAATATATCCATATTACCTGAACTCTAAAGTAATAAATCTAAAATATGAAATTGATTGGAAATCAATTCACCTAGCAGACTTATTCTGGAAAATTAAAATTGAAGATAATTTATATGAAATTGATTTCACAATTAAAAGTTATGGTGTGACTGACAAAATTTATGGGTATGAGTCTATTACAAAAGTTAGTGGAGAAATTAAAGATGATAGCTTCAATCCCATAATTTACAAAAGTAAAACAAAAAGCTCTAAACAGGATAGATTTGAAAATATTATTTTTAACAAGAATGGTACTATATCAAATATTGAAATTTCAAAAGAACTCTCCAGTGATCAAATTAATTTGCAAAATACTTTAATTAATGATTATAAATTTTTCACTGATCCGATATCACAATTAGTTCAATATTTTATTTTCCAAACAGATTCAAAAAGGTTAATTATTGATGGAATTAACATTTATGAATTATCATCCATTACAAAAAATACTGAAAACTTAAAATCTAATAATCCTTCAATATACAAGGGAAACGCTGAAGTTATAGATTTAGTATTTCCTTTTTTTAAAGGTCTTTATAAAGAGAATAAAAAAAATAATTTAGAAGTTATAACGGTTTATTCATTTGAAAAAGAAATAATTAAAATTCCTGCTAAATTTAGAATTAATTCAAAAAAATTTAAAGCTAATCTTCATTTGAAAGAATATGAAATTCTTCAATAATGAAAGTAACAAAAAATAGATCAATCTTAAAAACTATAAGTTATAGAATAGTTGGTTTTATAAATACTTTTCTGATAAGTTTTTTTGTTATTTCTTATGGTTCAGAAAACTTTGATGCAACTTCTCCTTTCTATGTAGCTTTAATTGTTTTCATTTTAAAAATGATTACATACTATTTTCATGAAAGAGTATGGAATTTATACAAATATGGCAGATTTAATCAAAAAGTAATTAGACTCAGATCATTTTTCAAGGCACTCACATGGAGATTAGCCGCATCTACAATAACATTTATTTCTGCTATGTTTATTACATCAAACTTAGATTGGACAAAATCCATTGTCATTTATGAAATAATGAATGGTATATTAATTTATTATATTCATGAGAGAGTCTGGAATAAAATTCAATGGGGAAGAATTAAAATATGAATTTCATATTTAAAATTGAAAATAACCTTATGGAGCTTTTTAAAGGCAATTTACCTTTATACAAAAGTTATTGGATTTATTACGTTCTTGTTAATTTCCTTATTTCGGCACCTCTATTGCTCGTCACAAAAATACATATACAAAATTTTATTTATACATTTTCATTATATCTTGTATTAAATCTAATCTATTACTTTACATCTTGCATTGGTGTTTGGAGAAGTTCTCAAAAATATAAAGGCAATAAAATACTATCTTTTTTAGCTAGATTAATCGTAGTAATAGGCATATCTACAACTATCTTAGAATTGAAAACTATCCTAACTATCATTTATAGTTTTTGATTATTTAAAAGCCTTCAAATATGAAAAAAAATGCATATTATCAATTTCATGGATGATGAAACACAATTAAAAGTTAGAAAATTTCTCAAAAGGTTAGGGATTAGCTCACAACAAGAACTTAATCAATTCATTGAAAATAACCCTGATGTAAAGGATCTATCGATAAAAGTATCTTTTGAAATTAATAATAAGAATGTTTTTGAGTTTGAAGATAAAATAAATAATTAATATAAATGAAAAAAATTCAAAATCATTTTATTAGTGGCATATTAATTGTTGCACCATTAGCTTTATCTATTTACGTTGCATGGGTAGTAGTTGGTATTGCAGATAAAATATTTAGACCTTTCATACCTCTAAATAAATTTGGTATTCCATCTGAAATACCTGGTGTTGGTTTAATAGTTGCTTTTTTATTTTTTACAATTTTAGGAGCCATAGCTGGAAGTTTTTTTGGAAAACTTTATCATCGAGTAGTTGATGCTGTTTTATCCAAAATTCCCGGCTTAAACTCAATCTATAATACAGTAAAACAGATTATTGATACATTTGCTACGACACAGTCTAATGCTTTTAAAGAGGTTGTTCTTATTGAATATCCTCAAAAAGATATTTTTGCCCTTGCATTTTTAACAAGTGAAACAAAAGGGGAAATAGCAAAAAGAAAAAATCAAAAGATGATAAATGTTTTCATGCCATCTACACCTAATCCAACTACAGGTTTCTTGATGTTTGTTCCATTATCAAAATGTACCAAACTTAATATGTCTGTCGATCAAGCAATCAAATACATCATTTCTGCAGGATTAGTTACACCCAAAGCACCGGAAATTAAAAAAGCTCTTCCTAAAAAGAAGAAAATTAAAAAGTTAACTAAATAATAGTTTTATTGCTTCTTGCTGCTTAAAAAACATAAGTAACTTATATATATCTTTTTTAAATTTTTCATTTTCATACTCTTTTTTTTCAATCAATTTTTTTACATATTGAAGTGCATCTATTATTAGTTCTTGATCATGATAAACATTTACAAACTTGAATAATGAGTCACCACTTTGACGATATCCTAATATGTCACCAGTGCCTCTAATTTCGAGATCTTTTTCGGATAATTTAAAACCATCTAAGTTTTCTTTGAATATTTTTAGTCGATTTATCGTATTATCAGGTAAATCCTTGCCATATAAAGCAAAACAATAACCTTGATTGTTACCTCTTCCTACTCTTCCTCTTAACTGATGTAATTGAGATAAGCCAAATTTTTCTGCATTTTCAATTACAATATAATCTGCATTTTTATTATCTATGCCTACCTCTACTACAGTAGTAGCAACTAATATTTTTATATTTCCTTTTTGAAAATTTTGAATAATTCTTTCTTTTTGATCACTCTTAATTTTGCCATGCAACATTTCAACTTCTGAACCAAATATATTCTTCAAAGACTTAAATCTTGTTTCTACATCTTTATACTTTTGAGTTTCTGATGCCTCAACTAAAGGGCAAATCCAGTAAACTTGAGACACATTTGAAATTTTTTTCTTTAACAAAATTTCTATATCTTTAATTTTGTCAATGCTCGATACTTTAGTTATTATCGGTTTTTGAAAAGCTGGCTTTTCTTTTAGTATTACCTGTTCTATTTCACCATATTGAGCTAATGCAAGTGTTCTTGGAATAGGTGTGGCAGACATTAATAGAATATTTGTATTTACTCCTTTTTCAGCTAAATACAGTCTTTGTTGAACACCAAATCGATGTTGTTCATCGATTATTACATATGTCAAGGATGAGAAATTTAAATTTTCTTGAAAAATTGCATGAGTACCAATAATAAAATTAAAAATACCTTTTTCTATTTTTTCATAAATTTTACTTTTATTTTTAGTACTACCAGTGAGCAATATAGGCTTAACTTCTTCACTATCTAAATGATTTAATACATTACTGTAAATTTGATTAGCTAATATTTCTGTAGGCACCATATACGCAACTTGTTTATGTTTTTGAATAAAAGGGATTGCTGTTAATAAGGATACAATAGTTTTGCCTGAACCTACATCACCTTGTAATAGTAATGTTTCTCGATATTGAGTATTATTATAATTATTTATATCGTTTATTATTTTATATTGATTTTTTGTCAACTCAAAAGGTAGCTCATTTATCAATTTTTCTTGTAAATTAAATTTAAGATTTAAACTTTCATTTTTTCTTTTTGTTTTTTCTTTTAAGTATCTAATAGCAAAATAATTCGATACTAATTCATCAACTGCCAACCTTTTTCTAAAATTCTCTCTATTTTCAATATCTTCTTTTACGGAGGGAAAATGCATTTTTATTAATGATTCATTGAAGCTTGAAAATTTATATTTTTTAATAATATTTTCATTCAACCATTCATCAAATTTATTAAAATGATTTTTTGCGTCATTTAAAACCATTCTGATATCTTTTAATGTGATACCCCTTGTTAAAGGATAAATATTTTCAAAAGTTCTTAACTTATCCTCATTTTCTATCTCTTCTATGTAATCAGGGTGTGCTACACTAAGATTGCTTTTATAAAATGATACTTTTCCACTAATAATTAATTCTTTGTTTTCAGGATATTTTTTTCTAAGAAAATTCCCTCTTATTGAAAAATAAATTATGTTTATAATTAAAGATCCTTTTTCACATTCAATCACGTAGGGTAGTTTAGGATTGAAAGGAAAATGATGTTTTTTTACCTTAACGAGAGTGGTGATAGTTTGTCCTTTTTCAAGATTTTTAAAGTCAATATCCTGAGTTCGATCTATTGATCTAGTCGGTAAATTATAAAATATATCAATAACTGTGTTTATATTTAGATTTTTAAAATAGGACGCTTTCTTTGGACCTATTCCTTTAAGTTTTTCTACATTCTGATATAAAAAATCGAAACTATTGTCGTTCATGAATAATAACTACAAAGATAAATTAAAAAAAATAAAATATCGATGTCAAACATTAGGTATAAAAGAATTAGATGTAATTTTTGAGAGAATTTATTCAAAACTTGTAAACACTAATGATGAGGCTCTAATTGATCAATTAGATGATTTATTAAAGAATGAAACACAATACATATTTGATGTATTTTTTAATGAGTCTTTCAAAGAAGATAGAATTAAGTACCTTAAAATTATAAATTTATCAAAATAATATTGGAAAATCCTATTTCTAAATTTGGCAATAAATCAATTTTATTATGTGAAGATGATAAGATAGCTCTAGACTATGAAAATATTCTAAATATACATTATTCCCATAAGAAAATATGTTATTTTCCAGCACATGACTCTTTACCATTCAGTTCTGAAAGTTCATCATCTGACATCTTACTTGATAGGTCAGAAAAATTACTAACATTAAATCATAATGATATAATAATAATAACTTGCAATAATCTTTTAAAAAAATTTCAAATAAACAAAGATGCTGATCATTTTTTAACATTAACTAAAAACCAAACTATTGAAGCTAATACAATTTTAGAAAAATTAGTTGAATTCAATCATTCAAACCAAGCAAATGCTTATAATAAACTCGAATTTTCACTAAGAGGGGATATCTTAGATATTTATAACAGTAATAATAATCCTTATAGAATTTCATTCTTTGATAATGTGATTGAAACAATAAAAGAATTCAATCCTCAAACACAACTTACTTTTAAAGATGAGAAAGAGAGGATTGATATATTTAACCCTAATATTGAGTTATTAGAGCCAAGTAATAAAGATAGTTATTTTGAGGATATCGTTATGGGATATTCCATTTATACAATTAATAGAAGTGACATAATATTAAAAGAGAAACTAAATTTTCTTAAAACAATTTTTGATCAAGTCCAACCTGAGATCCCTTTTTCAAATTATTATTTAGAGGATAACAAAATAGAAAATTTTAAATTTACAAATATATTATCTAGCTCTCCTAAATCTTTAAAAATTACATCAAATACTTCTTTAGATGAATTTTCTAAAATGAGTAATAAAATATATTTTCATAGTGGAAAAAATTCCTCCTCAATAGAAAACGAATTTCATCAAAAGAAAAATATTGAACCAAATTATGGTAATAATTTATATTTCTATAAATCTTTAATCTCAAAAGACTATCTATTTGATGGAATCGTACACCTCAATAAAAACACTCATACTACAAAAAAAACGAATTTGGACACTATAATCAATTTTAATGATCTTTCATTAGGAGATGCAGTTGTTCATCAAAAGCATGGTATTGGTAGATTTATATCCATTGATAATATTGAAATTAATAATCGAATTAGGGAGTTTATTAGATTAATTTACCGCGGCAACGACAAGCTTTTACTACCAATTGAAAATTTAAACTATATTTCAAGATATGGGTTTGATGATAATAATCTACTTCTTGATAAATTAGGCACGAATGATTGGATTTTAAGAAAATCTTCAGTTAAGAAGAAAATTCGTTTTCTAGCTAATAAACTTTTAAAAAATGCAGCAAAGAGATCCACTATAAACATCAAAGAGTTTCAATATAATAATTCTGATCTTGAGAAATTTAATCAACAATTTCCATTTGTTGAGACTGAGGATCAATTAAACTCAATTGAACAATCTTTAAATGATTTAAAACAAGATAAACCATCTAATCGCCTTATATGCGGCGATGTAGGATTTGGTAAAACTGAAGTGGCTTTAAGAATTGCATGTGCAACATATTTATCAGGTTTTCAATTTGTAATAGTCGTTCCCACCACATTATTAGCAATGCAACACACTAATACATTTAGTGAGAGATTTTCAGTTTTTAACATTAAGGTTGCATGTTTATCTAGATTTACTTCGTCAAAAGAAAAAAAAGAAATTTTAATTTCATTAAAGTCTGGTGATATTCAAATTCTTATTGCAACACATAGTCTTTTTAAAAAAGACATAGAATTTAATAATTTAGGCACACTGGTAATTGATGAAGAACAAAAATTTGGTGTCGATCAAAAGGAATATTTAATCAACAAATACCCAACTATTCATTTATTTTCATTGTCTGCCACACCTATTCCTAGAACACTTCAGATGTCTTTATTGGGCTTAAAAGATTTAAGTATTATTGGAACACCTCCATCAAATAGAATTAGTATAAGAACTTATGTTCAAAAATATGAGTCTGTTGCCCTTATTTCAGCAATAAAGAATGAATTAGAAAGGAATGGACAAATTTTTATTGTTGTACCAAGAATAAGCCATATTCCTTTTGTGGAAAATGAAATTAAAAAATTAAATATAGATCTTTCTTACGGAGTAGGTCACAGTAAAATGAGAGAAAAAGATATTGAGGATGTGTTCATATCTTTTACAAAAGGTGAGATACAGTGCCTTATTTCTACAAATATTATTGAGTCTGGAATAGATATAAAAAATGCAAACACACTAATAATATTTAATTCTAATTTATTTGGTTTATCTCAATTATATCAATTGCGAGGTAGGGTAGGTCGTTCAAATAAAAGAGCATATGCCTATTTATTTCATGACAGTGAAAAATTAATCAATAAAACAGCTCTAAAGAAACTTCAAGTTTTAGCTAATTATGAAAATCTAGGATCAAATTTTCAGTTAGCTAATGAGGATTTGGAAATAAGAGGTGCAGGTAATTTACTTGGTGATGAGCAAAGTGGTCATGTGAAAGATATTGGAATAGAGCTTTACCAAAGTATGTTAAAAGATGAGGTGGAAAGACAAAAAAATAATAATGCAGAAATTGAAGATGATTATGATGAATTTGAATTCGATGCATTTTTTGAGTATTACATTCCAAAGAATTACATATCTGATGATATTTCCAGGTTGATTATTTATCGTAAATTTACTAATTCAAAGAATATTCAAGAGCTTAAGAATGTTTTAGATGAGATATATGATCGATATGGTAATTACCCAGTTGAAGTAACTAATTTATTTAATTTACTAACTATTAAAATTAAATCTCTTGCCCTTGGTATTTCAAAAATAAATATAAAAAGAAATTTTATTGATATTACTTTTAAAAAAGCAAGTCAAAAAATACTAGATGATTTAATTCAAATGGCACAAGAAAATATTATAAAAATGCAAAGTTCTAGTTCTATTCAGATCAAAAATAATGACAGTAAGGACTTATTTTACACTATAAATCTATTCTATAAAAAGTTAGGATTAAAATGATGGAAGATCAACAACTCCCAAAAACTAATGCAGAGTGGGCAAATTATTATGAATCTATAATAGCCGAACTTACTGAAAATCAAAAAAAAATAGGTGAACCTATTTCAATAGATGAATTTTATGAACTTCCTATAAAAAGGAAACAGAAATATATCAAAAAACTATATTTTAAAATTGGTGATGCAGAGTAATTATATTCCAAATATAGATCTAGCAGATATTATAAATAAAGATCTTAATAGTGATGCTGCTGTACAAGTATCAAATAATATTAAAAAAGCATCTGAAGAGATTGGTTTTTTTACAGTAACAAATCATGGTATTCCAATTTCAAAAATTGATAATCTTTTAAAGACTTGTAAAAAATTTTTTTACTTAAATGAGGAAGAGAAACTTAAAATAGCACCAAAAAAATGGAATCCTAATACAAACACAGTTTACAGGGGTTATTTTCCTAGTTCTGTAAATGGTAAGGAGGGTTTAGACATAGGAGATCCACTTTTAAAGCAAAATATGGTTGAATTGTTAAAAAAGGAAAAATTTGAAGTTAATCATGATATGTCTTTTCTAGATCCAGACTGGCAAATTACGATAAATAATTATTTTGATGACCTTCATAATTTAGGAATAACAATATTTAAATCTATTATATCCTCATTTTCCTCAGATTTATCATTAGCGGAAAAGGCTTTTCAAAGACCCAAAACATTATCAACTCTAAGATTTAATTACTATCCTAAACAAGATAAACCTGTTGAAGTATCTTCACAAGACGGTGTTGCTTTAGGTTGTGAAACCCATGTAGATAGTGGAATAATGACTATTTTATATCAAGATAAAAAAGGTGGTTTACAAGTTCAAAATAGACATTCATTGGATTGGTACGATGTTCCTCATGATCCAAATGCTTTTGTAATTAATACAGGTTTAGCTTTAGAGTGTTTAACAAATGGTCAAATGAAAGCAACTAATCACAGAGTTCTTTTTAATCAGGAGGAGCGTATTTCAATACCTTTCTTTTTTGAACCCTCTTATGATTTCATTCTAGACCCAAAACATTTGGATATTTATGAAAATATCAATTATAATATTGATAATTATGAAAATTTTCTCACCAATTCGCTTAAAAAATTCGTTGAATATGATAGGCCTGCATAAATTATCTTTTTTATTTTTATTTACATTGATAACAGCATGTGGTGGTTTTAATACTGGGGTAAAAAAATCTGACACCCAAAAAGTTAACACAGTTAAATATGGAACTCTCGTTGCAGCTGAGCCTGTCAAAATTACTGGTGAAAGCTCTGGTTTAGGCGCTCTTACAGGAGGCTTAGTAGGTTTTGTTGTAGGATGTGGAGAGGGTATTTTTGATGATGATTGTAGAGATGCTGCTGCTGTGGTTGGAACCATTGGTGGAGCAATAGTAGGTTATGTTGCTGGCTCATCATTAGGAGATCATACAGGATTTCAATATGTTGTAGACGTTGATGACACAGATGATGACATTTCAATAGTTCAGTCTGGAACAGAACAAATTCCAATTGGTTCCAGAGTAACTATCGCTATTGGTACTAATACTAGAATTATCATATCTGAATAGACATAAATAAATCATGTTTATTTCAATGAATCGATTTAAAGTAAAATTAGGTGAAGAGACTTATTTTGAAGAAATATGGAAAAATAGAGACACACACTTAAATGAAGTTCCTGGTTTTAAAAAATTTAATTTAATAAAAAGTGAGTCTAATGAAGAATATACACTCTATGCATCTCACAGTGAATGGGAATCAAAGCAAGATTTTATTAATTGGACTAAATCAGAAGCTTTTAGGATGGCTCATAAAAATGCGGGTGAACATAAAACAGTATATTTAGATCACCCTCAGTTTGAAGGTTTTGAGGTAGTAATTTAAGTAAATATCACCTATTTTTTATCAATGGACATAGTAAATCACGAGATATTATTAAGTAGTAACATGTTAGGGACAATGTTCTTTGCCTGCACTATTTATATAACATTGGTTATAGCGAGGTATGCAACTCTTGCAAAATTAATCAGAGACTCTCGATCTAATATTGAAACAAATAAATTAAGATTTAAAAGCCAAAGTGAATATTCTTTTCATATCTTGCATTATGAAAAAAGACTTAAATTATTACGTTACACACTTTACTTATCTCTTTTTGGAGGGATAGCATTGTGCACAAGCTTATTATTTTTGTTATTAAATTACAGCTTCATCTCTGCTATAAGTTTTGGTATTCATCTTTGTTTAGTGTTATTGGCATTAGTCACTCTTGTATATGAACTAGCTGTATCTTTCGAGGCGTTAACTGAGCATTTAGACATAATGAGAACTTTAAAAGATAAATTTTAACATATAAATAATATTCAAACTGTTCGACTATTTAATTTCTGTCTTTTTTTTCTTCCCTTTTTATCTTATAGAAACATATACACTACCACCCATACTTAAAACTTTTCCGTAGTCCTCTAATAACTTTGCAAAATCTGGGAAATAATCATTTTTACTGGCATTTTCGACATGTCTTTGAACACTCTCCATAGATGCAAATTGTTCATTTATTGTAAATAATGTGTTTCCAGTTTCGCCCTTACTAGGATCGGTAGGGTCTTTAAACTCTGGTGCTTTAGTAAAGTAAGCATTTAATAAATGATCAGTTCCATCAGAATAAAATTCAGTCATCCATTTTCCATGGGTGCTAAAAATATTTTCAACTTCAGCAGCTTTATCATTTGGTACAGCATAGGAAAGATTTATACATACACGATCAGTCATTTTTTCTCCTTTAAAATAAAATTAATAATAATTATACATTTTGAAAATTGAAAATAGATCAAATGGCGGAAGGACTGGGATTCGAACCCAGGAAAGAGTTGCCCCTTTGCCGGTTTTCAAGACCGGTGCTTTCAACCGCTCAGCCATCCTTCCGATGTCATAAACGTCTAGAATGTATATATTACGTTATTTTTAAATCAATCGTAATTTTATATTATTAGTTGATATATTCTTTTGCCACTCATGTTATGTTTTTAAGTGATTTTAAGTAATCTACCAACATTAACTTTTTTTTATATTTTATTAGCATATTTTATTGGTGGCATTACCCAAGGTATACTTGGTGTTGGACTAATCACAGTTGTAATTTCTTTACTCTCATTTGTCGTGGATGTAAAAGAAACAATAGCTCTTGTGATAATACCAACAATTATTACTAGTTTTTTTCAGATGATAAATGGAAATAATTTGAGGAAAATTTCTATTGATACAAAATTTTTTTTAATTTTTTCAACTCTAATCATCATTCCAGGAGTAATATTACTTAAAACACTACAATCGGATTTAATTTTAATATTTATAGCGATTTTACTTTTTGTTAATTCTTCACTTTTTTTATCAAATAGAATTATTTCAATACCTAATCACAAAAGTTTAATAATTCAATCGATAACAGGATCTTTTAATGGATTTATTATTGGTCTAACAAGTATTTATACCATGCCTTTTGTATTTTTATTACAATCACTAAAATATGAAAAAGAAAAAACTGTTCAATTTATGGGATTGGCTTTTTTACTTTATAGTTTAATGCAATTTTTTTCTTTTACATTTTTAAAGCTAATTGATATGAGCACAATTATTCCTTCATTAATTGTATCCATACCAGTTGTAATAGGTTTTTTTTTAGGAAAAATAATTAGAGGATACGTTTCAGAAATACTATTTAAAAAGTTATTTTATATTATGTTATTATTGATGAGTGGAGTAATTTTAATTAATGGTGTTTTGTAATTGAAACGAATTAATTACCAGTGGTTCCGTCTATTCTATTAGTGCTGTAAATAGCACCTAACATAAATACAATAACTGAAGCGGGAAATAAAAGATAACCAATCGTGTATGTATCTGGATAATACTGCATACCTATGTACAGAATTATTGCTTGGAGTAGGCAAAGTAATAGAAATATGTAATTGGTTCCAATTCTACTTAAAAGTACAGCTAAGGGTTTCAATACAACTATGACTGCTGCACAAACAAAAATTATTGCTGGGATAACATTTAACGATAAGCCCATTGACTCAGCATATGTGTAGTCCTCTAGGGACTCCCAAGGCAGGACCATGGATAGGAACATCATAATTATAGCCGAATAAACAAACTTTTTGCCTGTATTAGTCAAAATCATATGTTATTTATAACAAATACAGGCTTTTTAGCAAAATTATTATGAGATTAGATAACTGCTTAAATTTTAAAGATTTCAGGAAGTTAGCCAATAAAAAACTTCCATCTCCCGTATTCCATTATATCGATGGTGCTGCAGATGATGAAGTAACATATAGAAGAAATACATCGGCCTTTGATGATGTTGATTTAATACCAAACGTATTAAGAGGTGTAAAAGATGTTGATTTATCTACAACTATTTTTGGAAAAAAAATAGATTTACCTTTTTATTGTTCACCAACGGCTCTCCAGAGAATATTTCATTACGAAGGAGAAAGAGCAGTAGCTAAGGCAGCTCAAAAATTTAATACTATGTTTGGTGTGTCTTCTTTGGCTACAGTAAGTGTAGAGGAAATATCAAACCTCGTGGATACGCCAAAGATGTTTCAATTTTATTATCACAAAGATAAGGGATTAAATAATTCAATTCTTCAAAGAGCAAAAGATGCTAATTTCGATGTTATGGCTTTGACTGTTGATACTATAACAGGCGGCAATAGAGAAAGAGACATAAGAACTGGTTTTACATCACCTCCTAAATTTACTTTATCAAGCATATTCAGCTATGTTACTAAGCCAACATGGGCAATTAATTATTTAACTAAAGGCAAATTTGAACTTCCACATCTTCAAGAATATGTAAAAGAGGGAACTAATACAGCAATTTCAATTGGTAATTACTTTTCTACTATGCTCGATCAAGATATGAATTGGAAAGATGCTGAAAAATTATGTTCTGATTGGGGTGGCCATTTCGCATTAAAGGGAATACTAAGTGTAGAAGATGCAAAAAGAGCAGTGGATATTGGATGTACTGGAATTGTCGTATCTAATCACGGAGGAAGGCAATTAGATGGTGCGAGATCACCTTTTGATCAGTTAGCTGATATAGTTGAGGCAGTAGGAGATAAAGTAGATGTAATTTGTGAAGGGGGTATCCAAAGAGGTACTCATATGCTTAAAGCTTTGTCATTGGGAGCTAAAGCTTGTGCTGGAGGAAGACTTTATTTATATGCATTGGCAGCTGCTGGACAAGTAGGTGTAGAAAAAGCTTTAAGTATTTATAAAACAGAGTTGGAACGAGATATGAAGTTGATGGGCTGTAAAAAAATATCTGACCTTTCTACCAATAATATTAAATTTAAGTAAATTAAATTATAGTTGCTGTCGTTGTCACTAATCTTAAAGATTTTATAATATAAACTGTTTAATAGAATCTTATGTTCATCAAATTATTATTAAAATCAGTATTTATATATTTATTTACTCTAAATTTGCATGCACATGACCCAAAAAATTGTGACGTGCTTCAAAACTATGATTTTTCTGGTTTTGAAAGCTGGAAAATTGAAGTTGTAAATAGATCGAACGAATTTGGGCTAGATGAGGATTTTGTATCAAAATTAATTGCACCATATGAGGTAAATAAAAGAGTTATTGAAAATGATAAGTGCCAGCCAGAATTTACTTTAACTTTTTCAGAATATATTGAAAAAAGAAATTCAGATACAAGAATTCAAAATGGAATTAATAATAAAAGTAAATACAGTAATTTATTAGATAAAATTGATAACTATTATAATGTTCAATCAAGATTTATTTTATCTATATGGGGTTTAGAAACTGCTTACGGAAAAATTACAGGCAATTATCCTGTATTAGAAAGCCTTTTAACCATGTCATATGACGAAAGAAGAAGAAGATATTTCACTAAAGAATTATATAACGCTCTTAAAATTCTCGAGCAAGGACACATTAATGTAATTGATTTCAAGGGCTCTTGGGCAGGAGCTATGGGTCAAAATCAATTTAT
This sequence comes from uncultured Alphaproteobacteria bacterium, assembly GCA_902591315.1. Lineage (GTDB taxonomy): Bacteria > Pseudomonadota > Alphaproteobacteria > HIMB59 > HIMB59 > HIMB59. The sequence goes on from CACJAI010000009.1 coordinate 19,793, forward strand.
GCCTTCAAGTTTTTTAAACTACGCTCAAGATTTTAATAATGATGGCAAGAAGGATATTTGGACTGACACAGAGGACTCACTCGCTTCTATTGCAAGATATTTACAAGGGGTAGGGTCAAATAAATGGGATCCAAATTACACTTGGGGTAGAGAAGTTATCCCCCCAGAAAATGTTAAATCTTTAGAGCCTAAGTTGTTTGTAAAAAGAGAAAAAGGTTGTTTAGCAGTAAAAAAATTATCAAAAAAATTACCTTTAAATGAATTTAGACTAATGAATTTTAAAAAGATGAATGGTAATTCTCTAGATAATTTAGATATTAATAGCTATTTATTAAGGATGGGTAGGGAAGAGGGTGATTACAGGTATTTTATTGTTTATGATAATTATTTAAATATTCTCTCTTACAACTGTTCTAATTATTATGGTCTTTCAGTTGGATTGTTAAGTGATAAATTTAAATAATATTAATAAAATACTGTTTTTACTGTTTTTATCATCATGTACAATTACTTCTATTGAAACTGTCGATGATAAAAAAATAGATGAAGAGGTCGCAACTCAAGAATACTTTAAAAAATCAGAAGTTATTATATCACCACTTGATGACTACAATATTGAGCTAAGTGTTATGGAAAAGTTTGTTATAGATGAAAGAATTAAAGGCAATAATATCCATCATTCTAATTTGCCTATACCAAGTGTGGTAAAACTGTCAGATCCCAGCAACCTAGATAACAATATTATTGTTAGAAACATTAAGTTAGATACTGAAAATAGACTTTCATTAAGTCAAGAAATTATTGATAAAATATCACTAAATACAAAAGTATATTTAGAATATTTAAAAGATGAATCAATAATTCTAAGAAATGTTGTTGACTCAAAAGAAGAGAGTAAGATAAAGATGGATGATACAGAAATTTCATTTGAACAGTTAGATCAAGATCAAACTGAAATTAGTGAAAAACTTGATTATGAGAAAATTAAAACTCTAGATATTAAAAATTCTAAGAAACAAAACACTATATTAGTTGAAATTTATAAAGATATAAAAATAGCAAAGCTTAAAACTAATAAAATCAAGAATTTAGGATTGTTTTATGAAGAAAATGAAGAGGGAGTTAAGGTTTTTGCTGGCCCATTTCTAAAGAGTGATATAAATCTTAAGTTAGATTTTCTGATTAAAAATGGATATTTGAATGCAAAAAAAACCCCTTAATTTATTATTTATAGCAATTATTATTCTATTTCCTAAACAATCTCTTACTATTGAAAGTTTGGCAAAAACGGCCCTTGTAATCGATTTATCAACAAACGAAGTTCTTTTAGAAAAAAACTCTAAAGCCAAAACATATCCATCAAGTATGACCAAGATGATGACCGCTCTTGTAGCCTTTGAAAAAATCAAAAATGGTACTTTATCATTAGATCAAGAGTTTTTAGTAAGTAAAAAGGCATGGAAAATGGGCGGTTCGAAAATGTTCATAGAGGTAGACAAAAGAGTCAAAGTTTATGATTTGTTACTAGGAATTATCGTTCAGAGCGGAAATGATGCATCGATTGCTTTAGCAGAGGGTATATCTGGCTCTGAGGAAATTTTTGCTGTTGAGATGAATAATTTAGGTAAAAAAATAGGACTCACAGAGACTAATTTTACAAATAGTAGTGGCTGGCCTGATGACAATCATTACACAACAGCTGAAGATCTTGCAAAAATAGCTGAGTACACGATTAAAAATCATTATGAATTATATCAAATGTACAAATTAAGTGATTTTACATATAGCGGGATCAAACAAGATAACAGAAATCCACTCCTATATACATTTGAGGGGTCTGATGGCTTTAAAACAGGTTATACAGAAGCAGCTGGCTACGGTTTGGTTGGATCTGCAGAAAGAGGGGATAGGCGCCTGATTATTGTTCTAAATGGACTAGACTCTTCCAAATCAAGGGCCCAGGAGTCACTAAGATTAATGGATTGGGGTTTCAACAATTTTCAATTAGTAGATTTTTTTAAAAAAAATGAGGTTATTCAAGAAGCTGATACTTGGCTAGGTAAAGACAACAAAGTAGACCTAGTTGCTTTAAACGATATAAGTGTGAGCATTCCAAAAGCACAACTATCTTCTGCTAAAGTTAATGTGATAGTTGAGGAGCCTATTGCAACTCCTATTCAAAAAGGCGACCAAATAGCCAAACTTCAAATATCGTTTGCTGATAAGAATACTGAATTTCCTTTATTTTCAGGTGAGGACATAGAGCAAAAGAATTTCTTTTCAAGAATATTTTCAGCTATTTATTATATCATTCTTGGATCTAACTAAATAATATCATATAGAATGAAAGTAATCAGTTTTGAAGGTTTCGAATATTCTGGAAAATCGACACAGATAAAACTTTTAAAGAAATATTTTATAAAAAATAATATCAAATCTACTTTTACTAGAGAGCCTGGAGGTAATAAAGATCTAGAAAAGATAAGAAATGTGATTTTAAAGTCTAATTTCAATAATTTAAGTTTAATAATGTTTTTCTTTGCATCTAGATTTGCATTAATATCTTCAATTAAAAAGAATGATTTCATTGTATTTGATAGATTTTTTGACTCTACTTATGCTTATCAAAAATATAATTCTAAAGAAAAAAAACTTATTATCAGTTTAATTAAGTTAATTGATAAGAATTTTATCCCAAAGATAACTTTTTATTTGAAGTTAGATAAAAAAAATTTAATAAGAAGGAAAGATAAAAGATTATATTCAAATAAATTTGATAAAAAATATTTTGGACAATTCTCAAGAATTCAAAAAAATTATGAAGAAATATCTAAAATAAAAATAGGTGAACGTAAGTTTGTTGCTATTGATGCATCACTATCTGCTAATGAAGTACATGACAAAATCATATTAAATCTAAAAAAATGCAAATTGATAAAGTAGTAAATACTATAAAATCTGAGAGTAGTGGCTTTTATTTATTAGAGACTACTAATAGTGAGAGTATTTCATATTTAGAGGAACAAATTTTAAATAGTTTCTATGAGAAACAATATGAAATAGACTCAAGTTTTATTGTTCTAGAGCCCGAAGAAAAATCAAAATTTATAACAATTGACCAAGTAAGAAAAATGAAAAAAGAGTTTCTACATACAAACGTATTAAACCTTAGCAAAGTAATATTTGTCAGAGAGGTAAATTATTTAAATATTAATGCTTTAAATGGACTTTTAAAAATCATCGAAGAAATACCATCAAAAACCTATTTTATTTTTTGTTCTAAAAACCTAATAAGCTTACCTGAAACGATAATTTCAAGGGCCAGAGTTATCAGAGATTTGAATTCAAAGATAAATTTGAGTGATTTAAATTCAATGAAAGAAGACATAGTAAGGCAAAATCAAAATATTTCAGAGGAATTAATACACTCTCTTATTAACCCCTTCATTGATCTAAAAAGCACTGATTTTTTTGAAAAGATTAAACTATTTAATAAAGATCAAATAAGCATATGTTCATTAATATTTTTAAAAATACTCAAATACTATTTAAGAAGTAATTTAAATAATAAAAAACTATACAAGTACCTATTAAAACTTCATTCAGATTATTTAACTGATGTAGATGAAAGTTTAAAATTCAATACATTAACAAATGACCTAATTTCAATCTATTTTACAAGATTAAATTCTAATCTTATTAAGCATGTCAAATAATTATTTTACAACTCCGATTTATTATGTGAACGATAAACCCCATATTGGACATGCTTACACCTCAATTGCTGTTGATATATTAAAAAGATTTTATGATTGTAGAGGCCTCAATTCTTATTTTCTAACAGGAACAGACGAGCATGGACAAAAAGTTGAAAGAGCTGCTCAAGAAAAAAATATTGATCCTCAAAAATTTACGGATATGGTTTCAGAAAATTTTAAAGATTTAAGTAATTTATTAAATTTATCTAATGATGATTTTATTAGAACAACAGAAGAAAGACATAAAAAGTCTGTTCAAAATCTATGGAGAGTTCTGTTGGAAAAAGATGAAATTTATTTGTCCAAATATAGCGGATGGTATTCTGTAAGAGATGAAGCTTTTGTAGCTGATAATGAAATAGTTGAAAAAAATGGAAAAAAATATAACAGTTTTGGATCTGAATTATCTTGGGTTGAAGAAGAGTCATATTTTTTTAGACTTTCTAAATGGCAAGACAAACTGTTAAATTTTTATAAAAATAATCCAAATTTTATAGTCCCAAAATCAAGATCTAATGAAGTTATTAAATTTGTTGAGTCAGGGTTGAAAGATCTATCCGTTTCTAGAACAACATTTAAATGGGGAATTGATGTCCCTACAGATGAAAAACATATTGTTTATGTTTGGTTAGATGCACTAACTAACTATATTTCAGCTTTAGATTATCCAAATATAAATTCTGATTTATATAAAAAATATTGGCCTGGGATACATGTAGTAGGGAAGGATATAATAAGATTTCATGCTATTTTCTGGCCTGCTTTTTTAATGGCTGCAGAGTTAGATCCACCAAAGCAGATCGTAGCGCATGGTTGGTGGACAAATGAGGGTCAAAAAATTAGTAAAAGTCTTGGTAATGTAATTGACCCTAAAGAATTGATTGATGAATACGGCCTAGACTCAGTAAGATATTTTCTTTTCAGAGAGGTCCCATTTGGCAATGACGGTGATTTTTCAAAGGTGGCTATCAAAAACAGAATTAATGGTGAATTGGCGAATAACTATGGAAATTTAATACAAAGAATACTTAGTTTCATTTGTAAAAATTTAGAACAAAATATTGATTTAACTGAAGATAATTTCAATTTTGAAATTTTAAAACAAATTAATGACTCTGAAAAAGAGTTGTTTGACTATATGGAAAATTATAAATATGACGAATACCTAAAAAAATTATTCTTATTTATGAATGATTTAAATAATTATGTCGATAAATCTGCTCCCTGGGTATTAAAAAAAACAGATCCTGAACAAATGAAAAAAGTTTTGGCTAATATTTGCCTATGCATTATCAGGGTTAGTCAATATTTAGTTCCTTTTATGCCTTCAAAAACCTCAGAAGTATTCAATTTATTCGAAAATACGAATAATATTAAATTAGATATTTTTGATAATTTTAAGGAGGTAATTAACTTAAAATTTCTAAAAATACGACAACCTGAACCTTTATTTACTAAAATTGAGTAATTTAATAGACAGTCATGTAAATTTTGGTCATGAATTACTTAAAAATTCAGTATCAGATATCTGTAAAGATGCTCTAGAAAATAACATAGAGCGAATTTTAAGTATAAATTCTAATATACACGAGTTTCAAAAAGATATTAATTTAATTAAAGGTTTTAATTTTGTCGATATCACTTTAGGTCATCACCCAAATAATACTCTTGATATCAAACCTGAGGAAATAAAGACTCTTTTAAATGAAAATATTAAAAAATTTAAAGATAGAATTGTTGGAATAGGGGAAACAGGCTTGGATTATCATTATGATATTCCTAAAAATAAGCAAATAGAGAGCTTAGAGATACATTTAGATGCAGCTAGTGTTTATAATTTACCGTGTATAATTCATATGAGAGATGCTGAAGAGGATATGATTAAAATTTTAACTAAATACTCAAAAAAAATAGATGATATTCTTATACATTGTTTCACTGGAAGTGAAGAATTTGCAAAAAAATGTATTGATTTAGGTTGTTTTTTTTCTTTGTCAGGCATTATTACGTTCAAAAATGCAAATAAATTAAGAGATACAATTAAAATACTACCAATTAAAAAAATTATTTTTGAAACTGATAGTCCTTATCTTACGCCAGACCCTTTAAGAGGTAAAAGTAACAAACCAAGCTACTTAAAAATTATAGTTGAAAAATATTGTGAAATTACTGGAAACGACTACATTAATACATGCGAAATTAGTACTTATAATTACAAAAAGCTTTTTAAAATTAATGACTGAAAAAACTGAAATAAATGTATTAGGGTGTGGATCAAGTTTTGGAGTCCCTTTATCTCATGACATATGGGGTAATTGTGATAAATCAAATCCTAAAAACCAAAGAACACGGCCTTCAATACTTTTAAAAAAAGCAGGTAAATCAATACTAATAGACACAAGTCCTGATTTAAGAAAACAGCTAATTGATAATAAAATTGATAATATTGACTCTGTTATATACACACATTCTCATGCCGATCATATACATGGAATTAATGATTTAAGAGCAATTTCACTAATAAACAAAAAAAAAATACCAATATACTCCGATGAAATAACTTTAAATATTTTAAAAAATAGTTTTTCTTATCTATTTACTAAAGATGTAAAGCACGGATATGAACCTATTCTTAATTCGAATAAAATTGAGACTAAATTCTTTGAAATAAATGGTTTTAAAGTTGAAGCTATCAAACAAAATCATGGAAATATTGACTCTTTAGGTTTCATTTTTGACGAAAAAATAGCATACAATTTAGATGTAAAGTTTTTCTATGATAAGAACTATTTTGATAGAATAAAAGGTATTGAATGCTGGTTTGTTGGTTGTTTGAGATATGACGAACATCCATCGCATGCATCCTATCAAGAAGTTATCGATTGGACTCAATTAGTTAATGCAAATCAGACGTTTTTAAGTCATATGACTGCCCATATAGATTATGAAACTGAATATAAAAAACTGTCTAACAATCGTGTATATCCAGCTTACGACGGATTAAAAATAACAATCTAGATTCTTATAATATATATTATGCAACAAATAAATGTGTAAATGTCAATAAAATCAGTCAAAGATCATCTTAGTATTATAGCCCCTGACCTAGAGATATCAGAATTTAAAGAGTCTACAGCAACTGTTGAACAAGCTGCAAATGCTCATAATGTTGAGAAAGGACAAATAGTCAAAACAATTGCTTTAATTATAGAAAAACCAATTTTGTTAATGACTTCTGGAAATGTAAAAATCGATAATAGAAAATATAAGAATTTCTTCAAAAAAAAGGCAAAAATGTTGACTGCTGATGAGACATTGCAAATCACCTCTCACCCTATTGGAGGGGTTTGTCCCTTTGGATTACCAAATAAATTAGATATATATTACGATAAGTCCTTAAATAACTTTGAAATCGTTATACCAGCAGCAGGATCTACCAATAGTTCTGTAAAAGTTCAAAAAAAAAGGCTTATAGAATTAACTTGTGCTTTTGAAGTTGATGTATGTAAAAAGTAAGTAAAAACAGTATATTATTTACTGTTATTATACTTAGATTTTACAATTTTTGGAGCAGTTGCAAAAGTAGCCGCTGTCATAAAAGTTCCAAAAATAAGTAGAAAATGAGCGCTAGCTGTGATGCCAAAAATCAAAAAAGAGCCAAAATATAGTGAAAAAATGATACACCACATCCATGCTAAAAGTTGCATAATGAGGTGTCTCAGGGCCACACTAGGTATTTTTCTTAGAGGATTCCAATCAGCGTCCATCACTCCACTGTAAATTTGCATAAACATGTTTTTCATGGCCTTTTATACATGCGACAGATGTGACCAGATCACTTATTTTTAATAATAATTTTAATTATTTCAGTTAAGGTAGAACCTATGAGAAAAATAGAATTCTGGTACTCAATTGGAAGTACATATACTTACCTCTCCACGCAAAGATTAGCGCAGATAGAGACTGAAAATGAAGTTGTATTTGAATGGTGTCCTTTCAGTGTGAGATCAAGAATGATTGAAATGGAGAATGTCCCTTTTATGGCTGAAAAAAAAAGAGATAAGATTGATTATATGTGGCGGGATGTTCAGAGAAGAGCTAACTTCTATGGATTTAATGCAAAAGTACCTGCACCCTACCCACTTAAAGAGTTCGATTTAGCCAACAAAGTTGCAATTTTGGGAAAAGATCAAGGGTGGATCAAAGAATATACTATCTTAACATATAAAAAGTGGTTTTTAGAGCATTTGGAGCCTGGGTCAGAACCAAATCTGAGTTCTACTCTCAAAGAAATTGGACTTGATTCAGATAATGTAATAAAACAAGCTCAAAAAGACGAAATTGATCAAAAATATTTAAAAAACACAGAAATGGCTAAAAATAAAGGTATTTTTGGAAGTCCCACATTTATCGTTGAAAATGAAGTTTTTTGGGGTGATGACAGATGTGAAGATGCCATAAAATGGCTTTCAAAATAATGTCTATTTTCAATTTTTTTGCGTTTTTAGGTATATTGAAATTTTATTAAGTATAAATCCTTAGGTAATTTTATGAATTTGACTATTGATTTACTGAAAAAAATATTGATAATCTTTCAACTCAAAATCCAAATATTTCCTAAATTTTGCTAGTGTCGCAATTTACATAAGGTTTTTAAGCTAAAAATGTCCGATTTTAATTTTTTTTTATAGTTTTTTTGAAATCATAGATTTGAATAACTGTTTTGATAGTTTTATTAGCAAGTAATGATAACTATCACTTAATTTAGTGCTCTAATTTCTATTTAATCAGATAAAAATGTGTGAATACTATTTTAATTCCTCCAAAATTTAATTAATTCTCAATATTTATGCTTAATATCTCATTTTATGTTTATTTTATTTTTGATTTAGTCAGATTATTTGTTTTTTTCTTTATAAATAGAATTAATAATAAATTAAAATATAGTTAGTAAATACAATACTTTATTATAAATATTTAATGTAAATTATAATACAGTTTATAAATTTCCAACTTTAGAAAATTTTTTTCTCTCGTTTGGATCAAGATACCTTTTTCTTAATCTTAAATTTTTAGGAGTAACCTCCAATAATTCATCAGAATTGATATAAGTCATCATTTCCTCAAGTGACATCATCCTAGGAGCGGTTAAATTTACGGCCTCATCAGACCCAGATGCTCTGACGTTTGTTAATTGTTTACCTTTTAGAACATTTATCTCTAAATCATTATCTCTGGTATGCTCACCGACTACCATACCTTGATAAACAGGTGTTTGGTGTTTAACAAACATTACACCTCTATCTTGAAGCTTCCAAATGGCATAAGCTATTGCTTTACCGTTTCCTGTTGAAATTAACGCTCCTGCCCTTCTTTCTGTAATCTCCCCTTTAAATGGTTTATACGAATGAAACACTCTGTTTAATACACCAGTTCCTCTTGTGTCCGTTAAAAACTTGCTTTGATAACCAATTAGTCCCCTAGAAGGCGCAATAAATAATAACCTAGTTTTATCAATTCCAGATTTTCTCATGTCTAACATATCAGCTTTTCTTTGATTCATGTTATCAATAACAATACTAGAAAACTCTTCATCTACATCTATTGTTACTTCTTCATAGGGTTCGCATTTTGTCCCCTCTATATCTTTGTAAACTACTTTAGGTCTAGAAAGAGATAATTCAAAACCCTCTCGTCTCATCGTTTCTATTAAAACACCTAATTGCAATTCACCTCTCCCTCCAATTTCAAATGAATCTTTATTTTGATTTTCTGAGAAGGTAATAGCAACGTTTGTCTCAGCCTCAGCTATTAATCTATTTCTTATTAAAGTTGATGTTACTTTTTTCCCTTCAGTCCCAGCTAATGGAGAGTCATTAACCATAATGTTTATTGACATAGTGGGAGGATCTATTGGTGTTGATTTTATTGGTGTTTCTATATCAGTTGAACAAATGGTGTCTGATACTGATGTGATTGACAAACCTGCTATGCAAACTATATCTCCAGTGTTAACTGAGTTAACAGTTATTTTTTTGGTTCCCTCAAATTTTAAAAGTTTAGTAAGTCTTCCAGTTTCAATGATTTTACCTGATAAGTTTAAAGCATGAACGCTGTCGTTTATTTTTGCAGATCCCTGCTCTACTCTTCCAATTAGACATCTTCCTAAGTATGGATCATAGTCTAAAAGTGTTGATAACATTGCAAAAGGTCTAGTATTATCAACATCTGGTGATGGCACATGACTAATAATTTTATTTAACAGAGGTGTTAAGCTGGATCTATCATCTGACAAATCATTAACACACCAACCACTTCTACCTGATGCGTATAAAACTGGAAAGTCTAATTGTTGAGTATTTGCATCAAGAGAGACGAATAAATCAAAAACTTCGTTTAACACATCGTCTGGTCTTGAGTCAGATTTATCGATTTTGTTGATTACTACTAAAGGCTTAAGTCCTTGTTTTAAAGCTTTTCCTAAAACAAATTTAGTCTGAGGCATCGGACCTTCTGAAGAATCAATAAGTAAGATAACACCATCAACCATTGATAAGACACGTTCTACTTCTCCACCAAAATCTGCATGTCCAGGTGTATCGATTATATTTATTCGAGTATCTTGAAAAATTATAGAGGTAGGCTTTGCTAAAATAGTTATGCCTCTCTCTTTTTCTAAATCATTAGAGTCCATAATTCTTTCTGATATTTCTTGATTATCTCTAAAAATTCCACATTGCTTCAATAAATTGTCAATAAGAGTGGTTTTCCCATGATCCACATGAGCAATGATTGCAAGATTCTTAATATCGTTCATTGAGATAGGTGTCTTATAGATTAAAATTAACTATTTAAAAGCTTATTTTTTGCTTCAGTTATTAAATTAGATAAATAGTTATTACCATCTTTATCAGGATGGAATTTCTTCATTAAGTCATAATACGATTTTTTAATATCATCATCAGAAGCACCTTTTTTAAGACCTAAAACTGATAGTGCTTCCTCCTCTGTCATTTGTGACTTGTCTGAGGAAGATGTAGATTGTTTATTTTGACTAATAATTACATTTAAAATATTAAATCCACGAGGATCATTTATTTTTAGTTCCTCTAAGAGCTTCGATACCTCATTTTGAGATAGGGAGGAAAAAGAACGGCCTTTAAAGACTCCCTCTCTAATATTAATTGTAGCTTGACGTGATTGTAAAACAATTTCAATTTGTAAATACTTCGTATTAATTTTTGGTTTGAACTTACTGCCAAAAGAAGATCGCGAAAACAAGTTTAATATAGTTAATAATGATGAGATCCTTCGAAAAAAAAGCAAAGCAGGAGCTAAGGCAACAGGTAGAAAATTTAATTTTCCTGAAAAAATTAAAAAACATCCTAGAATTATTATTAATGAAATAATTAAATATTTTTTATATCGAGATGATAATTGATTACCAAAGAAAACAAAGATACATATAGCAACAATTGAAAATAATAATAAGAGTTTAATCATCCCAAATTAATTTTTAGTTGTTTAATCCTCTGCTCTCTTCCGCAATTGTACTTGTAATATGTATATCTTATTGGATTTTTTTTGTAATAATCCTGATGATACTCTTCTGCAACATAAAAATTTTTAAAAGGTAAGATCATTGTTTCAACCTTCTGTTTGTGATTTTCCTGAATTTTATCTATGTAAAAGTTAAATCTATCTATAACAATTTGGTCATTGCTGAAAAGAGCACTTTTATATGAATAACCTTTATCACAAAATTGACCAACACTATCAAAAGGATCAATATTGACAAAAAAAACCCTAATGATCTTATCTAAACTAACAATATCTGAGTCAAAAACAATTTCAGCCACTTCTATATGACCTGTATCACCCTTGACAACTTCTTGATAAGTTGGATTTTCAACATGACCTCCTGAATAACCAGATCGAACATCAATTACACCCTTTAATTTTTCATAAACCTCCTCAACACACCAGAAACACCCACCAGCTAAGTAAATTGTATTTATTTTTGCGTAAGCTGTAATAGGTAACAAAAATAAGAAAAGGAAAAGTCTAAAGATCATATTGCGTTGATAAATAAATTACGGAACTTCAATGTATTTAGACCGGGCTTACCGTTTGAAATAGTAAATTTATCAACTTTAACTATGGGCATTACAAAATTAGTAGCACTTGTCATGAATGCTTCATCTGCATCAAGCAGAGATTTAATAGAAAATTTTTTTTCCTCAAATTTAAATTTATTTTTTTTTAAAATTGATATTAATTTATGCCTTGTACATCCCCTTAAAATTCTAAAGTTAAGTGGGTGCGTAATACATTTATTTTTTTTTATAATCCAAATACTTGAGGAATTACCCTCAGTTATCATATTTCTATTATCAAATAATACTGCTTCATGTGATTTATTCTCTTTTGCATGATTTGCAGCTAGAACATTACCTAATAGAGAAATACTTTTAATATCTGACCTATGCCATCTTATATCTGGATAAAGAGATGTTTTTACACCTTTTAGTGCTAACTTATTTAAATATTCAAAGTTTTTATTA
>CACJAI010000010.1 GCA_902591315.1 uncultured Alphaproteobacteria bacterium
CATGCTGCTCTATTAATTGGTATGACTTTTAGCTTTGTATCCCTTGTATCAGTAACCTTCTTAATATTTATTTTAGGGCTAAATGTCTTATAGAAATAATATCATTGCTTTGTAGTAAGAATACATATTAACTACACTGAATTTTATGACCCACTTAATTGCTAAAAGTGCGAGACTTCGCTCTACCCCTTACACCAAAAGAATAGAGGAATATGGTGTTCAATCATACACAGTTTATAATCACATGCTTTTACCTGCATCTTTTAAAGGTATAGAGGAAGATAGTAGGCACCTAAAAAATAACGTTCAACTTTGGGATGTATCTGGCGAGAGACAAGTTCAAATTCAAGGACCTGATGCAGCTAAACTTACACAATTAATTACGTGTAGAGATTTATCTGAGGCAAAAGATTATCTTTGCTATTACGCTCCAATTGTTGATAACAAAGGTAAAATTATTAATGATCCACTGATTATGAAAGTTGGTGAAAAAACATGGTGGCTATCAATAGCAGATACAGATGTACTTCTTTATGCAAAAGGAATTGCAATTGGTATGAAACTTGACGTTGAAATTACTGAACCCAATGTTAACATTCTTGCAGTTCAGGGACCAAAATCGTTTGAACTTATGTCAAGAGTGTTTAAAGACATAGATAAATTAAAATTTTTCAATTTCAAAAGATTTGACTTTCAAAATCATAAATTTTTAATTGCAAGATCAGGTTGGTCCAAACAGGGTGGATTTGAAATTTATGTAGATCATGATGAAATCGGGCTAAATCTTTATGATACCCTTATGTCTAAAGGTGAAGATTTGGATGTAAGACCAGGTTGTCCAAATTTAATTGAAAGAATAGAGGGTGGTTTATTATCTTTTGGAAATGATATGAATATGAATGATACTCCACTTGAATGTGGTTTGGGTTCTTTTGTTTCTTTCAATCCCAAAATAGATTATTTAGGAAAAGCTGAATTAGAAAAACAGCACAAAGAGGGAGTCAAGAGATCTTTAATTGGTTTAAAACTTAAACTCGATAAAATTGAAATTACAAAAGCGTTATCTTTAAAAATAGGCACTGACAAAATAGGTGAGCTAAGAGCTGCATGCTTCAGTCCAGATTTTGGCTGTTGTCTTGGAATAGCGATGGTGCAAACCAAATATCAAAGCTTAGAAGAAAAACAGACACTTCTTGTTGATGGCGAAGAGGTTGAGTCTGTAATGACAAACCTACCATTTAACAAATAATAATTGCTTTTTTAAGCTAAAAGTTTAAAAAATCCCGGGTGTTAAATATCGTTTATAGTTCTTGGGCTCTATTTACAGGTTTTGGATTCATTATGCTTGCACACTCTTTGCAAGGAACCTTGTTAAATATTAATGCCGTATTATTTAATTTTTCCGATTTTGAAATTGGATATGTCTTTACAGGTTATTTTATAGGCTATTTAGCTAGCTCATATATTTGTCCGAAAATTATCAAAAATGTAGGACATATAAGAGTATTTGCAGCATTCGCATCCATTGCTTCCATTACAATTTTATTTCATTGGATTTATGTTCACCCGTTTTTTTGGTTTTTTTTAAGATTACTTACAGGGTTTTCATTAGCAGCAATATATATCGTTTGTGAAAGTTGGCTAAATGATCGTGCGGATAATCAAACTAGAGGGAAGCTTATTGGGTTTTACATGGTGATATTATACTTCTCAACTAGTGGGGGTGGTTTGTTGATTAATATAAAAGAAACTACTGAGGCACACTTATATATTCTAACATCTTTATTAATTTCTATTGCTTTAGTTCCAATTTTACTTACTAAAAAATCGGCACCAGAATTTTCTACACCTAAGTTCATATCTTTAAAAGATCTATATAATAATTCTCCCATGTCTTTTATCGGCTCTTTTGGCATTGGTATGATTTATGGAGCGTCATTTGGATTAATTGCAGTCTTTGGAGCTAAATTAGGCTTAAGTATTTTTCAAATATCTATACTTGTTTTTGTAAATACATTCATTGGCGCTTTATTTCAATATCCGGTTGGCAAATTATCGGATACATTTGACAGAAGAATAATTTTACTGATATTAAATATCATTGCCTTGGTTTCTTCTATTTGTGTAATTATTTTTGGATCTATTTCATTTAATATTCTTTTATTATTTGTTGGTATACATTCAGCTGTATCTCTTCCCTATTATGCAGTTGTTATTTCTCATCTAAATGATTTTTTAGAAAAGGACGAGGTTGTTTCTGCTAGCTCAACTCTGACATTAGTTAATGCATTAGGTTTAGTTTTAGGGCCAATTATCGTCTCAGGATTTATGTCTTATTTTGATGCTTATGGATTATTTTATTATTGTGCAATAGTTTATGTTTTTATCGCACTATTTACCTATCAAAGAATTAGGATTGGAAGAACTAGTGAAATTTATGATGAAAATACACCATCAATGATTGTGCCTCGCACCACTTCCGCAATAGGAATGCAAACTGCTACTGAACAAATGATTAGTAAAATTGATGAAAAAGAGTAATTTTTTAATTGATGGATTTCGAAGCCAAGATAGCTGAATTAGGTCTTTTAATACCAAAACCTGCCAAACCTGCAGGGAGTTATAAACCCTGCGTTATTGTTGATAATTTTGCATATATATCTGGTCAAGGCCCATTACTTGAGGATGGGTCTTTTGCAAAAGGAAAAGTTGGGGCTGATGTTGATTTAGAGACAGCTCAAAATCACGCTAAGCTATGTGGATTAGCTATCTTATCTGCTTTAAAAAATGAAATAGGATCAATTAATAAAGTAGATCAATTAATTAAACTGACAGGTTTTGTAAATTGTATTGAGAGCTTCACACAGCAACCCTTAGTAATCAATGGTTGCTCAAATATGATGAAAGATATCTTTGGTGAGACTGGTGTTCATGCTCGAGCTGCAGTAGGAGTTAATTCTTTGCCTCTAGGTTTTACAGTAGAAATTGAGGCAATGTTTAAAATCAAGAGTTAATTTCTTAATTGACAATTAATTAAATTTAGCAAAAAATTAATTTATTAATGCTTAGAGTTTGAATTATGGATTTTCATTTTGAAAGCAATACTATTAAGATAATTCATCAAAATAAGACATTTCATTTGCATCCCATTTGGTTAAGAGAAAGACTACCGGGTAAAAAGTATTTTGATTTAGATACTAATCAAAGATTATATGAGCCATCCTCTATTGACCTAAAATTGAAAATTATAAGTTGCAAATTATCAGATCACAAACTTGATGTTGAATTTAATGATGGGGCACAAGGTCAATATCGTTTAGATGATCTTTTGATTGAAATGGATGAAGAAAAAAATAAAAGAGGGCCCTTACCAAAAAGAATTTTATGGAATTCTCAACTAGAAGATTTACCTGAAGCTATTTTTGAAGTAGATATGGTTGAACAAGAGTCTATGTATAATCTTCTTAAAGATTTTTATAAATATGGTTTTGTTATTATTAAAAATGTACCAACTGAAAGTAAGTATATTTTAAAATTTGTAAATTCAATCGGCCCAGTTAAAGTCACAAATTTTGGAGAATTTTTTGATGTAATGTCTAAACCAAATCCAAATGACTTAGCCTATAAACCTATTGCATTACCGCCTCATACTGATAATCCTTACAGAAAACCAGAAGCACCCGGGATACAGTTTTTGCATTGTTTAAAAAATGAAGTGAGTGGTGGTTTTTCTACTCTTGTTGATGGTTTTTCAGTTGCAGAATATATCAGATTAAATGAGCCAGAAGCATTTGAGTCTTTAACCAAAACAAATTTACGTTACCGATTTCAAGATAAAGATATAATTTTAGAAAATTGGGGAGAGTTAATTGAATTAGACAAGGATGGCGACTATAAGCAAGTCAGGTATAGTACTAGAGTTGATTACGTGCCACCTCTAGAAAATGAAAAATTAGAGAGTTTTTACAAAGCGAGAAAATTATTAGGAGATTTATACACTTCATCTGACTTCGAGATAAAATTTAAGCTCTCACCAGGAGATGTCATGATGTTTGATAACCATAGACTTCTCCATGGAAGAACCTCTTATGACTCGAGTGAGGGAGCTAGACATTTACAAGGTTGTTATCTAGAATTTGATTCAACTGATGGAAAATTGAGACATTTACATGAAAAATATCATCTAAGTGAGACAAATTTATGACTGAGAAAAATGTAAAATTTAAACATATGAAAGATGGAGATAAAGAAGATTATCTATTGCTCCAAAAATATGAGGAAAAGTATGTTTCTTTGACATATGAAAGAATAATAGAAGAACTTACAAGACAAGGAAAAAATACTATGGAGGGTTACAAGATAACAAGATTAGATCATGGTCTACAATCAGCTACTAGAGCTTATAATGATGGAGCTGATATTGATTGGATCGTTGGTGCCTTACTTCATGATATTGGAGATGGGCTTGCCCCTCAAAATCACGATAGGTTTTCTGCTGAAGTTGTAAGACCTTATGTAAGAGATGAAATAACATGGGTGATTGAACATCATGGAATTTTTCAAATGATCTACTATGCTCATCATTATGGATGGGATAAAAATGCTAGAGATAAATTTAAAGATAATATTTATTTCCAAACTTGCGCAGATTTCTGTGAAAGATGGGATCAAAAATCTTTTGATCCCGAATATGAAAATAAAGATCTAGATTTTTTTAAACCTATGATTAAAGAGGTATTTAGCAGACCTCCCTACAAAGATGAATACATCAAAAAAAATGAAGTTTTAGGTTTACCAAAAGTTTAAATCTATAAATCCAGATAATTTAAAGTAAGTATATATTGTCATGAGAATTTTCTTGATAACTTTGAGTATTTTACTCACAAGCATAGGGAGCATTATGGCGAAAAACTTATATAACTTTAGTATTCAAGATATTGATGGAAATACAGTTAATCTTGATAAATTTAAAGGTAAACCCATTCTTCTTGTTAATACGGCTAGTAGATGTGGTTTCACAAAACAATACGCTAATCTATCCAATCTTCATCGTGAGTATTTTAAAAAGAATTTAGTAATTATTGGAACTCCTTCTAATAGTTTTCATCAAGAGCTGAGTAATAATGAGGAAGTTAAAGAATTTTGTTTAGTTAATTATGAAACCAAATTTATTATATCAGAAATTATTAGTGTTGTTGGTGAAAATGCCCATCCGATATACAGTTGGATGACATCAGAGTATAACGAAACTCCAAAATGGAATTTTTATAAGTATCTCTTTGATGGAGAAGGTCAATTAGTTAAAAGTTGGTCCTCCATGACTAAACCTGACAGTTCGAAAATTACAAGTTTAATTGATGAGTTAATATAAAAAAAAGGGGCACATAATGTGCCCCTTTTTTAGGAGTACTATAAATAAGATTATTTAAATTCTGGGTAAGCGACTGTTGTTAACTCAGCACTATCTAAACCAGATGCTTCCGTCTCTTCTGATACTCTTAAGCCTACAGTTCCTTTTAGAATATAAAAGAATATGCCACTTAAAGGTACAACTAAGACAGCTGCAGCAACAATTCCTATTAATTGCACTAGGAAATCGCCGCTACCAAAAATACCTACGGCCAATGTTCCCCAAATACCTGCAACTAAGTGTGCTGATATTGCACCGACAACATCATCGATTTTCATTTTGTCGAGCATTGGGATAGCGATAGTACAAAGAATACCACCTATTGCACCAACAATCATAGATAAGAAGTGGTTGCTTAAATCTGGACCTGCAGTAATAGCAACAAGACCTGCTATCGCACCATTCAATGCAATAGATAGATCAATTTTTTTATACAATAGCTGTGATAAAATAATTGCAGCCACGACACCACCACATGCAGCGATATTTGTATTTACAACAACAATCGACATTGCAGAAGCATCAGCGGCACTACCAAGTGCTAATTGAGATCCACCGTTAAATCCAAACCACCCAAACCAAAGGATGAAGGTACCAAGACACGCTAAAGGCATGTTCGCACCAGCGATTGGAGAGATCTTTCCATCTGCACCGTATTTTCCAGCTCTAGGACCAAGAATTAAACAGCCAGTTAAAGCTGCCCATCCGCCGACTGAGTGAACAATTGTAGATCCAGCAAAATCAGAAAAGCCCATTTCTGTAAGCCATCCACCGCCCCAGGTCCAAGAACCATAGATTGGGTAAATAATTCCTGTCATAAATGCTGCAAATATCATAAATGGCCATACTTTAATTCTTTCAGCACATGCTCCAGATACAATTGAAATTGCTGTAGCACAGAAAACCATTTGGAAGAACCAATCTGACGCTAAAGAGTAGCCGCCCTCTTCTGTTGCAACTGTTAAATCATCAGCTGTATCATAAAAAGCACCACCTAATGAACCAATCCAACCTGAAACATCTACATACATTAAGCTGTAACCGATTAGATAAAACATTATTCCTGCAATTGAGTATAAAGCTATATTTTTTAATAAAATTGCTGATGTGTTTTTTTTACGAACAAATCCAGCTTCTAACATGGCAAAACCTAATGCCATGAACATCACTAAGACTCCACTAAAAACAAATAAAAATGTATTAAATACAAAGGCTGTTTCAGCAGATACTTCCGCACTTGCAACTCCGGAGAAAAGCAAAGTAGGGATTAAGAAAGTTAATATTTTTTTCATTGGATCTCCTTATTTAATTGCCTCAGCGCCACGTTCTCCTGTACGAATTCGGACAACTTCTTGCACTTCAGTTACAAAAATTTTGCCATCTCCAATTTTTCCTGATTTTACTGCCTCAGAAATCGTTGTTATGACTTTTTCGACGTCTGCAGAATCTACTAAAACCTCTGCTCGAGATTTAGGAAGAAAATGTACCTCATATTCTGCGCCTCGGTACAGTTCGGTATGACCCTTCTGGCGCCCATATCCTTTAGCCTCAACAATAGTTAAACCTTGGATGTCAACACCTGTAAGTGCTTGTCTCAAAGCTTCAACTTTATCGGGCTTGATAATTGCTGTTATTAGTTTCATAAATACCTCTCTTATTTTTGAGTTGAGAAACTTATAAATACTGAATCAAAAAAAAAATAATGCTAAGAAGTTAATGAAACTATGCATCTAGTGAATATCCAAGATTGCCCAATAAAATCAGTCATATTGTCAAAAAAACATTAAATAATATTACTAAAATAATTAAAAAAGCTAGGCTATATATTAAATTAATTAGTTGGCGTTCATGACTTAAAGAGGATTCTTCCAACCAACTTGATAGATTGCTTCATTTCTTCGAAGATTAGGCAATGTAAAAGGGCCATCATAAGTAGCTTTAATAGCAGGTCCGATAACTTTAATATTATCGGTATTTAACTTACTTTTTAAAACATCTCGGTGTTTATAAAAATTTTTATCGGAAGCAAAACCAGAATATCTAATTACTGCAAAATAACCTGGCTCAATTGAAGAAATTTTCACTGAATTATCTGATGGCAAAGGTATTTCATTCGGTTTGTATTTATCTGGTAAGTAAAATTGCATGACATAAACATTTTCAATTTGAGTAACATTCACAGGTGTGGTCATTGCAATTTTTTCACTTTGTTTATTATTGCCAGAAATATAATTAAAGAGCTTTCGAAATCCATTATTTTGATTAGTGTATTGGGTTTGAACCACTAGGCGCTCCTCATAAAATCTAATTTCATATGTATCTGTCTGATGAACTACTTTATAAGGAGACTCATTATAGGCCATCAAGTCTTGTACCACGAGTAACATAAATAGTAAGTATTTAATCATTTAAAATTTGCGTTTCTTTATCAGAGACTCCCCATAATCTGTCATCTATGGGTATCCATCCTTTAACAGAGGATTTATTGTCCTCAGGTATACTTATTTTCACCATTGTTTCTTTTACATCTAATAAGTTTACAATTTTTGGTGCAAGTATTACTCCTTTTTGAATAGTCATCCAAGACTCAGGGTCATAAGACTTCAATGCATATAGCTCAATATCCTCTAGTATCAGCAATGTTCTTTTTTTAGATAACTGATTGTGAGCAATCCAACCTTGTATCCCATTAAATAATTCAATGCGGTACCAATCTGTATAAGAACTCCAACTATTTCTGAACTCTTCAATAACCTTTACAGGCATATTTTCCTCTGTAAGGAGAAATTTCTCTGTTTGTTTATTCAAATCTTGATTTTCTGGATAATGACGTAACCAAGACTTATCGTGAGCTAGGGATTTATAATATGGAATATGTTTATCAGAATATGAAGTTAATGGGAGTATCAGAAACAAAAGCACTAGCTTGATCATAAATTTTATCTTTGTGAATTTTGCCAATTTGGGTGTGTATAAGGTTGTAGATTTGATGGTGCTAAAAGAGGTTTTCCCAAGATATGATCTGAGGCTTTCTCACCAGTCATTATTGACGGTGCATTAAGGTTACCATTACATATTTGAGGAAAAATTGATGAGTCTGCAAGGTATAGATTTGAAAAACCCTTTACTTTACAATCGTTTAGAACGACAGAAGAAGGGTCATCTTCTTTTCCAATCTTGCAGGTACCACATGGATGATAGGCACTTTCACAATTATTTTTTATAAATTCGTCGAGACCTTCATCCGAAACAACGTCATCGCCAGGTTGAATTTCATCTCCTTTAAAAGGAACTAGGGCCTCTTGGCTCAATATCTCTCTACTAAGTCTAAGTGATTTTCTAAAGTTTGGAAAATCATCTTCATGAGACATGTAATTGAATTTTATCGTTGGTGAGTCAAATGGGTTGCTAGATTTTAATTTTACAAAACCTCTAGATTTTGATCGCATTGGCCCTACATGCAATTGAAAACCATGACCCTCGCTAGGTGCCTTTCCGTCATATCTAATAGCGACTGGAAGAAAATGAAATTGTATATCTGGATATGGTATGTTTTTATCAGAGCGAATGAAACCAAGAGTTTCAAATTGGTTTGTTGCTCCTGGCCCACTTTTAAAAAACATCCATTGCATGCCGATAAGTAATTTGGAGAAAGGATTTAAATATTTATTAAGTGTTACTGGTTGTAGACATTTAACTTGAAAATAAACTTCTAAATGGTCTTGTAAGTTTTTACCAACACCTGGTAAGTTTTTAATAACTTTGATCCCCAAACTATTTAAATCATCGCCCTCTCCAATGCCCGATCTTTGAAGAATTGTTGGACTATTGATAGCGCCAGCTGATAAAATAACACCAATATTTGCACTAAAGGTTTTTTTTTGGCCTCGATGGAATACTTCAACTCCCTTAGCTTTGTCTTCATGAAAAATTATTTTATCGACTAGGACCTTTGTTATGAGTTGTACATTTTTTTTTGCTAATGCAGGCTTTAAATAAGCTTTCGCTGTTGAAAAACGAGAGCCTTTCCAAACGGTCATATCAGCTGGTCCAAAACCCTCCTGTCGAAAACCATTATAGTCATCAGTGTAAGTGTATCCCGCCTGCTCCGTCGCTTTTACAAATGCATTGTGTAATGGGTTATCTCTTTTGCCATGAGTAATGTTTAGTGGACCTGATATTCCTCTAAACTCTGAATTGCCACCATGGCTTGCTTCCATTCTTTGAAAATATGGAAGGACATCGGGATAATCCCAACCTTTTGCACCACTTTCAGCCCACTCATTATAGTCACCAGCGTTTCCTCTAACATAAATCATTCCGTTAATTGACGAAGACCCCCCTATAACTTTACCCCTAGGGCAAACAAGAGACCTACCATTTAAAGTAGGCTCGGGTTCTGCTTTATAACCCCAATCGAATTTATTCATATTCATTGGGTATGAGAGTGCTGCAGGCATTTGTATAAAAGGACTGTTGTCATTTCCTCCAAATTCTAATACCAGAATTTTTAATTGAGGGTTTTCCCCAAGTCTGTATGCAATTGCAGATCCTGCTGATCCAGAACCAATTACGATATAATCAGGTTTTTCAAACATAGATTAGCTCAATTTCTTCCTCTACTACCATGTTTTAAATAAACATTTTTTGCAAGTATTTTATGTTCTTGTGATTTGCGAATATCAAAAATTTTTTTTCTAGCATTCTGAGCAGTTTCTTTAACATTTATTATTTCTTTTTGAAACTCATTATCGAACAAATTTACGTTCAAACTTTTTTTTGGGGGATTATGAAAAAAAGCAGGTGGGAAATTTTTTACTTCAGGAATTTGTGACTTAATAAATTTACCGAGAGGATCTTGATCCATAGCTTGCTTATAAGGATTATACATTCTAATAGTATTGATACCGGTTGTACCTGATTGCATTTGTATTTGACTGTAATGAATTCCAGGTTCAAAGTCTGTAAACAATGCTGCCAAGCGTGGAGCAAAGTACCTCCAATCAAGCCATAAATTATAAGAAGCAAAAGAAGCTAACATTGCTCTCATTCTAAAATTAATCCATCCATAATTTCTTAGATAAATCATACATGCATCGATAAAATGAACTCCGGTATTACCTTCAATCCAAGCCTCTAATTTCTCTTCATCTTTATCACGTATTTGATCATACACAGGAATAAAGCTTGTATGTTCAATTGATGGCTGATCCTCTAATTTTTGAATAAAATGCGATCTCCAATGTAACCTAGATAAAAATGAATTTATAGATTTAGCAAAATTTTTATTGTCATACTTTATTAGATCTCTTTTTTTTGTGGCCTCTTGAAAAACTGTGCGGTGTGATATTGTACCGTATGTCAAATGAGTTGATAATCTTGAGCAGCTTTTTTCAGCAGTAATTGGGCTAGACATCTCAAATTGATAATTTTCACCTCTTTTATTTAAAAAAGACTGAAGCAATTTTTCTGCTTCGACAGATCCACCCTTTTGCCTATATGGGCATGGTGTTGAGTCATAAAAAAATTTTGGTAATTCATGGTTTGTTAATTCTAAATTAACTGATTGTTTTATGATGGGCAAATTAGAATTTTTAATAATCTCGTTTCTAAAATTTTTTGCCCATTGGTTTCTATCATGTTGTCCTCTTTTAACGCCTGGGTAAGAGCACTCAATCCAATCAATTTTATTTTGAAAAAAAAATTTTTTTAATTTTTTATCTCTTTGGTAAGTCCATTGAATACCTGTTTCTTGTTCGCTAATTACGCTTGAAAAGCTATGTTTATCTTTTAAAAACTTGAATATTTCAATCGCGTCACCAAAAAAGATATTTAAATATAAATTATTTTTTAATAATTGTCGTTTAAGCTCATTTACACTCTCAAATGTAAATTGCCATTGCCTTAAAGACATATCTTTTTGCTTCCACAGCTCGGGTTCTATAATGTAAATTAATATAGATCTTTTATTTTCATCAATAAGAATTTCATTGTCTTTAAATCTTAAATTCTTCTTAAACCAGACGATCCTATTTGACATCTGTTACTAGTCTTTAATTTTGAAGCCTTTTGAAAAAATATAAATAATTGCAGAAATATTTAGAATTAAAAAAGTAAATATCATAATCAAACTTGTTGTAATACTTACATCAGCCATTTCATAAAAACTCCATCGAAAACCACTTACTAAATAAAGAACTGGATTTACTAAAGAAACGTTCTGCCAAAACTCTGGTAACCAGTTGATTGAATATAGCGAGCCACCAAGAAATACAAGTGGAGATAAAATTAGTGTAGGAAATATTGATAGCTCCTCCCAATTTGATGACAACATCCCAATGAGAAAACCAAGTAAGCTAAAAGTTAAAGATGTTAAGACGAGCATTAAAATCATTGTAAAAGGATGCATAATATATATTTCAACAAAAAATAATCCTGTTGCTAATATTAAGCTTCCTAAAATTATTGATTTTGTAGTGGCCGCGCCAACAAAACCAATAACAATCTCTGTTGTTGATAGTGGGGCAGCATATATTTCATTTATAGTTCCAAGAAACTTTGGAAAAAAAATACCTGAGGAAGCGTTTGAGACACTTTGTGTAAGTAAAGCTAGCATTATCATACCAGGTACTATGAAAGAACCATAAGAGATATCTTCAATCACAGGGATGCGACTACCGATTGCAGCACCGAAGACTACAAAATAAAGAGAGGATGATATCACAGGAGAAAATATACTTTGAACAGTTGTTCTTCTCATACGATCCATTTCATGCAAGTAAATCGCCATTATGCCTGTCCAATTCATACACTCTCCTCCAAAAGTTTTTCGAATATCGTCTCCAGCGATGTCTGGGAGGAATTTAAATCTTTTAATTTAAGACCAGCCGACTTTATGTCTTGAAGAAGTGCGGTAATACCAGTTGAGGATCCGTGAGAGTCATAAGAATATGTTAAAGAGTTTTTACTATTCATTTTTAAGTTATATGACTCTAAAGTAGATGGGATTTGACTGAAAGGCTCTTGAAATTCTATAGTTAAATTTTTTTGGCCCATTTTTCGCATTAAATCATTCTTGTTATCAGTAATTATAATTTCACCATTATTGATTACAGATACTCGATCAGAAATAGCCTCAGCTTCTTCAATATAATGAGTTGTAAGGATGATTGTCACACCATTTTCTTTGAGTTCTTTCACTGCTCTCCACATATCTCTTCGCAAATTAATATCAACACCTGCAGTAGGCTCGTCTAGAAAAAGTATTTTTGGTTCATGACTCAATGCTTTTGCAATTAATGCTCTTTTCTTCATACCACCAGAAAGCTCACGAAGCTTACTATCCTTTTTATCCCAAAGACTAAGATCTTTAAGAATTTTTTCTATGTACGCAGGATCTTTTTTCTTACCATATAGGCCTCTAGTGTAAGAGACATTTTGAAAAACTTTTTCAAAGGCTTCTAAATGGAGTTCTTGGGGCACAAGACCAATCATCGATCGAGTTTTTCGGTAATCTTTAACAACATCATATCCATCAACTGAAATGGTTCCAGATGTAGGTAAGACTATCCCACATATGGCATTAATGAGTGTTGTTTTTCCAGCACCATTTGGACCAAGAAGTGCAAGAATTTCACCTCTTTGAATTTCTAAATTGACTCCTTTAAGGGCTTCTAAACCTCCTTGAAAAGTTTTTTTTAGATTATCAATTTTAATTAAAATATCTGCTGACATAATTAGATTGCGTACACTATATTATAAGCGAATAACATCAAGATAGTTTATCAGTAATCTTATTTTTTTTACTTTTTTCGATTAAGTAAGTGCTAATTAAAACAGCAATAAGGGCAACAATAATTTTATAAGTTATTTTTTCATTTAAAAAAAGATATCCAAATATCAAACCAAAAATTGGAATAATGTAGGCAACTTGTGATTGAAAAACTAAGCCATTATTTTTAAGAATATAAAATCTCATTAACCAAGCTATCGCTGTCGCAACGATACCAAGATACAGAAGAGAAATTGTAGCATTGAGAGAGGGTCTCAATTCTGTTGGATTTTCAAAAATGAACATAATTGGTAATAAAAGAATAACTGCCCAAATTAAAATACTTGATGTAAGTACTTCATTTTTTATATGTTTGAGCTTGAGCGAAAATAATCCACCTATGGTGTAACAAACTGGACCCAAGATTACCATAAAAGCATAAAAGATATTTGACTGATTGATTAGAATATTATCTGAAAATAAATAAACGATACCAAGAAAGCCTATTAATATTCCAACAAATTTTAAAAGATTAATTTTTTCATTTTGAATAAATAAATGTCCCAAGATTGTCGCTGCAATAGGTGCCGTGGACATCAAGATTGCTGCTAGATTACTTTGAACTTTTAATATACCAAATGAAATAAAAAAAAACGGGAGAACTAAATTCACAAATCCTATAGTTGCGTACCATAACCAATTTTCTCCAAATGCTTCAATTGAAATTTTTCTTATCCAACAGTAAATAAGCATTACTATTGCAGCAAAAAAAATTCTACCAAAGGCAAGTGCCATGGGTGTATAACTTTCTGAGGCAATTTTGATGTTAAAGAACGCACTTCCCCATATACCAGCTAATAAAAATAAAAGTAAAAAATCTTTAAAGGATGCTTTGTGCATTATATGAGAGTAAATTGAACACGTTTATTCATTTTTCCTTTACTCTCATACTTCATAAATTTAAATTCGCCAATTTCATTTGTATTAGCGACGTGAGTTCCCCCACACGGTTGTAAATCAATATCTCCTATTTTAACAAGGCGAATTTTATCATTTGTTCTTGGCGGTTTAACTGACAAGGTTCGTACTAGTTCTGGTTTTTGATCTAGCTCTTCATTTGTTATCCACTGATAAGAAATAGAATGAGATTGTTGAATAAATTTATTAATGATTTTATTTAAAGTTTCAAATTCAAATGTTTCTTCACCTAAATCAAAATCAATCCTACTTTTTTCTAAACCAATTGACCCTCCTGTAACATAATAAGGTAATGCTGCACACATTAAGTGCATTGTGGTGTGCATCTTCATTAATCGATATCGATGATCCCAATCAATATGGCCTTTTATTTGCCCAGATAGATTTAGCTTTTCTGAGTCAACAACATGGGCAATACCTAACTCATGTTTAACTGTATTGATAACATTGAATTTTTTATCATTAATTTCTAGTAAACCCTTGTCTCCGGGTTGCCCACCACTTTGAGCATAAAAAGAACTGTCTTGAGTAATGATTTTGTCACCCTCGACTAATAAAATTTTTTCTTCAAAACTCTTTGTATAACTATCTTTGAGATAAATCATTTTTTTGCTTCCTCTATCATAAAATCAACACAAGACTCTATACCTCCTTGAGTGTTGCTTTGTTTTTCACATTCCTCATAGTATTCGTGGTATTCAAATGTCGAAGTAATATATAGGCCTAAACCTATAATGCCAAAGACTGCAATACTATATAATATTTTTTTACCCATCTTAAATTAATCTGTCTTGGAAAGCTATCAATTGATTGTTAACAATGATATCTGATTTTTTAATAGGTCTTAGCAGTTCTATACCTTCCAAACTTATACATCTACTTAGTGCAACATAAAGTTGTCCTGGAGCAAAAGAACCTTGACTCATATCTATAATTACTTTTTCAAATGTTTGTCCCTGGCTTTTATGAATTGTAATTGCCCAAGCTAATCTCATTGGATACTGTTTGAAAGATCCTGTTATTTCCTCTTGAACTTCTTGTTGATCATCATCATAGGTATATTGAATACGATCCCATTTTTCTTTTTTAACCTCATATATTTTATTATTGATTTTTACTTTTATTTTTTTTTGAGCGATATCATGAATTATACCAATGGATCCATTAACCCACCTTTTTTCAGGATCATTTTTAATCATAATTACTTGAGCTCCTTTTTTTAATTTTAAGATTTCATCAGTGGGAAATAATTCTTTATAAAATTGACCAGTAGCTTGTCCCCTGTAAGAAAACTCCTCCTGATTTAACTGGCTTAAATATTTTTGATTAATGCTGCTCGCTCGAGCATTAGTTGTAGTAAGTATGATTTTACCTTCATCCATCTCAATGTGATCAGTTAAAGAGTCATTTATATTCTCGATCTGCGTGTGAGTAATTGAGCCATCTCTAACAGAGTTAAGTAAATGAATAAAATGGTCATCTTTTTGACGATAAATATTATGTAATTCAAGCGTTTTAAATTGTGCATCTTGGAAAATATTTGAGTGAAAGAAGAAATGACCTTTAGGATAAATGCGCTGTAGAAGTCCTGACTCATCCATATTCACAACTGGAGGTAGTTGAAATAAATCCCCAAAAACTATTAGCTGAACTCCGCCAAATGGTTGTGTAAGTTTTTTTCTGTGAACACGAAGGCTATAATCAATCGCATCAAAAACATCAGCACGAACCATAGATATCTCATCAATAATTAATGTTTCCAAATTTTGAAGAATTTCGATTTGTCTTACTTTTTTTATATGTCGTGTTTGAATAACCTTTGGTGGAAAACCAAAAAATGAGTGAATAGTTTGTCCTTTAACTCGAATTGCAGCAACTCCTGTTGGAGCAAGAACAACTGTATTCTTCTTTGTTATAGATCGAAAGTAGGCCAATAGTGTAGACTTACCACTACCTGCTTTACCAGTAATATAAAAATGATCTTTTGTGCTTTCTAGTTGCTCAATGATATTTTCAAATTCTTTACTAAGTTCGAAATCGTCAGGTAGTAAACTATTATAATTTCGCTTATAGCTCATCTATAATATTATTTAACATGTGAAAACATTCTTTCACTGTGCCTTTTTGAATTTGAATTCTAGAAAGTTTTGGATTGAAATTTAATCGTTCGATATAAATATTTTTTTTAAAATATAATCCGATAAAAACTAAACCTACAGGTTTTAATTTAGTACCACCGTTTGGACCAGCTACACCTGTTGTTGAAAATGTTAGCTGACTTTTGGAAATCTTGTGTAAATGTAAACACATTTGAGCACATACTTGACGGCTGACTGCACCATACCTTTTGATAGTAGTTGGTTTGACTTTGAGATTTTTAATTTTTGAGTCATTTGAATATGTTATCAAACCAGTTTTATAAATTTTAGATATACCAGACACAGCTGTAAATTCTGCTGCAAGCAAACCACCAGTACAAGATTCTGCTGTTGAAACTGATATGTTTTTATCGAGTAAATATTTGATTGTTTTCGAAACGACGCTCATAAGCTAGTTATACTTATTATAAGGACGAAGAAATAACAATGGTGCTTATTGGTATAAAAAAAATGCATAATTAATCACCATAATTCACAATAAATGTGGATAAATTAACAAAATTTGTATATTTATATGCAAATATTGCATATTACTATGAAATCCTATAACCTAATTAAAGGAATCATGGAGGTTTAAATGGCAGATATGTTTACAGGACACTACCCCTTTATAGTTATGATTATTTGGTTCATAGCAGGTTTCATCGGATCAAAAATGTGATTGTGATGAGGGCAGTCCACGCTGCCCTCACCCTACCCTAAAAGATGACATTATTACCCTTGCTGAAGCAATTGTGAGGGAATAATGTATATTTATTAAAATCAGGAGAGAAAATGAATAAGCCAAATAATTTAGAACCGCTGTGGATGCCTTTCACTCCTAACAAAGTATTTAAGAAAGATCCAAGAATTATAGTCGGTGCTAAAGATATGCATTTTATTAGTGACGATAATCGAGAAATTTTAGATGGCACTGCAGGGCTTTGGTGTGTAAACGCTGGTCATGGTAGAAAAAAAATTCAAGAAGCTGTAAATAAACAAATTGAAAATCTTGATTACTCTCCACCTTTTCAATTTGGACATCCAAAACAATTTGAACTAGCTAATCGTTTAGCAGAAATTTTTCCTGAAGGAATGAATCATGTTTTCTTTTCTAATTCAGGATCTGAAGCAGTAGATAGTGCATTGAAAATTGCGCTAGCTTATCAACGTGCACGCGGACATTCATCTAAAACTAGATTAATAGGTCGCGAAAGAGGTTATCATGGTGTGGGCTTTGGAGGAATAAGCGTAGGTGGTATGGTAAAAAATAGAATGTACTTCGGATCAATGCTAAATGGTGTTGACCATTTACGCCATACCCACAATCTAAAATTAAATGCTTTTTCAAAAGGTGAGCCTGAACATGGAGCAGAACTTGCCGATGATTTAGAGCGTCTTGTTCAATTGCATGATGCTTCAACCATTGCTGCTGTAATTGTTGAGCCAATTGCTGGATCAACTGGTGCACTGCCTCCGCCTAAAGGATACTTAAAAAGATTAAGAGAGCTCTGCACAAAACATGACATTTTATTAATTTTTGATGAAGTCGTAACTGCTTTTGGCCGTATGGGAAAAGCAACTGGATCTGAGTTTTTTGGCGTAACACCAGATATTATTTCATGTGCTAAAGGCATTACAAATGCCACCATCCCTATGGGTGCAACCATAGTTCAAGACTTTATTTATGAGTCAATGATGGAAAATGCGGATGCTCCAATAGAATTATTTCATGGTTATACTTACTCTGGTCATCCTGTTGCTTGCGCAGCAGCCTTAGCAACACTAGATATTTATCAAGAAGAGGGATTATTTGATAATGCTGCTCATATGGCTCCTATTATTGAGGAAGCCGCTCATAGCCTGAAGGGCACTAAACATATAATCGATATTAGAAATTTAGGAGTGATTGCTGCACTAGAATTAGAGCCTAAAGGTAACGCTGTTGGTGCAAGAGGGTTTGAAACTATGAAAAAAGCTTGGGATCTTGGCTTAATGGTAAGAGCTAACGGAGATACGCTTGCTTTTTCTCCGCCTTTAATAATTAACGAAAATCAGGTCGATGAAATGTTTACGAAAGTAAAAAAAGCCCTGGAACAAGTAGACTAAAAACGTCCCCACTACAACCATATCCTGTTTCAAAAACGCCGCTTGGTTGGTAAAAACCACATAACATTACCCATCTATATAAAAAGACAATTCCAGGAACTAAAATAATCGCATTAATAAGAAAAAGAGCTATAGAAATAACTACCCTCATTGGTAGCTTTATATTCATATACTGTTTATAAAAAATACGAATTATCAAACCAGTGGTTACAGCAGATAGC
Organism: uncultured Alphaproteobacteria bacterium; assembly: GCA_902591315.1. Lineage (GTDB taxonomy): Bacteria > Pseudomonadota > Alphaproteobacteria > HIMB59 > HIMB59 > HIMB59. Next base: position 18,628 of record CACJAI010000010.1, read on the forward strand.
AATAGAAATGGTGCATCAAGGTATGTAACTAAAAATTCATAATACATTTCTTTAAAACTTAGCAATGATACATTAAGACTTTAAAAATGCAAAAATACATATCTGAATTTATAGGTACATTTATTTTATTAGTATCAATTGTTGGATCTGGCATAGCAGGACAGCAATATACGAATGATCAAATGGTAATTTTATTTAGTCATGCTGTTGTAATAGGTTTTACACTAATTTTTATAATAAGAATATTTGCAAATTTTTCTGGAGCTCATTTTAATCCTATTGTTTCAATTATATTTTTCTTACAAAAAGAATTGAGTTCTAGGGATTTATTTCTTTATATACTAATACAAATTATTGCAGCTATACTAGGCACACTTTTTGCAAATTATATATTTGGATTAAATGTAATTGAGATTTCTTCAAATATAAGAAGTGGGGCAAATATATATATTTCCGAATTTTTTGCTGCAACTGGATTATTATTGGTCATACTTTTATCTAGAGCAGATGGTAAAAATGTAGTTTCATTTAATGTTGGTATTTATATTACAGCAGCTCTTATATTTACATCATCTACAAGTTTTGCAAATCCGGCTGTAACAATTGCTAGAATGTTTACTGAGTCATTTACGGGTATCAATCCCTCCACTGTAATATTTTTTATTAGTTGTCAAGTTATTGGAATGTTTGCTGCCTACATTTTGTATAACCAGTTCTTTAAAAGCAAATAATTTCAAGGATTTTTGTAAATTATTAACAGAGACAATTCGTATTGTTGACTTACTTACAGGTTAAATTTTAATGACTTCAATATTAATTAAGTAGGAGAGAAAAATGAGCGAAGCCAAATGTCCCGTTGCTCACGGAGCTAATTCAAATATGGAGAAGTCATCAACTGATTGGTGGCCTAAAAATTTAAATCTAGATATTCTCCATCAACATGATCAAAAAACAAAACCGTTTAATGGTACTTATAATTACAGAGAAGAAGTAAAAAAATTAGATTTTAAAGCATTAGAAGCCGATATGCATAAATTGATGAAAGAAAGTCAGGATTGGTGGCCAGCTGATTGGGGGACATACGCAGGATTAATGGTTAGGCTTGCTTGGCACTCTGCTGGTACTTATAGAACTGCTGATGGGAGAGGTGGCGGTGGAACCGGTGATCATCGATTTGCTCCTTTAAATTCTTGGCCTGATAATACTAACTTAGATAAAGCTAGAAGACTTTTATGGCCGATTAAGAAAAAATATGGAAACAAGATTAGCTGGGCTGATCTTATGATCTTAGCTGGAAACATTGGCTATGAATCAACAGGATTTAAAACATTTGGTTTTTCATATGGGCGTGAGGATATTTGGCACCCAAACAAGGATATATACTGGGGACCAGAAACAGAAGCATTAGCATCTGATAGACACTCAGATAAAGAAGATGCCTCTTCGTTAGAAAGTCCACTTGCTGCAAATCACATGGCCTTAATCTATGTGAACCCAGAGGGATTTGAAGGTAACCCTGACCCATTAAAAACAGCTCAGCATATTAGAGAGACATTTGCAAGAATGGCTATGAACGATGAAGAGACTGTTGCTCTTACTGCAGGAGGTCATACTATTGGTAAAACGCATGGTAATGGTAATGCTGATAATCTTGAAGCAGAACCTGAAGGGGCAGCAATTAACGAACAAGGCCTTGGTTGGATGAATAATACTTCCAGAGGAGTTGGAAGAGATACGGTGACATCTGGAATTGAAGGTGCATGGACTACTGAGCCAACAAAATTTGATAATGGATATTTTGACATGCTCTTTAAATATGAGTGGGAACTTAAAAAAAGCCCTGCAGGAGCTTGGCAATATGAACCTATCAATATTAAAGAAGAAGATAAGCCTGTAGACGTAGAAGATCCATCAATTAGATATAACCCAATCATGACAGATGCTGATATGGCAATGATCAAAGATCCAATTTATTTAGAAATATCCAAAAAGTTTCATAATGACCATGAGTATTTTTGTGATGCTTTTGCAAGAGCTTGGTTCAAACTTACCCATAGAGATATGGGTCCAAGATCTAGATACATAGGACACGACCTTCCAAACGAGGATTTGATCTGGCAAGATCCAGTTCCCGCTGGAACACCTAGTTTTGATGTGGAACAACTCAAAGAAAAAATCAGAAATTCTGAATTAACTGTTCAAGAACTAGTCTCAACTGCATGGGATAGTGCAAGGACATTTAGAGGGTCGGATTTAAGAGGGGGAGCTAATGGAGCGAGAATTAGATTTTCACCACAAAAAAATTGGAAAGGCAATGAGCCTCAAAGATTATCAAAAGTGCTAGATATATTAGAACCTCTTGCAAAAGAAGCAGGCGCTAGCATTGCAGACACAATTGTCTTAGCTGGAAATGTTGGTCTAGAAAAAGCTATTGAAGCTGCGGGTTTTAACGTTCCTGTTCCTTTCAACCCAGGAAGAGGAGATGCCTCTGAGGATATGACTGACTCTGAGTCATTTTCTCAATTAGAACCCATACATGACGGTTTTAGAAATTGGCAAAAAGATAATTATGAAGTAAGAGGAGAAGAGTTGTTGCTTGATAGAGCTCATTTACTTGGTCTTACTGCAGTTGAAATGACTGTACTTGTTGGAGGTATGAGGGCTCTGGGTGCTAACTATGGTGAGAATAAGCATGGTGTTTTTACTGACCAGGTAGGTGCTCTTACAACTGACTTTTTTGTTAACTTGCTTGATATGAGTAATAAATGGAAAGCGTCTAATGGACATTATGAGATTATTGATCGAAAAACAAATAATGTTAAATGGACGGCAACCTCAACGGACCTTGTATTTGGATCGAACTCTATACTTAGATCTTATGCAGAAGTGTATGCACAAGATGATAACAAGGAAAAGTTTGTAATTGATTTTGTTAAAGCTTGGAACAAAGTAATGAATGCCGATAGATTTGAATTGAACAATAATTAATTAATGTTCAATTATGGTAATATCCAACTTAAAGTTTGTGGTATTACAGATCAAAAATCTTTAGAAGTAATTCAAAAGTACTCTGTAAGTAGGGTGGGCCTTGTAAGTGATTACTTATATGGCCCAAATACACTTAGTACTAAAGAAATTCAAGAACTGACTATTGCATCCTACAATTTAAAATTAAATCCAATTTTATTGATTGGAAATATACAGATACAAGAAGTAATTAGTATCGTAAATGATGTAGCAATAAAAGAGGTTTGCATATCTAATCAATATAAAAATGAAGAAATTGAATTGCTGAATAATAAAACAGATGCAAAAATTTCAATTTCGGTAAATTATGAGAATTTTGACTATAATTTCTTTGAAGAGATTTTAAATAATATAAGTAGTTTTTATTATGATTTAAATATTTACAGAAAAGATACTATTGAAAAAAAATCTCTTGTGGAATGTGAAAAACAAATCAATCAATTAAAGATCTTTGCGAAACCTCTCTACCTTGGTGGGGGAATAAATATAGATAACATAAAAGAGGCAATTAAAACAATATCTCCTCATGGAATTGATATTTCAACAGGCTTAAAACAATCTAATAGTGTGGATGAGGAAAAGCTTAAAAAAATCCTTGATAATCTTGGGTTTGACGAGATTTCTTAATAATAAATCGTTCCTCTAAGTTATTTATGAGTCTTTTGTAAGTATATTGGGTTTTTAAATCAATAAAATTAGGATTGAGGTCTAATACTGGCTGTATAACAAAATCTCTTAAATGTGAGGAAGGATGAGGAATTGATATTAAATGATTTTTAACTTTCAAGTTTTCGAATTGAATAAGATCTAAATCAATTCTTCTTGGCCCATTCTCTAGAAGTTTATTTTTTTTTATCAGCTTTTCTACAGCGTTCATTTTTATAAATAGCTCATTAAAAAATAAATTAGTGAGAAATAAAAAGGCAGCATTATGAAAATATTTTTGGGCGGTTAAACCAAAAGGCTTGGTAAAATAAACTCTACTAACCTTTTTAACATGACCAAATTTATTCATTAAATTTAATGCACTGTTAAAATTACTTCTCCAATTGCCTATATTTGATCCGATAGCAATATATGATTTATATCGATACGCTAACTTTTTTTGCATTGTATTTTTTAGCAATCTCAATTTTATTTATTTCTAATTTTTCTATTTGAATTGGAAACTTATCATCTAGTTGTTTTTTAAGATCTGTAATTAATTTTTCCAATGTTTTATATTGAGAGGCTGCAACAAATTTAATTATTTCATTTTTGATATCTGAATAACTTGTAACATTTTCAATATTGTCAAGATCTTGATTATGATCAATGTCTAACTGGCATTTTATACTTATTAATATAGTTTGGGGTTTTAACCTTTCTTCTTCGAACACCCCAATAATTGTGTCAACTTTTATCTCTTCTATTTCGATAAAAAATTTCATTTATTTAATGCTTTCAAAACTTTTATCATTTGATTTGTCTCTTTGACATCATGAATTCTATATGTGTGAATATTTTGTTTGAGAGCATGCGCCACAGAAGCTAAAGATCCTCCAATCCTTTCATCAGCATTTGATGTATCAATATGATTTATCCAACTTTTTCGTGAGGATCCCAATAATACTTGGATATTTGCACTACTGAATTTCTTCAAAGATTTCATTAATTGTAAATTTTGATTTAGTGTTTTGCCAAATCCTATACCAGGATCAAACCATACCTTTTTGAGATTAATCTTCATTTTATTAAGTATTTTCAATCTTTTTTTAATAAAATAATCAAATTCTCTTACCATATTTACTCTGGAATTAAGTTTTTTTTGCATTTCCTTTGGTGTTCCTCTTTTGTGCATTAAGAAAAGTCCTGCGTTATATTTCTTTATAAGTTTAAATAGCTCTTCTGATCCTCCATTAATATCATTAATGATATGGGCACCTTTTTTCAGTGCATACTCTTGGGACTCAATTTTATACGAGTCCACAGAGACAAGGTATTTCTTATAGTTTAAATATGGTAAGATTTTGGATAAACGATTTATTTCTTCAATATATGTAATTGGCTCGCTATTTGGTCTAGTGCTTTCAGCACCAATATCAATAATTTGTGCACCATCTTTAACCATTGCATTTATATGTTTCAATGCAGTAGATCGTGAAAATGTTTTTCCCCCATCACTAAATGAGTCAGGTGTAAAATTACATATACCTACTAGTAAAGGCTTTTTCAAAGCAAAGGAATGTTGATTAAATTTCATAATAATTCCTTTTTATCATAGTTTCATAATCTTTTTTTAATTTTTGAAAATATTTTGTAGACGCTCTCTTCCATAAAACACTTTGAATTTTTTTTATTGAGGTAATACCTCTACCAGAGCCAATCGATAATATCTCACTGTATTCTTTTAGATCCTCTAATAAAATTTTTCTTTTAATAAATTTCGATTTTGATATTTCTTCAATAAGCTTCAATGTATTTCCATGATAATACCCAGTTTTGGGAATATAAATTTTATCTCTCTTTACAAAAACTAAATTTGTGACTGCTCCTTCTGTAATTTCATCGTCTCTTAGTAATATAATTTCATTTTCAGAGTAATTTATTTCACTCATGAATTTTAATAATTTTTTGTAAAATAAGTTTTTATTTTTAAAGTCTCTTCTTTTGTATTTTTTTATAAATCCAATGACACTGTCTTTAGTTGTTGTTCTCTTTCTAAACGAAATTGATAATGTTGATCCATTAGTTGCTATTCTCAATAAGTGATTAAAATTTTTGATTTTCTTTAAATCCGCTCCTACTAAACTTCTGATAATGTTTAAATCTATTTTGGTAGCAAATTTATAATCCCGACATGTTGTGTTAAAAGTTCTCAAATATTTATTTAAACCTATTAACCTTGGTGTTTTTCCAATTACAGGTATGGATGTAAAAACACCTTTTTGACCCCACAGTGGCTTAAATTGTGAGGAGTAATATGAATTATTTTTTATATTGAATGATTTTTCGAATAAATTGTTTGCCATTTGGAGTCAAAAACGAGTCTGGGTGAAATTGTAAACCACAAATATCATATTTATGACTTTCCAAACACATTGCAACATTAGTTTCTTCACATCTCATTGTAATATGCATTGAAGAGGAATTAAATGGCTCTTTTAGTTTTAAAGAATGGTATCTACCTACTTGATATAAAGCATTATTAGGAAATCTTAAACTTTTTGAATTCGTTCTAATATAAGTCTGATAACCATGAAATATTTTTTCTTGCTTAGAAATAGTTCCGCCCTCTCCATTAGCAATAAGTTGAAAACCAAGACAAATACCAATTATTTTTTTCTTTGATTTATAATTATTATAAATATCAAGTGATACTGGGTAATCTGAGGGCTTCCCTGGTCCTGGAGAAAAAATAATGATGTCAGATTTTTTTATAGATTTTTCTTTAATGTCATAAAAATTTTTTACTTCTAAATTACCAAATCCTGATAACAAATGTGCCAGGTTATAAGTAAAGGAGTCTTCGTGGTCAATTAAAAGTAAGTTCATTTTAATAAATCCAATAACGATTTAGCTTTTAAGTAATTTTCATGGTATTCATTTTTTGCAGTACTATCTAAAATCACACCACTGTTTTGTAAGAGATCAAGAACAATTCTTTGATTTTTGGTCAAACTTTGATTTTTTTTAGAATGTGTATGTGTTGATCTCATCTTAATTTGACAATTCTATTTTTTTTTTTGAAATTAGCAATTTTTTCAGAGGTATTAGAGTTAAGATAAAGACACCTAAGGCTATTGCTAGTATAGTTGGACCTGTCGGAGAATTCCAAATCATTGAAGTTTGTAATCCGAGTACAACTGAAACAAGTCCTATAACTGATGAAATTATTGCCATTTGTATAGGGGTAGATGATAAATTTCTAGAGGCAGCAGCAGGTATTATTAGAAGACCTGTAATTAATAATATACCAACAATTTTAATTGAAATTGCTATTACGCTGGCAATTAGAATTGTAAAAATAGCATTAGCTAGATCAGCATTTAAACCTTCTGCTTTAGCTAATTCTAAATTTACAGTTGCAGCAAATAGAGGCCTCCAAATTAGTATTAACACTATCAAAACAATGCTTCCACCAACCCAAACGAACAAAACATCAGTGATGTTTACTGATAAAATATCACCAAAAAGTAGACCCATAAGATCAATTCTTATAAACGAAACTATACCTAATAGAACTAAACCAATTGCTAAAACTGAATGTGCTAAAAGACCTAGTAATGCATCATCAGGTAGATTGGTTCTTTTTTGTAAAAAAAGTAGTGATAAAGCAATAAAGCAAGAAACAGCAAAAACTGCAATGATCAGATTAAAATTCATCGCATAAGCGATAACAACACCTAACAATGCAGAGTGGGCGATTGTGTCACCAAAATAAGATAGTCTCCTCCAAATAATAAAACATCCAAGTGGGCCTGTAATTAATGCCAAACCAATACCTGCTACAAACGCTCTGATAATAAAATCATCAAACATTATTTATTTTTATTCGCCTCTTTTATGCTTCCATCAGGTAAATGATGATGATCATGATTATGCTTATACAGCGATAAAGTAGGATCAATATTACTACCAAATAGCTTAATGTATTCTTGATCTTTTATAACTGAACTGGGAATACCAGAACAGCAAACATGACCATTGAGACAAATAACATAATCAGTTTGAGACATAACTACATGTAAGTTATGCGATATCAAAAGAATGCCACAATTAATTTTTTTTACAATTTCTTGAATTGTTTTGTATAAAGCAATCTCTCCAGAATAGTCTACTCCTTGAACAGGTTCATCTAATACAAGAAAATGGGGTTCTTTAGCTATGGCACGGGCCATGAGTAATCGTTGAAATTCACCTCCTGATAAATTTCTTACATCTTCATTAATCAGATGTTGGATACCTGTAATTCCAAGTGCATCATTTATTTCACTAGTTTTATGCTTTGTTACTAAATTAACAAAATCTATTGACCTCAAGGGTAAAGACCAATCAATTGAAATTTTTTGTGGTACATATGAAATTCTAATATCTTTTTTAATTGTGTTTGTACCTTCATCAGGTTTTAAAATATCTAAAGACATTTTAGCAGTAGTTGATTTACCTGATCCATTGGGTCCGATTAGTGTTACAATTTCTCCTTGTGAGACTTTTAAGGAAACACCCCTCACTAACCATTTTTGATTTCTAAAGACCCCACAATTATTTAATTCAACCAGACTGTTATTCATTTTTTAATTTGACTTATTAATAGTGTTATATTATTACATATGTAATAGTATAACATTAGAGGTGGTAATTAATATGAATTTGTTCAAAAGATCAATATTTTTCGGACTTTCTTTTTTATTTTTAAGTTTTAATTCTCATGCAGATGTGAAAACGGACATTAAAGTAGTCACTACAATAAAGCCTTTGCATTCTTTGATATCAAGAATTATGGAAACAAGAGGAGAACCTCAATTAATTATTGAAGGTACAAATAATCCTCACACATTTGTTTTTAAACCATCTCATGCAAAAATGATTGAAGAAGCTGATATTATTTTTTGGATTGGCGAGGATTTAGAGGCTTTTATGGAAAAACCTTTAGACTCACTTGCTGAGAAAGCACAAGTTATTTCATTTATGGAGCTATCATCTATAGAAAAATTAAAATTTAGAGAAAAAAATATTTTTGATGATCATGATGGCCATGAAGATGAACATGAAGGCCATGAGGATGAAGATGATCATGGTCACAAGGACGACGATCACGATGATGATCATGATGGCCATGAAGATGAACATGAAGGCCATGAGGATGAAGATGATCATGGTCACAAGGACGACGATCACGATGATGATCATGATGGCCATGAAGATGAACATGAAGGCCATGAGGATGAAGATGATCATGGTCACAAGGACGACGATCACGATGATGATCATGATGGCCATGAAGATGAACATGAAGGCCAAGAGGATGAAGATGATCAAGGTCACAAGCACGACGATCACGATGATGATCATGATGGCCATGAAGATGAACATGATGGTCACGATGACGATCACAAGGACGCACATGCGCATGCACACGGTGAGTTTGATCCACACATTTGGCTAGACCCAGAAAATGCTAAAGAAATGGTTAAAATTATCCGAGACGAATTAATTAAAATAGATCCAGATGGTCAAAGACAATATTCAGTTAATACTGCAGGGGCAACATTGGAACTAGATAATTTAATCAATAGTGTAGAAAAAGAATTATCAAAAGATATTAGCTATATTGTATTTCACGATGCTTACCAATATTTTGAGAATAGATTTGGAGTAATTCCTGCTGGAGCATTGACTTTAAATCCAGATGTTTTACCAGGAGCTAAACAAATAGCAGATATACAAGATGTTATAAATGACAAAGGTATTAAATGTATTTTTTCTGAACCTCAATATAATCCAAAAATAATTGAAACTATCGGGAATGATATGAAAATTTCTACTGGTGTAATGGATCCTTTGGGAGCTTATATAGATGCTGGACCTTCAATGTATAGTGATCTAATTAATGGAATTGCAAATTCAATTAAAGATTGTCACTAATAAAATTTGAAATAAGTTTCAGAAAATTGAAATATTCATAGAAACTTAAAGGCTAAAAAAAAACTAATTTACATGTCTTTCTTATAGGCATTTTATATGCCTATGAGAAAAATTAAAAATAAAGTTTGTAATCTTAGAATAAAAAGACTTGTCGAGGAAAAATATTATCCAATATCATTTATTGATAGAGTAAATGTTATTTATCAATTGAACTCTCAAAAAAAAAATAAAGTGAATGTCACTAACATGAGTAAGCCTTGATACAGCTAACTAAACAAAGTTATTTAAAACTCATTTCAATCTAATAGTGCTATTTTGTCTTTAATTTTTATCCTGAAAGTATTGATAAATAATGAAATTTAACATAGTTTAACTCTGATGAACTTATCAAACGCTTGTAAAAAAGACATTGATGTGGTCTTAGAAAATTGTGGCTGGAGACAGACCAAACAGAGAGTGGTGCTTTTAAAGTCAATTTTTGATGGAAATCATAAACATTTTTCTATTAATCAAATTAATGAAATTTTAAAAGACAATAGAAGTTATTTTTCTCTGACTACTCTTTATGAAAATCTAAATACCCTTGTTGATAAAGGATATTTAAAACAAATCGTTGTTGATAAACAATCATTTTACGACACTAATACTACCGATCACATACATGTTTATAATCAAGAAGAAAACCGAATCTATGATTATGACGATTGCAAAGAGCTTCACAAAGATCTTCCTATACCAGCTTGCTTATCACTTCTTGAAGAATATTCACTAGTTATAAATTTAAAAAAAAAGTAAATTTTTAATCTGTAGTTCATTTCAGAAATAGTTTTTTTTTATTCATTTGTAACATTCATTTTTTTTTGTATTTAGATTTTTTCAATTTGAGATTAGTAATATGATATGAAAAATTTAATTTCTTTTTTAATAAAGATTTTAGTAATTAATTTCTTTATTGGTTTTAGTGGTGCACATGCGGATGATTTATTAAAAATTTACTCAGAAAGACAACCAATGTTAATTGAACCTCTTTTAAATGAATTTGAGAGTCAAACTGGTATTGATGTTGAATGGATATATTCCAAGAAAGGCTTAGTTCAAAAAATTATTTTAGAAAAAGATAAGCCTGTAGCTGACGTATTCTTAGCATCAGATATATCAAGATTAATTGATGTAGCTGAAGCAGGAGCCTCAATTAAAATTAATAATTCTTCTGCTGTGCCCTCTCATCTCCAAAGTGATAATTGGATAGGCCTTACTCAAAGAGCAAGGATTATATACGTGAATAAAGATTTAGGTCTTAATGATATTACTTATGAGGATTTAGTATCTGAAAAATATAAAGGAAGAATATGTACAAGATCTGGTTTTCACCCATATAATGTTTCATTGTTTGCATCTTTGATGGCTCATCATGGTGAGGAGTGGTTAGAGAATTATTTGATTAATTTAAAAGCAAATTTAGCTAGAAAACCTCAGGGTAACGACAGAGACCAAGTCAAAGCAATATATGCAGGGGTTTGTGATTTAAGTATCGGCAACCATTATTATTATTTCAAGATGCTCAATAATGAAGAACAAAAGATATGGCTAGAGAAAGCAACAATTGTTTTTCCTAACCAAAAGGATAGAGGAACTCATGTTAATATTTCTGGTATAGCTTTACTTAAAGAAAGTTCTAGAGAAAAATCTGAAAAACTTTTGGATTTCTTAGTTAGTCAAAAAGCTCAGGCCATATACGCAAATGACAATAATGAATTTCCTGTTTCACCCGATGTACCTTTATCAGATGGTGTGAATGAATTAGCAGGAGGTGCTAAGTTTGACAATATTGATTTATTAAAAATAGCTGAAAATCGAAAAGCTGTTATTAATATTTTAAATAAAATAAATTACGACGAGTAGTAGATTTTTTATATTTCAAAGGTTGGTCGCTTCAAATAGGCCCGATGCACCCCATTGGTTAGGGTGCATTTTTCATAAATGAATGTGAAATTGTAGCAATCGCTTCAGTTGAATAAATAATCTTTATAACTAAAATTTGCTTATGAATAATTCTGAAATACTCAGTGTTTTATTAAATTCTGATAAAGAATTAATAATTTATAGAAACTCAGATAAAAATAATTTCGAAATATATACGGATTTTGCTGAAAAAGTTAATTTAAATATAGGCAATTTAGATAAGTTTTTAAATAAATTAGAGCGATTTAAATCAAATAAACCCTATGATTGTTATATTGGCTTCTTCGGTTATGAATTACTTTGTAAGAATATTAATTTAAAAGTAAACAAAGATAATTCATCTTTTCCTGAGGGAGTTTTTTTTCGACCACAAACTAAAATAATCTTAGATAAACAAGTTAAAATTGTAACCAAATCTAAATCAAAATTACTAAAAGACCTTAAAGCTTTAAATAAAACTACTTTTTCAAATAGCAATAAAATATCTGTAAGTCCAAACGTCCAAGTATATGAAAAAATCTTTAATAAATTTAAAAAAAATATAAGGGCTGGTGAAACCTATCAAATAAAAATTGCTCAAAAATATTCGAACAAAAAAGATTTAGATGTAGTGAATTTATTTTTCAATTTGATGAAGAAAAATCTTAGTCCAGAGTCTTTTTGTATTAGAACAAATGATTTTAATATAATTAGTTGCTCTCCTGAAAACCTTTTTAAGGTAAAAGGAAAAAAAATAATCACCTCCCCAATAGCAGGAACAGTAAGTAGAGATAAGGTAAAATCAACAAAAGAGGCTAGAAAGTTTTTTGAAAATAATCAAAAAGAGGACAAAGAACATAATATGATTGTTGACTTAGAAAGAAATGATTTAAGTCGTATAACTAAGGCAAACACTGTCAAAATTCAAAATTTAAAATTTGTTCAAAAATACCAATATATTTTCCACAATGTCTCTGAAATTTCAGGAACACTTCTTGATAATGTAAGGTTATCTGCAGTGATTAAGGCGATGATGCCCGGTGGCTCAGTTATAGGTTGTCCAAAAATTAATACTTTAAAATTACTCAATAAAGAGGAGAAAGAACCAAGAAGAATTTATACTGGTTCTTTTGGTTACTATCGCTCTAAACAGGATATGAGTTTTAACATAATAATT
>CACJAI010000011.1 GCA_902591315.1 uncultured Alphaproteobacteria bacterium
AGAAGCAGACTTAAAAGATTTAAAAGAGGCGCTCGAAAAAAATGAAATTGAGACCATAAAACAAAAAACACAAGACCTAACTCAATCATCTATGAAAATGGGTGAAGCAATGTATAAAGATCAACAATCATCTGAGACGCCAGGTGGAGAACAACCTAAGCAAGAAGACAACACCAGTGAAACTAAAAGCGATGATGATGTAATAGACGCAGATTACGAAGAAGTAGACGACGATAAAAAAGCAAGCGGACAATAACTCTTAGCTTGGTTTAAATTAAAGTATTATGGCTGAGGATTTTTATGACACTCTTGGTATATCCCGTGAAGCTAGTGACTCTGAAATAAAAAGTGCTTACCGAAAATTAGCAATGAAATATCATCCTGATCGAAATCAGGGTGACTCTGCAGCTGAACAAAAATTTAAAGATGTGAGCCAAGCATATGAAATTTTAAAAGATCCAAAAAAAAGACAAACTTATGATCAATTTGGTCATGCTGCTTTTGAACAAGGTGGTGGTGGAGCTGGTGGATTTGGGCAACAGGGCTTTGGAGGTTTTTCAGATATATTTGAAGATATTTTTGGTGCGTTTGGTGAGGGCGGTCAGCGCGAAAGTAGAGGCGATGATTTACGCTACGATGTTACAATCGATTTAGAAGAGGCTTTTACAGGAAAATCACTAGAAGTAACAATACCTAAAATGATTAATTGCCCTGAACAGCATAGTTATAAAAGTTGTTCTACTTGCCAAGGTTACGGAAAAGTTAGGACTCAGAGCGGGTTTTTTTCTATGGAGAGGACCTGTGGTAGATGTGGTGGAACTGGGCAAGAAATGAAGGGTCGATGCTCAAAATGCAGTAACACTGGACGAATTAAACAAAATAAAAAAATTCAGATCAAAATACCTGCTGGAGTTGAAACAGGTAACAGGATTAGAATGAGCGGAGAAGGAGAGGCTGGAGAAAGAGGCGGCTCCTATGGAGACCTTTACGTTTTTATAAATATTAATAACCACAAACTTTTCCAGAGAGAACGAGATAACATTATTTGTGATGTTGCTATACCTTTTACTACAGCAACTCTGGGCGGAAATATAGAAGTTCCTACTATAGAAAAAAAAATGGTTAATGTTTCTATACCAAAAGGAATGCAGTCAGGTCATAAACTTAGAATTAAAGGCAAAGGAATGAGTATTCTGAGAACAAACACAAGAGGTGATATGATTGTTAAAGTACATGCTGAAACACCAGTAAACTTATCTTCAGATCAAGAGAAACTTTTAAATCAATTTAATGAAACCCTTACTAAGAAAAACTCTAAAATGACGGAAGGGTTTTTTGATAAAGTAAAAAAAATGTTTAATTAATGGATTATTGTTTTGATTTTATCGAAACACCAATAATTAAACTTTTTATTCTAGATAGTTCAGAGGGAGTTCACTTTCTTATAAAAGATAATGATAAAACCATTAAAAATATACTTAATTTATATAACCCAACTAAAGGTTTAAAATTAAAAAAAGCAAAAATATTAATAAACAATCTATTGAAAGGTAAAATTTCTAAACAAAAAAATATAAAAATAAAATTTCTCAATGGAACTATATTACAAAGAAAAGTTTGGACAGAAATTACTAAAATTCCTTATGGTCACACAATTTCCTACAGCGAGCTTGCTAAAAAAATAGAGAGACCAGAGGCAGTAAGAGCTATAGCTTCAGCAGTTGGTAAAAATCCTGTTGGATTATTGGTGCCTTGTCACAGAGTAGTAAGAAAAAATGGAGATCTCGGTGGATATATGTGGGGCGAAAAATTTAAGAGAAAAATACTAGATATAGAGGGTAGAGGAACGGCTGACTCGACATATAGAGGAGGAAAGTGAGATACCGAATCAGCCCCCGCATGAATGCTAACTGAACACTAATAAATATTTTGATATAGTCAAAGTTGTTCAAGTATTAAATATCCAAAGATGAACTTAAAATCGATTTTATCCTATAGTTTTCAGTCATTTTACCTTGCTGGGAGTTTTTTATTATTATTTGTTTTTTTGCCTACTTTTTACAATTTATCAATTGGTATCTCTTTAAGTGTTATTGGACTAGTAATACTAATATCTAGATTTTTTGATGTCTTCTCAGACTTTTTAATTGGTTATTTAACAGAAAAAAGAATAATTTCAGGTCGATCAAGAAAAAATCAAATTCTTTTAGGAATAATAATATTTATTTTTTCTTTATATGGCCTTTACGTTTTCCAATCTTCTAATATTTATTATTTTATTTTCTTTTATAACTTAGGATTGATAAGTTACTCAATTGCAATCATTCCTTACGACTCTATAGTTATTGATCAAAAAAAAATTTTAAAAAAAAGATTTCGTTTGGCAGCAGTCAAAGAAATTTTTGCAATATTAGGAGTTCTTGCAGCTCTTATTATTCCAACGATTATTTCAAATTTAAATAATGTTGAGCTATTAAACCCAGACGTTATAAAAACAAGTGGTTTTATTTTTATTTCTCTTGCAATTATAGGGGGATTAATTTTTTATTTTTTCTATGATGATGAACTGAATTACAAGCCAAATGAAATTTCTTGGATAAAATTAAAAACTTTCATTAAAAAAAATAAAAAAATCTTACCCTTTTCTTACATTACATTTTTTAATTTACTTGCTAATAATTTTACTGCCAACTTATTTATTATATTTGTATCTGAATACTTGGGTCTTAGTGATTATGCAGGCCATTTATTAATTTTGTATTTTCTTATAACATTAATTTCCACACCATTTTGGTATTTTTTTGGAAAAAAATTTTCAAATATGTTTTTATTACAAATTGGAACCAGTATAACTATTTTTGGCTTTTTATTTGTTATTCTCACTAGCAGTGACTATTGGCAAATATATATATTTGTCATTCTTATTACAGGAATTGGAATTGGAATTGATCTTATAATACCCCAGATTGAGTTAGCTGATATATTAGATGTAAATAATGAAAATCGATTATCACAGTTTTTTACATCACTTTTCTCAATTATAAGAAAAGCTGCTATAGGAATTGCTGCTGGTATAGCACTAACGGGATATGGTTACTTACAATCAATAAATTTTACAATTCACCCAAATATTCCAAATATTATGATATTTTATTTTTTTATACCGCTTACCATTAAATTGTTCGTATTAATCTTAGTAATGAGATATAGAAGTAAATTCAATGTCTCAATTAGAGAGTAAAAAACACATAATTTACATATTAGGCACTGTTGCCTTTTTCTTATTTTCAATCGCAGACACTATTATAAAGTTAATTGGAGATTTATATAAAGACACAGTTATATTTTCCATAGCGAGTTTCTCCGCAATAATCCCAGTGCTCTTTTATTTATTGTACAGAAAGAGCTTAGAAGAAATAAAAACAAGAAATTATAAACTTCATTTTATAAGAGGTATTTTAATGACTTTGACCTATTATTTTGTTGTAAAAGGTATCATTTTATTACCTTTATCTATTGCTTATCCAATAATTTTGTCAGCTCCTGTGTTACTCTCAATTATGGGAATAGTAATTTTAAAGGAGTCGATTTACCTATCCAAAATAATTTCTTTAATACTAGCTATGATTGCTGTTTTTATGGTCTCAGGTTTTAGTTTAAACGCAGGTTTTAATGCTTTGGGAGTAATATTTCTTATATTAGGAGTAATTTCATTAGCGTGTCTAGATTTTACAGTGCGAGTTTATGGGAAATCTGAAAGAACTATGGCTTTGACTTTTTATAGTATGGGAATTACTGGCATAATTTTCACAGTATTTTCAATCAACCATTACAAAGATATCGCTTTGTACGATTTTTTAATAATGGTAGGTGCAGGGCTTATTGATGGTGTGGCCATGATGATCTTAATCTATTCTCTAAGAAGAATAGAAGCTTCATTTTTTAGCATCACACATTATTCACAGATCATTTTTGGAATAGTAATTAGTATTTTTGTTTTCAATCACTACCCCTCAATTATAGAATTATGCGGTGCTATTTTAATAATAATTTCTGGATATCTTGTTTATTCTAAATTAAAAAAGCTAAATTGATTGCTTTTCCATTGGGTAAATAGAGCAACCTGAAATTTTCCACTCTCCCTTGTCTTTAATGAGTGAGTACATTGCTAAATAAGAAACATTATCTTGCGAGACGATTTGTAGTTGATGATATATAGCTCCTTCAAAAAATTTTGATTCCATAAAATAGTAATTTTTAGGGTTATAAACAGGCTCATAATAGTTTTTCACCATACTCATAAAATCTTGAGGATTATTGAACCTCATTTTGATATAAGGTGAGGCATGGAAGAAAGCCCCTTCAGCATCTCTGTTAATGAAGGCCTTTAGTTGACTTTCAATCACTGCTTGTGTTTCACTAAACTCAATTTTATCAATAGTTTCTGCAATCGATATAGTGTTAAAAAGTAAAAGGCATAAACTTGTGTAAATTAATTTTTTAAACTGCATACAATTTATATGCGTAATTAAGCAATATAGATGAAAATCATTTTAATTATATTCGCCTTGTTTTTGAACATATCCTATAGTAACGCAGATCAAAATAGCCCAAAACTTGATGAATTATTCAGTCAGCTCTCCGAGGTAAAGGACTCAAAAGAACAAAGCCTAATTATATCAAAAATATGGGGAGAATGGATGAAAATTGAAAATCCAGATGTAAAAATAGTAATGGATAATATTTCAGATTTTTTTAAATCTAAAAACTACCAATCTGCGATATCAGCTTTAACTCTTGCTATTGAGTTAGAGCCAAATTACGCGGAGGCATACAACAAAAGGGCAACTTTTTACTTTATGATGGGAGACTATGAAAACTCTATGAGAGATATTGAAGCTACATTGTATCTTGAACCAAGACATTTTGGTGCATTAGATGGTTTGAGTAGAATTCTTATAAGCTACAAAAATTATGATGGAGCACTTAAGGTTTATCAAGAAATGAAAAAGTTAATGCCAAATGATTTGTCTGTTGATATGAAAATTGAAAATCTTAATCAAATGGTGTCAAAGGAAACTTAAATTAATCAATTTGTTAAGAAAAATTGATTAACGAAATAATGAAATTTATTGCCCCTTGCCACCTTCCTCCTCGACAATGTCTCAACCCAAGCGGCTAGGGGACGAGTATAATATTCGAATTTTGGTTGATATGAAACAGATTTCTTATAATTTAAAAAGCCTATCAAATAAGAAAAATATCGTTATAGATGTTATTTAAAAATTAATTAGTTATAAATTGAGCTGTGAAAAAAAAATTTAACACAAAAGTAATTCATTCTGGGCATGGGCCAGATAAAGAAACGGGAGCCGTTATGCCACCAATACATCTTTCATCAACCTTCAAACAAATGGAACCTGGAAATTTTGAGTATGAATATGCTAGAACCAAAAATCCTTCTAGAGATGTATTAGAAAAATTACTGGCACAAATTGAGTCTGGAGATAAAGCTTTTGCATTTGCATCTGGCATGTCAGCAATTAATACAGTTTGTGACCTATTTGGCACAAACTACCATATAGTTTGTTCTGATGATGTATATGGGGGCACTCGTAGGTTATTCGATAAAGTTAAATCAAACATTGACGTAACTTACATCGACTTTGATAAAAATATAAACTGGAATGATGAAATAAAAGAAAACACAAAATTTATATGGATTGAAACACCTTCAAATCCTTTAATGAAAATTATTGATATTAAAAACACTGTTAATATTGCAAGTGAGTTTAAATTACCTGTGATTTGTGACAACACATTTGCCTCTCCATATAATCAGAGACCACTTGAGTTAGGTGCAGATATGGTAGTGAGTTCCTCAACAAAATATTTAGGAGGCCACTCAGATATTGTTGGTGGGTCTATTGTTATTAAAAAAAATAAGGAGTACGCTGAAAAAATTTCTTTTATTCAAAATTCAGTTGGGGCTGTCCCCTCTCCCTTTGATTGTTATTTATTAACAAGAAGCATTAAAACACTCTCTGTAAGAATGAAGCAACATAATGAAAATGCTATTGCTGTGTCTAATTATTTATCCAATCATCCTAAGATAGAAAAAGTTTTTTTTCCGGGTACTGATAAAAGGCACAAGGAAATTGCAGAAAAACAAATGGATGGTTTTGGTGGAATGATGTCTTTTGTAATTGACTCAGATATTAATGGGGTAAAAACTTTTCTAAAAAATTTAAATTTATTTACACTCGCGGAAAGCCTAGGAGGAGTCGAAAGTTTGATCGAGCATCCTGCCATCATGACCCATGCTTCTATAGATCCATCAATTAGAGAAAAATTAGGCATATCAGAAACATTACTAAGAATTTCTGTGGGTATTGAAGATGTAGATGATTTGATCTCAGATTTAGACCAAGCCCTATCAAAGATTTAATATGAGAGACATAGTTGATTTTATTGGCAATACGCCACTTATTAAACTTAAATATCCATCTGAAATTACGGGTTGTAATATTTATGGTAAAGCAGAATTTATGAATCCAGCTGGTTCTATCAAAGATAGAACGGCATTGGGTATAATCCTTGATGCTGAAGAAAATAATTTAATTGAACCAGGCGGCACTGTCGTTGAGGGTACCTTTGGAAACACAGGTATTGCTTTAACAATGATTAACAATGCTAGAGGATACAAAACTATAATTGTAATGCCTGACGGTGCATCAGAGGAGAAGCAAAGCATTTTAAGGAATATGGGCGCAAAGCTTAAAGTTGTGCCAACTAAACCTTATTCTGATCCGGGTAATTATCAGCATGTATCAAAGAGGTTAGTTGAAGATCTACAATCAAAAGGAGAGACTTCAGTTATGTGGGCAAACCAATTTGACAACACAGCAAATTACAAATTCCACGCAAAAACCACAGCTAAAGAAATATTCAATCAGCTTGAAGGAAAAGTAGATGGTTTTACTTGTGCAATTGGGTCGGGTGGAACATTAGCAGGCACATCTATTGGACTTAAAGAATTAAATTCAAATATAAAAATAGCTTGCACAGATCCACAAGGTGCTCAAATGTATAATTATTTTAAATATTCTAAATTGGAAGTTAAAGGCGATCCATCAGAAACGGAGGGAATAGGCCAGTATAGAGTGACAAAAAATGTTGAACCTTCCCTTATTGATTTCTCATACCATATTACTGATTATGAAGCGTTTGAACTTTTATATAAAATGGTCAAAACAGAAGGCTTATTTCTTGGCTCTAGTTCTGGAGTAAACGTAGCAGGGGCTATCGAAATGGCTAAAGAAATGGGACCAGGTAAAAACATTGTTACAATTCTGTGTGATGATGCTAACAAGTATTTTAGTAAGTTATATAACAAAGAATATCTGATATCAAAAAAACTTCCTGTACCCGAGTGGCTTTAAAATATTAATCACTATCAAAAGTCATCCTTTTTAAAGTTCTATCTTTAAATACAAAATGGTGCATAAGTGCGGCTCCTGAATGTATAAAAAATAAAACTAATAAAGTATTACTAGAATATTCATGGAAACTTTTGAACAAGTACCTTAAATCACTGTTATGATCTAATAAATTTATTAATTCAAAATTTAAAAACATTACCGTGTCACCTTGCAAGTTTGTAAGGATATATCCAGATATTGGTTGTAAAAAAAATATTGAGTAAAATAAAAAATAATTAGTTTTCGCAACATAAATTAATATTTTATTTTTTAAGATGGGCTTGGGCCTAATATTGATAAATTTCCAACTTAATCTAAAAATGGCTAGGACAAGAATTGAAAGGCCTAGTGTGTTGTGTATCATCAATATCTCATAGTAATACTCGAAATTATTCTCTAAATTTTTGCCTAGTAAGTATGTTGCAATTATAAGAGCAGCCATAATCCAATGAAATAACTTGCTAATTAAACCGTAATTATCTGCGCTGTTTGCTAACTTCATTATCTTCAATTATGTATGTTAATATTGTTGATTATAAATGAAATTAAAAAATTTATTTTTATCGTTATTTTTATTTTTTTCCATAAGTGTTTATTCTAAAGATTTTATAATCATTCAGTCTACAACAAGCATTGCTAATACGGGTTTGCTTGATCTCTTAGCATCAGAATTTAAAAATAAAACCGGAATAAGTATAAGGCCTATTGCAGTTGGAACCGGCAATGCTATTGCAAATGCAAAAAGGGGCGATGGAGATTTATTATTTGTTCATTCAAAAAAAGATGAATTAGAATTTATAGAGGAGGGCTACGGTGTTCAAAGATATGAGGTTATGTACAATAAGTTTATTTTAGTTGGTCCAAAATCTGACCCACTGAAAATATCACAAGAGGAAGATATTTTATCCGCATTAAAAAAAATATATAACTCAGAATACAAATTTATTTCAAGAGATGATAATTCTGGCACTCATAAAAAAGAACAAGAATTATGGAGTTTGGCAAATATCAAAAAATTTGACTCTGATAAATATATAAAAACTGGGACAAGCATGGCCAATACTTTAAATATTGCCTCTGAAATTGATGCCTATACGATAAGTGACAAAGGCACCTGGCTATCTTTTAAAAATAAAAATAATTTAAAAATTCTTTTTGAGGGTGGTGATGAATTACATAATCCTTATGGAATTATTGCAGTCAATCCTGAAAAATTTCCTCATGTTGAGTATGATAAATCTCAGAAGTTCATTGAATGGTTGATTGCAGGTGAGGGCAAAGATGTTATTAATAGGTTTACATATAACGGTGAAAGGTTGTTTCATACCAATTAATGTTACCTAAATGCTAACTTTTGAAAAAATACAATCCGCAGTTTTTATTACAATTTATGTAAGTATTTTTTCAACATTAATTGCATTTTTTTTATCAATGATTTTTGGCTATTTAATTGCTATTTATCAATTCCAATTAAAAAAACCAATTGTAATTTTCTTAAGCTCTCTTACCTCTATCCCTCCCGTATGCGCAGGGCTATTAGTCTATATACTCATAAGTAGATCTGGCCCCTTAGGTTGGATGGAAATTTTATACTCACCTATAGCAATGATCATTGCCCAGATCGTAATTATCTTCCCAATTATGATTACTTTAATAATTAAAAACATTGAAGAAGATTACCCAATTTATAGAGATGAATTAATGTCTTATGGAGCGTCCAAAAAAGATATAATTTTCATACTCTTTTCAAATAAAACAAATATCTACATAACAGTTCTTTTATTAGGTTTTGGCCGAGCTATTAGTGAGTACGGTGCGGCTGCAATAGTAGGAGGTTCAATTGATCACTTCACAAGAAACATGACAGCTACAATTGCATTAGAAACATCTAAAGGCAATGTCTCACTAGGTATTATTTTAGGAGTTATTCTTATCTCTCTGACCCTTTTAATTTCAATATCTCTTAACTTTCTAAATAAAAAATGATTAAAATTAATAATATTTCATATGCAATTAATGGAAAAAATATACTTTCAAATATCAATCTAAATATTAGAAGGAACAAAATTACAGTAATCACTGGAAAAAATGGTTCTGGTAAAAGTTCCTTAATAAAAATTATAAATAAAATTATTTTTCCTAGTAAAGGATCAATTAAATCTGACTACTCTGAACCTATTCCGATGCTTTTTCAAAAACCTATTTCTTTAAATAAAAGTCTAGAGGATAATTTTTTATTATTAAGCAATATTAAGAAATCCAAGGTTAATAAATCTTATTATAATCTTTTCAATTTAAATAAATTAAAAAAACGTAAGTTTCAAAATTTATCGGAAGGGGAAAAGCAGAAAGTGTTTATATCTAGATTTATGAGTTTCGAACAAGATTTAATTATACTTGACGAACCTAATCAAAATCTAGACCTTGAGAGTGAAAAATCTTTTTTTTTATCTTTGTCTAAAATGAAAAATAAAACTATCGTATTAACGTTACATAATTTAACCTATATAAAAGATTTTGCAGATTATTTAGTAATTTTGGACTCAGGAAAGATAATATTTAATGACACTATTAAAAAATTTACAAAAAAATAAGTCTATAATTTTTTATGTTACGTTAATAAGTTATGTTTAAATTAATTTTAATTTTTTTTCTTCTTGCACAGTCATTACTCTATGCAAACCCAATATCTGATAGACAAGAATTAATGAGAGATTATAACAAACTCATGAGGGCAGCAAATAACTTGATCAGAGAAAATGAAATAAATGATGACCTAGCATCAATTTATGAAGAAATTGAAGAGATTATGAGAGCATATCCGACTTTATTTCCAGATGACTCTTTTGGTGGTAAGTCAAAAGCTAGTACTGACATAATTGACAATAGGGAATTATTTAATCAAATTGCAAAAGAGACCGAGAACAGTGCAGCGCTTGCCAAACTTTCTGCTCAAGAAGGAGAATTTGAAAATGTTATGCAATTCCACCAAAATCTTTTTGGAAGCTGTAAGAGTTGCCATTCTCGCTTTAAAAATTAATAAAAATGAATTTACTAAAAATTTTTTTTCTATTTTTTTTTCTGTTAACTAATTTATTATTTGCTCAGAGTAATACAATGAAATACACACCTATAGATACCGAAGAGTCGTTTAAAAGAATTCAAGAGGGTGCAATTGTGATCGATGTTAGATATCCAAAAGAACATAATATGATTCGAATTGAGAACTCACACAATATTCCTTTTAAAGAAATAACTGTTGAAAAAATCAACTCCATAAACCCCGATAATAAGGATATTATTATTCACTGTACTGCAGGTATTACCTCTAAAAAAGTTGCAGATAATCTAGTCTCTGAAGGTTATCAGGGTACTATTTATGAAATGGACAAAGGTTTAATTGATTGGATTAATTTAGGTTTTAAAACCGAGCAAGGTATATAGTTCATAATTCTAAAACCTTTAAGAAAAATAGTTGGTACTGAACATATAGTAAATCATATATCCGATAAGTCCTACAACTAGTAAGACAAGAGGTATCACTGATATTGTAAAAGCCTCCCTAAATTTCTTATTAAATATTAATAAACTAGCTAATAATAAAATAAGAAGAATAAGTGCAAGTCTAATCATAAGTTAATTTTAGCATAAAATTTAATAATTTTGCTATTCCATATCTGCTAATTTATGTATAACAAGTCTTAATCATGTCTAGAACAAAAATAGCTATCGCAGGGGCATTAGGAAGAATGGGAAATAATCTCATAAATTCCGCTCTATCGAATAATAACGTTGAGCTCGTTGGAGTATTCGATGTTAACGATATTGACCCTAGCTTTATTAATAAAAATCAAATTCAAGAAAATGTTTCTACCACTAGGGAAGAATCATTTGAAAAAGCAGATATAGTTATAGATTTTACAACACCTAAGGCCTTATTTAATTTCACGGAAGCTGCCGTCTCTAATAATACTGGTTTAGTTATAGGAACGACCGGACTAGATGAGAGCCATTTTAACCTTTTAAAGCAAACAAGTAATTCAACAAAAGTATTTTACGCGCCGAATATGAGTTATGGAGTTAATACATTTTTTGAAATAGCAAGAAAAGCCTCAAAACACTTAAAAGACTTCGATATAGAAATAATTGAAACACACCACCGACACAAAAAGGATGCACCTAGTGGAACAGCTTTAAAGCTCGGAGAAGAAATTGTAGAAGAGCTTGGGCTATCCAAATCAAATTTTAATTTTAAACGTCAGGATCAAGAAGGCCAAAGAAAAGAAAATGAAATTGGTTTCTCATCTATTAGAGGTGGAAATATTCCAGGTGAACATACGGTCATATTTCACGGTGACAATGAGTCTATAGAATTAACACACAAGGCCCACAACAGAAAAATTTTTTCTGATGGCGCTATTCAAGCAGCAGTATGGTTATCATCAAAGGAAAAAGGCATTTACACCTTCAAAGATATGATTAGCTAGACGAGGAGCTGTACTTCTCAATAATTCTTTTTAATTTTTTCCTTCTATCCTCACTCAAAAAACTGGCGAAGAATTTTTTCTTTCCAGCATAATTTACACTTAATGAATTTTTTTCATTCTTTATCTTCAACCAATTTAAATTATAACTGTTTTGTTCAATAACCTCATCTCCATCAAGCCGCTCTAATTGCATAGATTTTGATTCTAATGAAATTTTTTCTGTTTTTTTTAAACTCTTTACAAAAAAATAAGTACATATGACCAAAATAGAAAATTCAACAATACCAAATATAATTATCGGCCAAGCACCGACTAATAAAAATCTTCCACCAATAAAAATGATCAAGAAACCTGTAATGAATAAAAAAAATAGAATTTGAAGATTTGTAAGACTCCTATTTGGTTTGATATGAAGCTTTCTTGTCATTTCTATAAGTTTATAAAATTATATTTATATTTATAATAGATTTAATAGCACACCAATAATAATATGAAAAAACAAGAAAGAGCAAACGTAGTATTAGATAATTTAAACAAATTTTATCCAAATATCCCTATCCCTCTTAAACATAAAAATGTATATGAGCTTTTAATAGCAGTTTTATTAAGTGCTCAATGCACAGACGAACGTGTGAATAAGATTACACCTTTACTATTTAAAACGGCAAATAATCCCCATGATATGGCAAAGGTGCCTGTTAATAAAATTTATAAAATCATTAAACCATGTGGACTTGCACCTAAAAAATCAAAAGCTATTTCTAAACTATCAAAAATATTAATTAAAAAATACAATGGTAGAGTCCCAGAGAATTTTGAAGATCTTGAAAATTTACCTGGAGTTGGCCATAAAACAGCGAGTGTAGTAATGTCCCAAGGTTTTGGTCACCCCGCATTCCCTGTAGATACACATATTCATCGTCTAGCACAAAGGTGGGGTCTGACAAATGGTAAAAATGTAGTTCAAACTGAATTAGATATTAAAAAATTATTTCCTGAAGCAACCTGGAACAGACTTCATTTACAAATGATTTTTTATGGAAGAGAATATTGCAAAGCTAGAAGCTGCTTTGGTGTTGAATGCAAAATTTGCACAGACTGTTATCCAAACAGAAGAAAGGCTATAAAAGTAAAAAAACCCTAATTTTCTATAGATTGTCTATGAAAAAAAACAGAATAATGTATAAAAATAAACTTATTTAGCATTATGAAACAAATTAAGAAAATATTAATTGCTAACAGAAGTGAAATTGCAATTAGAATATCTCGTGCAGCAACTGAATTGGGCTTTAGGACTGTATCCATTTACTCGTATGAGGATCGTTTTGCATTGCACCGATTCAAAACAGACGAAAGCTATCTTGTTGGATCAGGATTAGGTCCTATTCAGGCTTACCTTGATTACAAAGGTATCGTACAAATTGCTGTTAATTCAGGTTGTGATGCCATCCATCCAGGATATGGCTTCTTATCTGAAAACCCGGAATTTGCTGATGAATGTGCAAAACATAATATTATTTTCGTTGGACCCTCTCCAAAGATTATGCGATCACTTGGAAATAAAGTAGAAGCTAAAAAAACTGCAGGCAAAGCTAAAGTACCAACCATACCTTCCACAGGACCCTTACCAAAAGATTTAAAAAAATGTAAAGATCTTGCAAAAAAAATTGGTTATCCAATTATGCTCAAAGCATCCTGGGGTGGTGGCGGTCGTGGAATGCGAGTGATCAGAAAAGAAACAGAATTAGAAAATCAAATCAACACCGCTAGGAGAGAAGCTAAAAGTGCTTTTGGAAAAGATGACGTATTTTTTGAAAAGTTAATCGAAAAAGCTTTTCATGTTGAAGTTCAGATAATTGGCGATACGCATGGAAATATAGTTCACCTTTTTGAAAGAGATTGTTCTCTTCAAAGACGACATCAAAAGGTAGTAGAAAGAGCTCCTGCTGCCTACCTATCTGACAAAGAGAGAGATGAGATTTGTAGCGCAGGTGTTAGAATAGGAAAACAAGTTAATTATTCATGTGCGGGAACTGTAGAGTTCTTAATGGATGCAAAATCTCGAGATTTCTTCTTCATTGAAGTTAATCCAAGAGTTCAAGTTGAACACACTGTAACAGAAGAGATCACTGGTATTGATATAGTAAAAGCTCAGTTCCTCTTAGCAGCTGGTGCTAAAATTGGAGATGATATATGTGGTGTGCCAATTCAAAAAGACATTCATATGAAAGGACATGCTATCCAATCAAGGGTTACAACAGAAGATGCCGCTAATGATTTTGCTCCAGATTACGGTAAAATTAATGTTTATAGATCTGCAAGTGGTTTGGGAATAAGGTTAGATGCTGGAACTGCATCTACTGGTACGGTTATTACTCCTTATTATGACTCTCTTTTAGTTAAAGTAACTGCAAAAGGCCAAACCCCTATTGAAGCAAAGAGACGAATGAATAGAGCATTGAGTGAATTTCGCGTAAGAGGTGTAAAAACAAATATACCTTTTTTATTAAAGTTAATTAACCACAAGGGTTTTGATGTTTTCAAATACCATACAAAATTTATAGATAGTGAAAAAAGTTTATTTCAATTTTCTGGTCGAAAAGACAGGGCAACCAAAACATTAAACTTCTTAGCTGAAGTTATTGTCAACGGTAACCCAGAAGTCGCTAATAGACCAAAATTAAGAGAGACAACACCAGCAAAACTCTCAGACTATGGAATATCTAGATCAAAAAAAGCTCAAGAGACTGTCAATAAAACTTATAAACAAATTTTAGATACTAATGGTCCATCTGCTGTTGCTGAGACTGTGTTAAAAGAAAAACAATTATTGATTACAGACACTACTTTTAGAGACGCTCATCAATCTTTGATTGCAACTCGAATGAGAACACAAGATATGTTAGGCATTACTGACTTATATGAAGAAAGACTCAAAAATTTATTCTCAGTTGAGTGTTGGGGTGGAGCAACTTTTGATGTTGCATTAAGATTTCTAAAAGAGGATCCATGGGAGCGTCTAGAAAAGTTACGTGAACAAATGCCCTCAGCTTTATTACAAATGTTATTCAGGGGGTCGAATGCTCTTGGATATACAAACTATCCTGATAATGTTTTAAGAAGGTTTATACAACTTTCCGCTCAGTCTGGGATTGACGTTTTTAGAATATTTGATGCACTAAACTGGATTGAAAATATGAGAGTCTCTATTGACGAAGTATTAAAATCTGGAAAAATCTGTGAAGCTTCTATTTGTTACTCTGGCGATTTATCGTCTCCAGCAGAGAAAAAATATACACTCGATTATTACTTAAAAATGGCTCAAAAGCTTGAGAAAATGGGAGTTCACTTTCTTGCAATTAAAGATATGGCAGGTTTGTGTAAACCCAAGGCAGCAAAAATTTTATTCAAAGAATTAAAAAGAAGCATAAAAATTCCAATCCATTTCCATACTCACGATACAAGTGGAAATGGTGTTGCAACATTGCTTAATGCCTCGGAAGCAGGGGTAGATATTGTTGATGTAGCAATTGACTCTTGGTCTGGCTTCACATCGCAACCTAGTTTTGGTGCAGTTTTAGAATCCCTTGATGGCAGTAAAAGAGATCCAAAAATTTCTTCTGCTGTTGTCAGAACTGCTGCAAATTATTGGGAAGGTGTTAGAAAACAATATCAACCTTTCGAAAGCAAAACTCGCACTAGTATGTCAGAGGTATATTTACATCAGATGCCAGGTGGCCAGTACACTAATTTAAGAGAGCAAGCAAGGTCAATGGGTATTACAGATGAGAGATGGCCAGAACTTGCATCAATGTATGCCGAAGTGAACAAAATATTTGGTGATGTAATTAAAGTTACACCTATATCAAAGGTTGTTGGTGATATGGCAATTTATATGTTGGCAAATAATATCCAAATTCAAGATGTTTTAGATCCTAAAAAGGATGTTGGCTTTCCTGCATCAGTCATCGAATTCTTTAGTGGCCGATTAGGTCAACCATATAAAGGTTTCCCAAAAGCACTCCAAAAGAAAATTTTAAAAGGAAAAAAACCAATTAATTATAGATTTGGATCAAAGCTACCATCATTAAAAATTAAAAATAGAACGATGGAATTGGAAAAGAAGTATAGTGAGACTATTTCAGAGAAAGATACAATTTCACAAATATTTTTTCCTGAGGTTTTTGATGAGTATATAAAACACAAAAAGAAATTTGGTAATACTAGTGTTATCCCAACATCAAACTATTTCTTTGGGATGAATACAGGGGAAGAGATATATGTTTCTATAGAACCTGGTAAAACACTTATAATAAGATATTTCACTTTAAGTGAGCCAAACGAAAAAGGTTACAGGACAGTATATTTTGAATTGAATGGCCAGGCCAGATCAGTTGATATTAAAGATAATTCCATTGCAGTTGACGATTTAGCTAAAGAAATTGCTGATCCCAGCAACAAAGATCATGTTGCGGCTCCAATACCTGGTTTACTTGTAGATGTCGCTGTTACTGAGGGAATAAAAGTACCAAAGGGTGCTAAATTATGCACTATTGAGGCCATGAAAATGGAAACCGTTATTTATGCAGATCAACCAGGGATAGTTGAGAGACTTTGCGTAAAAGCTGGTGAAAATATAGAGGCTCAGCAACTTTTATTAATTATAAAATAATTTTTCACTTAATAATATGATAACAATTTACCGTGGTTAAAAAGATTATAACTGCCAAACACAGAGGTTTTTGTGCTGGAGTTGAGAGAGCCGTTGAAATGGTCGAAAAAAGCCTTTTGAAATATGGAGCTCCAGTTTATGTCCGTCATGAGATTGTTCATAATAAATTTGTCGTCAATAATTTGAGAGAAAAAGGCGTTGTATTCGTAGACTCGCTAGAAGAAATTCCTAAAAATACAAAACAACCAGTAATTTTTTCTGCGCACGGTGTTGCACAAAGAGTAATTAACAAAGCCAAAGATTATAATCTATTATTTTATGATGCCATCTGCCCATTAGTCAGTAAGATTCATAAAGAAATAATTCAATTAGAAAAAAACAAATATAAGATAATTATGATCGGCCATGAACATCACCCTGAAGTTGATGGGACAGCTGGACAGCTCAAGGATATTAGCAATTTAACTTTAGTTCAAAATATTGAAGATGTTGAGAAATTATATTTCCCATCAAATCAAAAACTTGCCTATATTACACAAACAACCTTATCGGTTTTTGATACACAAAGTATTGTTGATGCTTTAGAAAAAAAATTTCCTTCAATTCTAGCTCCTAAAAAATCCGATATTTGCTATGCAACTTCAAATAGACAATTATCCGTACAAGAAATGTCTAAAAATGTTGATGCTTTTTATGTGATTGGTGCCCACAATAGTTCTAATTCAATAAGGTTAGTCGAAACTGCTAAAAGATTTGGTTGTAAACATAGTGAACTAGTTGAAAATATAAATGACTTTGATTATTCGAATTTATCAGAATTTAATACAATAGGTTTGACAGCTAGTGCATCTGCTCCTGAAGAACAATTAAATTTATTCATTGATCAGATAAAAAAAGTTTATGCAATCGAAGTTTTAAATTTTAAAGAGGACGAAAATATCACCTTTAAAATACCTAATTTTCTCAATTAAATTTTCTTCTATAAAAGATATCTACTAAAGTCATATGGGGAAGAGTTAATGCCGCTAATCCAATAAACAATGTCTTTATAAAAGACTCATCAAAAGAAAAACTCTTATGAAGATAGATAATTGCTAAGCTGCCGCCGACCCATGTTAAGATAGTAAAAGAGATGGTAGTTATAGTTATAAATTTGTTATTTGATAGATATTTCGATGTATCTTTTAATATTGATTTAACATGTTTAAAAGTATGAATGAAACAAAAATAGATAGAAAATGCCACGAGCGGTTCTGTTAAAAATATTACCAATAAAATCATAGACATTTCTAAAATCCCCCATCTTAATTTTGTAAATTTTATTGCCAAATATGCATATCTAATCAAAAGAAAAAAGTAACAAATGTAAATAATATATAGATATTCTTGAAATTGATTAAAAGATAGATTTGATAAAAAAGTAAATATCTCAAATGTTTCTTTAGTGTGAAAAAAAATAATCCCAAATACAATATTTAAACCATGAGTTAAAGAAACAGACCATTTATATTTCCTCAAGCCTAGATAGGACCAGTCACATAATCCAAAATGAACGATACTCATTAAAATGAATAAAATTAAAGCAATTACGGAAAAGTAAATCCAAAATATAATCACTGCGGCAGAAATAATTAAATATAAGAATACAAATATAAAAAAATCTTTTCTTGTCTTATACCCTAACAGTGCAGCTACAGCTCCGTCAAATGAACCATGCGGCACGCCTATGAATGAAACCATGCAAAGAGCAAGTAAAGATATAAAGCTTAATTCGTACATTTAATTACGAATGGTGCTTAGGGCACTTTTTATAAATTTAATTTTTGGCATTGACATAATAACCTTTAATTTTGTAGGAAAATCAGCTACACCCATCATAAATGATGCAAATTCATTGCCATTTAAAGAGTAAGCCATATTTATAAAAACCTTCTCAGTTTCACTATTATTTTTCAGATAATTCACAAATACCTTATCCATCCATTTATCAAAATATGAGTGATGAGTTTTATTAATATTTTCAAAATTTAACATTATGTTTTTTAGAAAAAAGGAAAAAGCATACCCTGTTGATATTTTGGTGGCACCACCTCTTGAACCGATATTAATATAATTTTCACTTGATTTGTTTTCAATATCATACATTGGTAACGCCCCTTTTTCTTCATCAACTATTTTATATTCAGATAAATTTAATTTTGTCTCAATGTATTCTAATATCTGTTTTTGATACCAATCATCCTCTTGGATTTCTGAAGAAAAAACTGTTGACTCAACTAACATTCTATTTTCATCTATTGGTAAACAATACATAAAATGTAATCCCATTTTTTGTTCAACGCGAAAATCCATTAAGGTCACACTATTACTATTTATCATTTGCTCAGTTTCTATTAGGTATCCAAAAAAATGCTGTTTTACTTTTTTATTTTCTAATTTCGGTGTACGAGAGTCATAAATTTTCTTAGCAAAAATTTCCTCACCATTCTCTAGCTTGATTTCATAGTATTTTTTTAAATTTGTAATACTTTGAACATTGAACTCTTTTATTGATAAGTTATCTAAACCTTTTAAGCAATAATTTTTCCAATCTTGGTATCTTATAGTGCAATAGGGTAAATCCTTAGTTTCATGTTTTATATGATTATTTGTTAAGTAAAAGTTCCAGCAAAACCATTTTTTTTGTGCAAGACTATCAAAATCTTTCATCCAATCTGTCAGCCAAAATGCAAAAAAATTATTTCTTTTGCTATGATAATTTTTATCAATGCCAATTAAACTAATACTTGTTCCCTTATACTTTAATTTTGCAGTAGCTAGGGCACTGGCACCCATGCCCAAAAATGCTACATCATATATTTTCATTTTTAAAAGAGCCCCTAATTGGTTTGTAGGATTTAAAAATATTTTTTAAAAATAAAAATTCAGGTATAGAAATTATTGTAATCCATAACTTTTCTAATTTGTTTAAATAAATTCTTTCAAGCTTGTAAACATAACCACCACTTTTAATCTTTTCCCCAATACCTTTGTAAATTTTTGCTGCAAAAAATATTGCTAGTCTGGTTCTAAGAGGAATAAATTTCATACCAGAAAAACCATTCGCATAGAATTTATCAGAGAGTTCTATTAAATTTTTAATAGATAATTCAATCAATTTTTTTTTTTGATCATCTAACTTATTATCTATCAGGTCACTTATTGAGACTTGTCCTAACCATTCTCTTGGAAGATATAACCTATTCATTTTTGCGTCCTCGTAAACATCTCTTGCAATATTTGTTAGTTGCATAGCAATTCCTAAATCAATAGCATGCTTTCTTGCTTTAGCATCTTTGGTATTAATTATTGGTAACATCATCAAACCAACTGTTCCAGCAACCTTGTATGAGTAATCTATTAATTCTTTCTCATCTGTAACTCTGACATTCTGCTGATCGCTGATCAAACCATCTATTAGATCCTTTAAAATACTAAGGTTAATATTATTTTTTTTAAAAAAGATATTTATCTCAGAGCCCTCATTTTCTTTTATTTGATTAAATATATTTTTTATTTGAGAAGAGGTATCTAACTTCGAATTATCTGCCACATCATCTAGATATCGACATATGCTATAGAGCCTTGAAGCTGCAATTCTATTTTTTTTGGGTAAAAAAAAACTTGCCCAATAAAAACTTTTGCCTTCCGATTTAATGCTATAGGTATTTGTATTAAATGATGTCACCTTAATGACTAACTTTGAAATCCTTAATTATAAGCTTCTCTATTACCTTAGCAGAGCACAATACGCCAGGTATTCCGGCACCTGGATGTGATCCCGCAGCTGAAAAATATAAATTTGGTATTTTCTTATCTTTGTTGTGATAGCGAAACCATGCCGATTGAGAAAAAATTGGTGCCACGGAAAACCCAGCTCCGTATTTTGATCTATAATCATTTTTAAAATCCTCAGGAGTCATCCAGAATTCTGCCTCAATGTTTTCTTTTAGTCCTGGCATAATAGTTTTATCCAGTGCTTCAACTATTCTATCCTTAAGTTTCGGACCCTCTAAATTCCATTGAACATTTCCTTGAAGATTAGGAACAGGGCATAACACATAAAAACTATCACATCCTTCTGGTGCAAAAGTATCATCTGTTGCTGTTGGACGATGAAGATAAAGTGAAAAATCCTCAGTCAAAATCTTTTTCTCAAAAATATCGTGAAGGAGCTCTTTATATCTTTCAGACATCCAAATAGTGTGGTGAGCGACATTGGAGAATTTTTTCTTCGATCCAAAAAAAAGAACATAAAGGCCCATAGAGTAATGTGTAAATTTCTTAGGTTTGAGAAGACTATCTCTTGAGTAGTCTGATGGTAACATTTCACTGTAAACCGTGGGTGGATCTGCATTACAAATCACAAGATCTGCAGGTATTTTTTTTCCATTATTAAGCACCACATTTTGTGCTTTACCATTTATAATGGAAATTTTCTCTACATCGGTTTCTTTATTAATAGTAATACCCTGTCTTAACATTAAATTTTCTAACTCTCTCACAATTTTACCTGTGCCTCCCATGCAAAAGTACACCCCCCACTTTCTTTCAAGATAGTGTATTAATGCATATATAGATGTTGTAGTGAACGGATTGCCCCCAACTAATAAAGGATGTATCGAAAATGCCTTCCGCAGATACTTATTTTTTAATTTGCTATTTACCAATTGACTGACTGTTAAATAACTTTTGAGTTTTATTAACGACGGTATTTGCTTTGCCATTTCCCAAAAGGAAATAAATGGCTTATCCGATAACTTTTCGAAACCTATCTCAAAAATATCTTTTGAAGTTTTTAATAATTTGTCATACCCATCAACATCATTTTCATCAAATTTTCTTATTTCATTATTTGTATCTTCGATAGATGGTCGATAATCAAAAGTTTTTCCATTGTGAAAGTAAAATCTGTACCAAGGATCTAAGGATTTAAAATTTAAGTAATCTTTTAAGTTTTCACCAAATAATTCAAAAAGTTCTTCAAATAAAAAGGGCGCTGTTATAACAGTTGGTCCAGCATCGTGTCTATAACCGTCTTTTTCGAAAACTCTTGCTCTTCCGCCAAGCATGTTAAGTCTTTCAAGCAGCGTGACATCAAAACCAAGTTTTCTGCACCTTAAGGCAGCAGCTAGCCCTCCAAAACCCCCACCAATAACTACAACTCTCTTGCTCAAGATAGTTAAAGTATATGAAATTTAGACAAAAAAAAACCAGGCAAGTTAGCCTTGCCTGGTTTAAATAGGTTATAAAGCTTTATTAAGCTTTTTTGCCTGAAGATGCTACAGCAGCAGCCCAAATAACTGCGACAAAAGCAATCTTATTCACAACGTCAGCAACGTTATAGATAACGTTTAGAGTTACAGCATCAGCTCCTCCAGTTAAGTAACCGAAGAAATATCCTAATGGATAAATTGCCCAACCAACTGTAACGATCCATCTCATTGTGTTGAAAGCTGTTTGAACAGCTGCAGGACATTTGTCAGCAGCAGCTTTACCAGCTTCACCAGCAAAAATTTCATATAAAATGTATGCCCAACCAGCTAAACCTACAATGAATCCTGCCCATGCGTTGATGAAGCCAGCTTCACCAGCATAACCAGCAACAAGCATCACTAAAGTACCGATTAACAGTCTCCAGAAAATACCAGCTGACACTGCAGCAACTGCAGCAAGGATAATGTAGAATTCAATCATCTGTAATGGAACAGTGATTAACCAGTCAACATATCTATAAACAGTAGGTGTATCACCTGTTGTTACCCATACTTCTCTCATATAGAAGTAGTGTACTGCGGCAACTAGACAAACAAGACCACCAAGTGCAAGAGATGTCTTCCACTTACCTGATACGTTGTTAGTTTCTAGGAAAAAGAATGCAGTAGCGGCAACCATACACATTGAGATAACCCAAAAAGATATCCCAACAAAGTCGTCTGGCGCTAAGCCAACGCTTGCAGAAGCTATTCCTGGCAGTGCTACTAGAGCAGCTGTTGGGATAGCCATAGATTTTAAAAACTTAATCATTGAGTACTCCTTTTCTTAAGTTCTAAAACTTATAACAGAATCCTAAATGTAAGGATTTGTTAATTTCAGGGGATTATAGGTATAAATTGCAAAAAAAAAATACCTAATATGACTTTTATTAATATATTTTGGGAGTATAGTGGGTAAAAAAATGGCTATTTTTCAAGATAGTGTACTGTTTAATGGGTTTTTATTCTTTTTATCCACACTATTGCTATGGATAATACTGAAATTCAATAAAAGCTATATAAATAACAAAAAAACTAAGAAAATCATTAATTTCTTTGTTTACCTTGTATTTATAGGTGTAATTATATTTATTTTCGATAATCACACCTCTCATTACTTGGATAACTTGTAATTAAATGAAAATAAGTGAAAACTTTGAGAAAAAGCAAATCAAATCATTTTCTTTGAATTTTGATAAAAAGCTTATTAGACATATCCAAAAATTAAAGTCACCCGATAAACGAATTAAAAAGGCAATGATTTATTTTGCCAAAACTGGTGGAAAGAGGATTAGACCGTTCTTGCTTTGTCGAATGGGTTTATATTTAAATATTAAGCCGAAAATATTAGATGACTTTGCCCTTTCGATAGAATGTGTTCACCTGCACTCACTAATCCACGATGATTTACCGTCTATGGATAACGATGACTATAGAAGGGGTAAATTAACTGTGCATAAAAAATTTGATGAGGCAACTGCTGTCTTAGCTGGAGATATGTTTCAAGTTTTATCAGTAAAAACGCTAGCTGAGTCAAAAAATCTCTCTGATAATCAGAAAATCAAATCAATACAGATGCTTTCAAAAGCTAACGGTTTGGAGGGTTTGATTGCTGGACAATCCATGGATATTTACATGAAAAAAAATTCAACAATAAAGGATATAGAGACAATGCATCTTTTAAAAACAGGTGCATTATTCAGTTTATGTTTCAATCTTCTTCTAACTGTAAAAAAATTAAATTTAAATAAAAAAAGAGAGCTAAAAAAAATTGGAGATACAATTGGAAAAATTTTTCAAGTTACTGATGATATGCTTGATAGATGGGGCAATGAGAAAAAAGTTGGAAAGAAAATTAAAAAAGACTCACAAAAAGCAAATATTGCATATAAGCTTAATCGTACTGAATGTATTAAGTATTTAAAACTGATTCAAGATAGAAATTACAAAGCAATGCAAAGTTTCTTTAATAAAAAGAGGGAACCCTTGCTATATATGTCGAGTCTTGTTAATTTTATCGTTAATCGTATTAAATGAATAATCATTTTTATAAATATGAAATAACACATAGCCAATGACAATAAATGAAAATGATTTAACGAATGCTCGTACTGCTTGGGGAGAGAGCATGATTGCAATTTCACAGGCTTACGAAAAAAAAGGTATTGATCAAGCTACTTTAGTTGCAAACGAAATGTTAGATAATCTTTATGGGTTTGAGTTAGGATCAGTATTATTTAAACCAACTCTTAGTGGTGGTAATCAAACATTTCGATTAGACAAAGAGGGAGCACTTTCATACTTTGTTGGAAATAACCCAAAGTACCCAACAGACAGTGGTTTTGGAATTAAAGATTGGCTCGAAGTCAAATCAGAAACATCATCTGTGTTTATTGATCAAAATGTAGCAATGTGGATGGGTTGGGTAACTTTGATAAACAAAGAAGGAATCTCTGTCAAAGTTGATAAGAGCTGGGGATATAAAAAAACTGAAAACGATATATTAAAAATAGTTTTGCATCACTCTTCACTTCCTTATAAAGCTTGAGTAACTATTTATTTTTAGAAAATCCGAAATTTATTTAACTTTTGTACATAGAGTAAGTTTTTTAAATTCTTTAATTTAAATTTAATTATCGATAACTTTTACTATGTGTTCTATTGGTTTCCCCTTAATAGTAAACTGATCATGGAGATAGGAATGAATTGTAATTTTGATAAAGTTTTCTTTCAGATTAAAAAAACGTTGAGGTACGTGTACCCAGTCAGAATAAATTCTTGTGATTCTTATATCATTTATAAAAAGCTGTAAATATCCAGAGTTTGAAATATTTTCACCTCCAATTTCTGAAGGGTTTAGATTAAAATTTTTTAAATCTATAAAAATATTGTAACCATCAATTTTATCTTTGATGACTGTTAAATTAATTGAAGGGTAAGGCTTATCAGCATCTATCTGATTTCCTGGATGATGAGCAAAACAATTTATTGAGAAAAATAAAATAAATATCCCATACTTAAATTTCATAATTAAGAATTATATTATTTGTTATTAAACAATTATCTATTTTAAATATCAGTACACAAATCTTTTGAGTATGTTTCGATAAATAAATTCTTTTTATAGTTGTAAATCGTAATGTTTATTATTGTTTTATCTACAGATCTATTTTGTATAAAGATTCTACAATTATCAGTGTTATATCTGTGGAATTCATAAACACTCTCAATTTTTGAAAAATCAACTTTTCCATATTTTAAAATTAAATCATTTAGCGATTTATTTAAAAATAGTTCTACACCTTTGAAATGCTCAACAATTTCATCACTTTCCTCAACAGTTTCCTCTACTTCAGGGGTATATATAATTTTAGGTACAGGCTCTGGTTTTATTACTTTCTCTTCTACATCAGTTGTTTCACAGCTTGTTGCTATAATCAGAAAAGAAATAAAAATAAAATATTTAGATAATTTAACTAAACTCATCAAACTCTTAAATCAATAAGAACACAAATTGCTCATGCAATTTCTATATTAAAAACACGATAAGACAATCAAAACAAATCTCCAACATACTTTTTTCATCTAAATATTTAGTTTATAATCATCTCTGTGAGAATTAAATACGAGCAACCGTCTGTTTGCCATCAATCATATAAAAGTGTTCTAGGTCAAAGACCAATTTGGGATTGGAGGCACGATAAGCTGTTATGGGTGGATATTTATGAAAATAAAATAATTGAAACTGATCAAGATAATAACGAAGAACGTCAATATTCAGTACAAGACGGTGTCACCAATATTCTTTTACAAGATAATAAAAATTATATCATGAGTTCATACGACTCTCTTTATTCAATTCATCCCTCATTATCTAAAAAACAGCTTCTAACAAAGATCAATTTTGATAGTCCAAATAACAGGATCAATGATGCAGACATAGATTTAAATGGACAAATTTGGATATCAACAATGGATATTCAACAAAAGTCTCAGACTGGAAAAGTTATATGTCATGACTCCAATTTAAAACCAATATACTCAGATAACTCTTATATTATTTCAAATGGACCAGTTTTTGACTACGAGAGAAATGTAGGTTATGTAACTGACTCTATAAAAAGAATTATTTATATTTTTTCTATCAATGATTTGTCAGGCAATGGAATAAATAAAAAAGTTTTTCTTTCAATGAACAAAATCGATGGAAACCCAGATGGAATGACAGTTGATAAAAATGGTAACTTATGGGTAGCAATGTGGGGAAGTGGCAAGGTTTGTTGTTTTGATAAAAAAGGTTCACTTAAATTAATTTTACAACTTCCTGTTTCAAAAGTAACAAGTTGCACTTTTGGTGGGAAAAATCTCAATGAGCTTTTTATTACAACTGCATCTGTTGGTCTCAACGACATTGAAGCAGAAAGACAACCGCATGCAGGAAAACTGTTTAAGTTTGTTACCCAAGAACAAGGTTATGCTTCAAATTGTTATAGATCTGAAAATATCCCAGATTTGTATCATTAAGTATGAAATTTAATCAATCTCAGATTAGCGAAATAATTCAAATGGCTTGGGATGATCAAACAGATTTTAGTCATATCAAAAAAATTTATGAAATTGATGAGGGTGATGTTAAAAAAATTATGAAAAAAAATATTAAACAAAAAAGCTATGAAATTTGGAGAAAGAGAATTCACCAAAGAAGTGCCCAAAAGACACAATTAAAGGGAAAAGATAATGTCTAAAGCATTATTTGGAGCAGGATGTTTTTGGGGGCCTGAAAAAAAATTTTCTGAGATCAAAGGTGTGATTGAAACCCAAGTAGGATACTCTCAAGGCTTAACTGATAAAACTTCTTACGAAGAAGTTTGCAAAGGTAATACAAACCATGCTGAAGTCGTTTTCTTAAAATTTGATGAAAATCTCGTTTCATATACCAACCTTGTGGAGTTTTTTTATCAAATTCATGATCCAACAACTTTAAATCAACAAGGCCCAGATCGAGGATCTCAATACCGATCATTGATAGGCTATTATGACGAAACTCAATGTGAAATAGCAAAGCAGATCACAGAAAAATTGAACGAAAGCCAATTTAATCAAAAAATTACTACTATTATAGAACCCGTTAAGAATTACTGTCCCGCAGAGGATTATCATCAAAAGTATATGGAAAAAAAATACTCTTTTTTAAATTTTTAATTTTTAAATCGGAGAGTAGGGATAAATTATTTTTGGGAATTTATAATAAGATTTTTTCTTATAATGCTTTTTAATAAAATAATTTGATTTCAATTTTGTTGGCGAAATAATTTTATTTTTAATAAAGGCAAATTCAGAAATTTTTTTTAGTTTTTCTAATCCGTTTCCTATTAAAAAATAGTTTTGACTCAATATATCCTCTAGGTCTGAGTCAATTTTTAAAGTTTTTGTCTTTCCAACTAATCTCCCTGAAGTATCAATCTTTTGAATAGCTAAATCTTTTCTATTTGTGTCAATCACACACAAGACATCTTTAGTAAGTTTTTTGTTAATACCTAAAAAGAAATGCTCAAAGATAGAATAACCCACAATTTCTACTTTATGATCTATAAAAAATCCTTTCATAAGTGAGTGACAATTTCTTATTGCTGTGAAGCGTGCTGGTCCATAATTTAGATGCAATTTTTTGATATGATCAGCCTTTATTTTTGTTTTAGTTACTAAGTTTTGAAGTAATTCCGATAATATTTTTTCATGTCCATACTCACTTTTTACAGTTTTATCCCAAATGATTTTTTCATTTTTAAATAAAGTAATTGAACAGTATGATAAAGAGCTATCGATGCCTATTTCAAAATTTTTTACACTACTGATCATTTTTGCTTCAAATTTTACTTTTCCAATCAGTACATCCTATGCAACAAGTGTGAATGATACAATTCCAAATAATATTCTAATGTATCATCGATTTGGTGAAAATAAGTATCCCTCAACAAATATACGCGAAGAGCAACTAGTAAGCCATCTAGAGTATTTAAAAGATCAGGGTTTTAATTTTATTTTTGCTAGAGATCTTTTGTTTGAAGATAAATTACAAAAAAAAACTATTTCAATAACTGTAGATGATGCATATTTATCATTTTTTGAGGTGGGATTACCTATTTTTGAAAAGTATGAGATACCAGTCACTCTTTTTTTAAATACAGAAAACGTTGGTGGACAAAATTATATGAATTGGACTCAGCTTAAAAGTGTACTAAGTCGTGGTGTAGATATTCAAAATCACACACACTCTCATTCAAGTTTATCTAGTCTTAGCGAAATTGAAATTGTGAAAGAAATAGAAAAATCACAGGATCTTATTTTTGAAAATTTAGGTATTACTCCAAATTTATTTGCTTATCCTTTTGGTGAAAATAGCACTATAGCACAAAAAGTAGTTTCTCAGTATTTTGATGCAGCATTTGGACAACATTCAGGTGCCTTTTCAATTAATCAAAAATATTTTATTCCAAGATTCCCCTTGAATGAGAATTACGGATCTATTAATCGAATAAAAGATGCATCAAGTGTTTTACCTTTTAATAATGTGCTTATTGAACCTGGCAACCCTTATCAAAGTGAGCCTATCAGTAGATATGCTTTAGATTTTAACGAGGACTCTTCCAACATAAATTGTTTTATTAGTGATTTTCAAGGATCATTTAATCCAACAATTACAAATCTTAATAATAAGTTATTAGTTGAACTTAATCGTTTACCTGTAAAAGGTAGACTTAGGTTTAATTGCACAAAAGTTAATAATGGTATTTTCTGGTTTGGTTATCAATACTTAGTTAATTAAATTTAAATCGATCAAATTCTTGAAGATTATTTGAAGCAATGATCAGTTCTAATTTATCTACATATTTATCGCCGATTTCAGCATAGGCTGCTAAATATTTCACTTTCATACTAATAGGATCTGTATATTTTATGCGCTCATCTATTCGTCTAATGACACGAAAATTATAATAAGCTTGATGAGTATTGATGTTAAACATATACGCTTCAACACTCTCTGATAAATTTTTAAATTTTAAAACTGCGTGAGATTTATCCTCATCCCTATCTTGAGGAATGATACCTTTGTC
This sequence comes from uncultured Alphaproteobacteria bacterium, assembly GCA_902591315.1. Classification (GTDB taxonomy): domain Bacteria; phylum Pseudomonadota; class Alphaproteobacteria; order HIMB59; family HIMB59; genus HIMB59. The sequence goes on from CACJAI010000011.1 coordinate 29,050, forward strand.
TTCACTTGTAGTCCACTGACCATAAAGAGCATTACCCTCAGTTGCAAATCTAGACTGTCCCCAACCACTTTCAATAATTGCTTGTCCAAGAGCTAGTGACACTGGGATAATATTAATCCGTTGTTTAAGTTTTCTAAAAAGTTTTGTGTTAATTTCGCTATAATCTAATTTATATTTTTTTGATAACCTAATAATCTCGTCAGTTTCGTTTTTATTTAAATTTTTTCTAGCGAATTTTTTTTCTATATTGATTACCATTCTTCGTTCTTGCATGATTGAGGCATTCGCATTGTAAATCAAAGGAAGTGTTACGAGGTAAAATAGTTTTTTCTTTGTTGGAACATCTTGTATTTCTGAAAAATCATCAGGTAATTCTGATATTATAGGAAGATGACCAATATTTTCTTGCGTTAAAATTTCAGGAATAAAATTATTTTTTTTATAATATTTATTTAAATCAACCCAATTATGAAATTCTCCCGCGTTAAGAGATGAATTTAATAAAAATCCAAAAAAAAAAATTAAAAGACTAGACTTCAACGGGTCGTACTTCACGGACTTCGGGAATATAATGCTTTAGCATATTTTCAATTCCCATTTTTAAAGTTGCCGTTGAACTTGGACATCCCTGACAGGCCCCTTGCATTTGTAGAAATACAACTCCCTCATTATATTTGTCAAATATGATATCTCCACCGTCCATAGCAACAGCTGGTCTTACTTTACTATCTAGAAGTTCTTTGATCTTTTTTACAACATCACTATCGTTCTCATCAATTGTATGTCCAGTTGATGCAGATTGCTCTGAGATAATAGGTTTGTTCATTGTAAAGTGCTCAATGATACAACCCAAAATTGCAGGTTTCATAAGCGTCCAATCATTATCTTTGCCTTTGGTTATAGTGATAAAGTCAGACCCAAAAAAAACACCCTCAACACCTTTAATATTGAACAAGTTCATTGCCAAAGGTGAATTTGAGGCAGACTCTTGGTTTTGATAGAACATAGTTCCGTCTTTCATGACCTCTTTACCTGGCAAAAACTTTAAGGTTGCAGGGTTTGGCGTTGGTTCAGTTTGTACGAACATTGCTAATAATATGTCTATAAAATTGGAAATTTCAAGCCAAAGTGTCTATCTAAAACCGACTATCTTATAGACTTCTTTGAGAATTGGGCCTGCAATTGTGGATGCTTTTTCGCTGCCCATATCTAGGACTTTATTTAATTCATCCTTATTATTGAGAAGATTTAATATCTCGGTTCTAATTGGTCCTATGACTTGAATTAATTTGTCTGCAAGGTCATTTTTTAATTTTGAATATTCTTTGCCAGCATAACTTACCAGAGTTTTTTCAATACTTTCATTTGAACAGGCTGACAAAATATTGATTAAATTTAAGCATTCAGGTTTATTTTGTAATTGATCCTTGTCATCAGGAATAAGGTCTGAGTCAGACTTTGCCTTTTTTATTTTAGAACTTATATCATCATCACTATCAGTTAATAAAATTCTAGAAAATTCAGATGCATCAGA
>CACJAI010000012.1 GCA_902591315.1 uncultured Alphaproteobacteria bacterium
TAATGATGTAAGTATATTTAGATCTTGTAATATATAACGTTCTGTATACTCATAATCTTCTTTATTAAATGTCAACAAAGTACCAGAGTTTAAAAGGTAATATAAGTTTGCTTCATCTTCAAATATATTTGATTTAATTGAGATACCTGGATTAGAATTAACAGTATCTTTTTTTGAGATAGAGTTTTTATCTAAATTTATTTCAAAGATTTCTTCAAACACACTAAATATTATTAAATTATGGTCCGATACTATTGGAATAGTATTTGTAAAAATTTCAAAGTTGGATATTTCAATAATTTTTTGATCTTCCAATAATAACAGACGTGATTTATTTGTTAAAATGTGAATATTATTTTTGTAATCAAAAATATAAAGTAGTTTTTCATCTTTATTAAGGTTGAGATTTATTTCAAAATTATTTTGACTATCTTTATGAATCAAATAAATAGATTTATCTTTACTTACAATAATTTTATCATTTATGAGACATATAATAGAGTCTTCATCAGTATTAATAATTTTATCGATTTTTAATTTATTAATATCTAGTGAGGAATTTATAGGGTGAGGAAAAATAATATTTCCAATGTCAACATTTAATTCATTTAGATCATTTTCATAATTTGTAAAAATTTCAGTAATTTCATTTTTTGGAGTATAATCGGGATCAACCGTTCCTAAATATTGATTACATGAAGATAAAACTACTAGATAGACTAAATACTTAATTTTTTTCATTAGATAATCTATTGATGGCTTTGATAAAAAAATTATTTAAATTATCTATTTTAGACTCATTAATTTTATAATTAGTAATGTCTAAATTGTAGAGATATATTTTAGCGATTTCATTAAAGGTAAAATTATCGTCCGAAGATAATGACTTTATTAAATCTATATCTAAATCAAATAAAGCTTTTTTTAGTAATATAATATCTTTATCAATTTTATCATATCGATCTAAGTTTTCAATTTTGGCTAATTTTAAATCACTAAAAAATGAGATATTTGGATTATTTAAACTAGATAAATAATACAGTTTTTCTTCAAGATCTGAATTTTGTTCATTATAAAGATCTGCTAAAAAAATATCGAATAATTTTTCATCTTCTTTACTGTTGTTTTGAAATATAAAGAATAAGGAAATGATCAATAAAATAGTTACAGTTCCAATTATAGATAAATTTCTTTTTGTGATTAATTTTTCCATTTAATTGAGCATCCCATACTTGGATATTGTTGGCTTGAACAATATCCTTTGGCAATACTTTCTTCAACAGCAGAATACAGCTCTGGTTTTCCCATGGAAGGATCTTTTCCATTGGAGTCTAACCTGCCTCTATACTTAAGTTTTTTATCAATGTTAAAGTAATAAAACTCAGGAGTGCAAATAGCTTCAAAAGTTTTAGCTATTGATTGTGAGGTATCAACAATATAATTGAACTCAAATTTAGCTCTAGATAACTGCTCTAAGAGAAATTTATTCTGGTCCTCTTCATATGAATTTTGATCATTAGACATAAAAGCAATAGTATTAACATTTAAGCCATTAAGTCTTTGAGTTTCAGTTGCAATTTTAGCTTCAATAGCTCTCACATAAGGGCAATGATTGCAGATGAACATTACTAAAAGACCATTAATACCAAACGACTCATAGAAGGAACCTTTTTTTCCTTTTAAGTCAGTAAATTGAAAATTATTAGGTTGCCAATCAAAATTACAACTTGAAGAATTTAAAAGTACCATTTAACATAATATATCTTGAAAATATTAAACATAAATAAAAATTATAATGATACAATTCCAAAAAAAACATTTCAATATTTTCTTAATACTTATTCTTATGGTTTATCAAAAAATATATGGAGAAATTATTCAATTCAAACTCAAGATACTAACTTTAAAAAGACAAAAATTACTTTTTACAAATCAAATTTTTCTTTTCCAATTATTAAAATTATCTACTCCAAAAAATTTGATAAAGAAATTTTTGAAATTTCATATAGAGATAAGAAGAAAAATTTTTCAACTTTAAACTCAATGAATGCTTGGTTAAAAAATTATTTTTTTAACAATCCTAAAATATAAATTTCTTTAGATTTTTTATTTGATGCAGCTGGTTTAATATATTGTGTTTTTTTAAAATAAGTTTTAATAAACTTAAATAACTTTTCTGTATCTTCTCCTTGAAAATTTTTTACTAAAAAATTACCACCCTTGTTTAAATATTTTTCAATAAATTTTGCTGAAAGCATACTCAAATCATAACTGTTAGTTTGATCTAAAAATTGGTTTCCACTTGTGTTTGGTGCAATATCTGAAATTATCGAGTCGAAAGTGTATTTATTAATTGTAAATAAATCATCAATTAATTGATACTGATTTAAGTCCATCAAATAAAACTTGAATTCTCCCTCAATCTGCTTAGCAGTTGGAAGTATATCAATACCTACTATTTTGTTTTTTGGATTTTTTTTCAAAATATATTGCGTCCAACCACCTGGTGAACAACCAACATCTAATATTTTTTTATCATTTTTGAATAAATTATATTTTTTATCTATTTCTTCTAATTTGTAATAAGCTCTCGAAATAATGTCATTTTTCTTTGCTTTTATATAAAAAGGGTCTTTTTTTCTAGTTTTATACCACTGTTTCATTTAATTTTGCTCATAATCTGATATGTATTCGTTTACATATATTCTAGTAGGTTTAAACACATTCATGTTACCCACCATAAAAAAACTAATTATTGTTGCAAGTATATCACTTGTAAACTCTTTGTGTTACTCATCAGAATGGGGCGACAAAGGGGAAACAGAAGAAAAATTATTTTCTGTTGAGGTTATAGACTCCTCTGCACAAAGCATAAAAGATAGCATTGTTTTTAGCTCAACTACTGAAGCTTTTAGGAGAATTGAAGTAAAGAGTGAAGTTATGACTACCGTAGAAAAGGTGTTGGTAAAAGCTGGCTCTATGATAAAACAAGGTCAGCATGTTGTTGAGTTAGATGATTATCAAACTAACGCTGATTTATATAAATTAAATTTATTATCTCAAAGTGAATTTGACAAATTTGCTCTTTTTGCACCTTTTGGTGGGATGCTTTTAGATGGCCATAAGATTGCTGGAGAACTTGTTATGCCTGGTGAAAAAGTCTATGAAATTATTGATCTTAGCTCATTAAAAATATTTGGTTATATCAATGAAAATGAAATTCTAGATTTGTCCTTAGATAATAAAGTTGAAGTGACAATCCTTGATGAAAAAGTTAATGGCATGATAGATTATATATCTCCTATTTCTGATCCGGAAACTAAAACCTTTGAAATTGTTGTAAAAGTTGAAAATAAAGATCTTAGGTATAAAGATGGTTTGTCTTCAATAATTTCTATAATCAAAGGTAATGTTCTTGCACATAAAATTTCTCCCTCAATACTGGCTCTAGGAGACTCAGGTGAGTTAGGTGTAAAAGTTATAGTATCTGATAATACTGTTCAATTTAAAAAAATTAATGTTATAGAAGACACTTCTGATTACATGTTAGTCTCTGGTTTGAGTCAAAAAGAAAAAATCATAATTGTTGGTCAGCAATACGTGTCTGCGGGAGAAAAAGTTAACTTTAATTAATTATGAGCTTAGTTAACTTAGCAAGTCAATACTACAGAACTACAATTTCCATTTTCCTATTTGTTATTGTTAGTGGATCACTTGTGTTTAATAATATTCCTAAAGAGTCATCGCCAGATGTAAGTTTGCCCTATATATATGTATCTCTTGGTTTAACAGGAATTTCCCCTGAGGACTCTGAAAAACTATTAATAAAGCCTGTTGAAGACGAGGTTTCAAATATTGAAGGAAAAAAAGAAATGACCAGCACTTCTTACCAAGGTGGAGGAAACGTCTTATTAGAGTTTGATGCTGGATTTGATCCTGATCAAGCACTGTTAGATACTAGAGAACAAGTTGACAGAGCAAAATCAGACTTACCTGACGATGCAGATGAACCCAAGGTAAGTGAGGTAAATATAAGTTTATTTCCTATTTTAGTAGTATCTATAAGTGGCGACATATCTGAATTTCTACTAAAGAAGATTTCAAATGACCTTAAAGACAAAATTCAATCATTACCAAATGTTTTAGAGGTAAATATTGGTGGTGAGAGAGAAGAGCAATTAGATATTGTAATTGACCAGAATAAAATTGAAGCTTATGGATTAAATTTAAATGAAATATTAAATTTTGTAAGATCTAATAACCAAATAGTTTCTGCTGGAAATCTTGATACAGGAGATGGAAGGTTTGTAATTAAAATTCCTGGTTTATATGAAAGCCTAAATGATGTTTTTAATACACCAATAAAGGTTAATGATAAAAAAACTATTAAATTTAAGGATATTGCTCAACTTAAAAGAACTTTTAAAGATCCAGAAAAATTTGCTCGCTTAAATAATAAATCTGCATTTACTTTGGAAATATCAAAAAGAATTGGAGCAAACATTGTAGAGACTGTTGATCAAGTAAAAGAATTGGTAAAAGAGGAGCAAAAAATTCTTCCCTCAAAAGTTAATATTACTTTTTCTGGTGATGAGTCTATAAACATTAAAAGTATGTTAGGAGACCTTCAAAACAATGTAATTTTTTCAATAATTCTTGTTATGAGTGTTGTTGTTATCTTTCTTGGTATAAGGTCTAGTTTACTTGTAGGTTTAGCTGTACCAGGTTCTTTTTTATCTTCTATTTTAATCCTTTATTCGCTCGGCTTTACAATCAACATGGTTGTTTTGTTTGGGTTAATTCTCTCAGTTGGGCTACTTGTTGATGGTGCTGTGGTTGTAGTCGAGTATGCCCAAAGAAAAATACAAGAGGGCATGGGACTAGCAGATTCCTATATAAAGGCTGCCTCAAGAATGTCCCTTCCAATCATGGCTTCAACTTTTACCACTATAGCAGCATTTATTCCTCTGTTATTTTGGCCAGGCACAACTGGTGGTTTTATGAAGTATATACCTATAACAGTAATATCTGTTTTAGGTTCTAGTTTAGCTATGGCCTTAATAGTTATTCCTATAATTGGAACTCAGGCCTATAAAATAAAAAATCTATTTTTCTTCTTTATTATACCTTTGATTTTGTTTGGTATTATTAATTTTGTTGCACTTAATTTTTTATCTCAACTAGAATTTGATAGCTATATAAATATGGGTGCAAAAGTAATAACAACAATTTCAGTTGGTGTGATTTTGTTTTTTGTTTTTAGGTATATTAAAAATAAAGGTTTTTTTCAGAAAATGATTATCCCTAGAATAAATGCTGATGATGACGAAGACTTAACTGATTTAGAAAAAGTAGGTTTTTTTACTAAAATTTACCTTTTTATTTTGAGGCTCTGTATAAATAATCCTATAAAAATAGTTTTTCTCTCTTTTATATTGTTAGTTGGTATCTATGGTGCATATGGAAAGTTTGGTAAGGGAGTTACTTTCTTTCCTTCAGTTGAGGCAGAAAATACCAAAGTAATTATTTATGCTACAGGTAATCTCTCAGTTTTAGAAAAAGATAGACTAGTTGCAAAAGTAGAGTCACAGGTATTAAATTTACAAAAAAAGAATAATGAATTTGAATCTGTTTATACAACATCTGGAAATGTAGAAAATAGACAAGAAAGCTCACCTGATATTATAGGATTCATAGATATAGAGTTCAAAGATTGGGATAAAAGAAGAAAGGCAGACACAATAATTTCTGAAATAAGAAAAGAAACTTCATTTATTCCTGGGATTAAAGTTGAAACAAGAACTTTAAGAGCAGGGCCCCCTAGAGGTAAGCCCATTGAAATCAATTTAACCTCTTCTGATCCTAAAATAACAGTTCAAGAACTTAAGAGAATTGAAAAATATTTATCAAGCATATCTGGTTTAAAAGATTTAGAGACATCTCTACCCTCTCCTAGTATTGAATATGAGCTTTATGTTGATAGAGAAGAGGCTGCAAAATATGGCGCTAGTATTTCAATAATAGGCAACACCATAAAACTTCTTACAAGTGGGCTAAAATTGAGTGAATTTAGACCTGATGATAGTGATGAGTCTATACCTATATACCTGCGATTGCCAAAAGAACAGAGAACAATCGATCAATTAGATAATATTAAGATACCAACATCTTCAGGCTACGTACCAATTTCAAATTTTACTAAAATTGAAACCAATCAAGAGACAGGGAATTTGACCAGAGTAGAACAGAATAGAATTGAAACAATTAAATCAGATGTAACTAGATTTTATCAAACTGATGCTTATGTAAGACTTATAAAACATTGGCTTGGAATTGAAAAATTTAATATTCCAAACAATTTTGGTTTGGATATTCCTGAATTTAATTCAGCAAATATTGATTCTAGAGTAAAAATAGAATTTAAGGGAGAGGATGAAAGTCAGCAGAAGTCAAAGGCTTTTCTACAAAAAGCTTTTTTGATAGCTGTATTTCTAATGGGTTTAATTCTTTTGACACAATTTAATAGTTTTAGTAGCACCTTATTAATTTTATTTGCTGTAATTATGTCAACGGTTGGTGTTGTTTTAGGACTCTTAATCACAAAACAACCATTTGGAATAGTCATGAGTGGTATAGGTGTAATTTCGTTAGCAGGCATAGTTGTAAACAACAATATAGTCTTAATTGATACCTTTGATAGATTAATTAAAAAGACAAATGATGCTAGGGATGCCATATTAATGACTGGTGCACAAAGACTGAGACCTGTTTTATTGACAACAACTACTACGGTACTTGGTTTACTTCCAATGGCATTAAAACTAAATATTGACTTTGTAAACTTTGAATATAGCTATAACTCCCCTGACACTCAGTGGTGGGTAGATTTATCGAGGGCAATTGTTTTTGGATTACTTTTTTCAACTCTATTGACTTTACTTGTAACTCCATCAGCTTTGATGCTTAAATCAAAATACTTAACTAACCCCTCTAAAAAATTTAATAAAGTAGGTAAACAAACTCAATAAAGAAAATGATAAATAAATAAGAGCAATTAAAAGTGTTGTTTGCCAAAAATAACTTATTAAAAATATTAAAATAATAACTGTAAATATAATCATAAGTCTAAAATATAGAGTTTTTACTTTTAGATTTTTCACAGAGGGAGTCGGAACTCTACTAATCATCATACCGCCTGCAAATATAATTAAAAAGGCACTTACAATGGGATAGTTTACGGTAAATTGTATTTGTTCAATAAAATTTAGATAAAGTGGTATCATTATGATACCTGCGGCAGCTGGTGAGGGTATGCCATAAAATACTTTGCTTTGCTTTCTCATATTTTCAATATTGAAACGAGCAAGTCTCAGAGCTGCACAAATAATGTAAAAAAGACTTATAACCCATCCAATTCTACCTAACTCATTAGTAAAACTTAAATTTATCAGTAAAGATGGGGCTAATCCAAAACTAATAAAATCTGATAGAGAGTCTAATTCAGCTCCAAATTGGGAGGATTTTTTTAATTTTCTAGCCATCCATCCATCAAAGAAATCGAAAAAGGCTGCTAGCATTATCATAAGCACAGCAATTTTAAAATTACTTTGAATAGAGAACTTTATTGAGGAAATACCTGCTATGAGCGACATTAATGTAATTAAATTAGGTATAAATTTAGTGAGCGGGTGTTCGGTCATCTAAATATCTAAATCTTTTTATATTCTATAGATTGTATATTTTTGTTATTTTTAAAATCTCTAGCAATGATGGTTTCACCACCGATACATTGTTGACCAATGCTTACCATTAAATTATAGGTGTTGGGAAATTCTATATCTACTCTGCTTCCAAACTTGATAATTCCATATCTATCACCTTGGTTTACTTTTTCATTAGTTTTGAGATAACAAATTATTCTTCTAGCAATTAAACCAGCTATTTGTGTTATGTATATGACGTTAGATCCGGACTTAAGAGATATTCTTAATCTTTCATTATCTTCACTTGCTTTGTCTAAAGTTGCATTAATGAATTTACCCTCAATATAATCAATTTTTGTAATTTGACCTGAAACTGGCAATCTTTGGATATGTACATTAAATACACTCAAAAAAATTGAAACTTTGGTATAATTTTTTTTTCCCTCTTTGTACTGAGTAATGTTTGTAATTAATCCATCTGCTGGGCTTACTAAAATATCATCACCTAATGGAACGACTCTCTCAGGATCTCTAAAAAAATAGAATGTAAAAATTAGTAATATTAAAAAAATTAAAAATAGAGGTTTATATATAAAATAAAAAAAAATTACTAATAAGAATAGAATTATTAGCGCAGAAGAAATTTCTTTGTGGAACTTGAAGTACATAAGATGGAATTATTATCTGAATTGTATAATTTGATCAATAAAATAGATTTTTTTTATTAATTTAATCTGTTATACAGTCAATATCTCTATATAAATGGCAAAAATTTCAGTAAAAAATCCTGTGGTCGAATTAGATGGTGATGAAATGACAAGGATTATATGGGATTTTATTAAACAAAAGCTAATTCTTCCATATCTTGACATAGATCTAAAATATTACGACTTATCTGTTCAAAATAGAGATCAAACAAATGATGAAATTACAGTCGAGGCTGCAAAAGCAATTAAAAAATTTGGGGTTGGTATAAAATGTGCAACGATCACTCCTGACGATAATAGAGTGTCGGAATTTAAACTAAAAAAAATGTGGCGTTCTCCAAATGGAACTATAAGAAATATTTTAGATGGAACTGTTTTTAGACAACCAATTATATGTAAAAATATTCCAAGAATTGTAAGAACATGGGATGCCCCTATTGTTGTTGGTAGGCATGCGTTTGGTGACCAGTATAAAGCTACAGAAATGAAGATCGACAAACCAGGAAAACTCTTTATGAAATATGTTGATGAAGAGGGAAGAATAGAGGAAAAAGAGGTTTTTCAATTTCAAAATCAGGGTGTTGCTCTCTCTATGTATAATGTAGATGAGTCAATAAGAGGTTTTGCAAGAGCTTGTTTTAATTATGGATTAAAATTAAAATGGCCTGTGTATCTCTCTACAAAAGATACTATTTTAAAAAAATACGATGGAAGATTTAAAGAAATATTTAATGAAATTTTTCAGAAAGAATTTAGAACCGATTTTGAAAATAATCAAATAGTCTATGAACACCGTCTTATTGATGATTTGGTTGCGTCTTCAATGAAATGGTCAGGTAACTTTATTTGGGCATGTAAAAATTATGACGGAGACGTTCAGTCAGATGCAGTTGCACAGGGTTTTGGATCTTTAGGTATGATGTCTAGTGTTTTAATGACACCTGATGGCAAAACAATTGAAGCTGAGGCTGCTCACGGAACGGTAACTAGACATTATAGACTACATCAAAAGGGAGAAAAAACTTCAACAAATCCTATAGCATCAATATTTGCTTGGACAAAAGGTTTAAACTTTAGGGGTGAGTTTGATAGTAATGATGAACTTATTAAGTTTTCTAAGGCGCTTGAAGAAACCTGTGTTGAAACTGTGGAGTCTGGTCAAATGACTAAGGACTTAGCAATACTTGTAGACAAAAATTCGACTTGGATGAACACTGAAGATTTTTTAAATTGTCTTGACAAAAATCTTCAAGCTAAATTAAGTTAAATCTGGTTTTTAATACTTAAAAAGGCTTGATTTAATTGATCTTTTTTGTTGCCACCAGCTTGAGCAAAATCAATTCTACCACCACCACCTTTTGAACCGAGTAAATCAAAAGTACTTTTTATTAATACTCTAGCATCATAAGTGTCTATTAAATCATTAGTTAACCCAACGATGATAGATACCTTATCCTCATTTGTAGTAATACAAGCCAAAATAGATTTAGATTTTTCTGATTTAAATTTATCAAAAATTGATCTAAGCTCTTTGGGAGGCAGATTTTCTATTAATTGAGACACAAAACTAATTCCATTTATATCTGTTTCTTCTATTTTATTAATCTCTTCATTTGAGAGTATCGATTTATTTTTTAAATTATCTAAATAATTTTCTAATTTCTTTATATAAAGGTTTTTATTATCTTCGCTAAAACTTATTTTTCCATTTAATTTGTTTATTTGTAAGATTAAATTAGTTATTTTATCATCAAGTTTTTTTTCAAGTAGTTGATCCTCTTTTAGTTTATTACTAATAAATTCATCTACCTTATTTCCTGTACAAGCCTCTATTCTCCTCACTCCTGATGAGACAGACTCTTCACTTATAATATGAAATTTTTCGATATCTTTAACATTTGTAACGTGCGTTCCACCACATAGCTCAATTGAATAAGGTTTATTATTATTTTCTCCTAGAGTGACTACTCTGACCTCTTCACCATATTTTTCTCCAAACAAAGCCATAGCCCCTTGTTTAATTGCTTCTTCTTGAGATTTAATATCAATTTGTGTTTGACAATCATTAGAAATTATATTTGTTACCTCTTTTTGAATAGTATCTATTTGCTTTGATGAAATTTGTTTATTATGACTGAAGTCAAAACGTAATTTATTCTCATTAACTAAAGATCCGCGCTGAGCTACATGAGTTCCTAAATTATTTCTCAAAGCGGCATGAAGTAGGTGTGTAGCAGAATGATTTTTTTTAATAAGATCCCTTAAACTCGTATCAACGTTAAGTTTAACCTCATGTCCTATTTTAAAATTGCCTGAAATTACATTACCAAAATGAATAAAAATGCCTTGAGGAGTTTTTCTAGTATCTGTCACTCTAAATTCGCCATTTTCTGAGGAAATTATGCCTTTATCTCCAACTTGCCCACCAGACTCTGCATAAAAACATGACTCATCTGTAATAATTGCTGATTTTTTTATTTTATTACTCAATTCATCAACTGCTTCTGAATCCAAGACTAATGCAGTTACATTTGCCTTTAAAGTGGTTTCATCGTATCCCTTAAATACTGTTGGTTTATTCTTTCTTGCAATATCAAACCATAGCTTTTCAGTATTACCATCACCGCTACCTTTCCATGAAGATCTAGCTTCCTCTTTTTGTAGCTTCATTGATGCGTCAAAGGACTCTATATCAACATCGATATTCTTTGATCTCAGATAATCTTGTGTTAAATCAAGGGGAAATCCAAAGGTGTCGTATAATTTAAATGCGATTTTGCCGTCTAATTTATTATTTTTAATATTAGGTATTTCTTGTCCGAGTATCTCTAGGCCTTTACTTAAAGTTTCTCTAAATTTTATTTCCTCATTGTAGAGTGTTTCCTTAATTGCCTCAGCTCCAGTGTTAAGTTCTTGGAAGAAATCGCCCATTAAATTTTTCAATTCATCAAAAATTTTGTGAAATAATGGTTCTGAGGAGCCTAATGTATATGCATGTCTTATTCCCCTTCTTAATATTCGCCTTAATACATAACCCCGTCCCTCATTTGAAGGCAAAACCCCGTCAGCAATTAAAAAAGAGGAAGCTCGTAAGTGATCTGCTATAACTCTAAAACTAGATTTATTTTGTTCAGATATTTTTTTTTGCATGAACTCTTGAGTAATGTCAATAATATTTGAAAACAAATCAGAACTATAATTGTCATTACTACCATTTAATAATGCTGTTATTCTCTCTAGACCCATCCCAGTGTCTACACATGGTTTAGGTAAATCAAGTCTAGTTTTTTTGTCTACCTGCTCATACTGCATAAAAACTAAATTCCATATTTCAATGAAACGATCACCATCTTCGTCAACCGAACCTGGGGGGCCACCAAAATATTTATCACCATGATCATAAAATATCTCCGAACATGGTCCACAAGGTCCTGTGTCACCCATTGACCAAAAATTATCAGAACTTGAAATTTTAATTATTTTACTATCAGGTAAATTAGCTATCTTTTTCCAAAATTTTTCTGCAACTTCATCATCATGATATATTGTAACTAATAATTTATTTTTGTTTATTTTAAATTCTTTAGTTATTAAGTTCCAAGCGTATAGAATTGCTTGCTCTTTGAAATAGTCACCAAAAGAAAAATTTCCTAGCATCTCGAAGAATGTATGATGCCGAGTTGTAAATCCAACATTCTCTAAATCATTATGTTTTCCTCCTGCCCTAACACATTTTTGAGAGGTCGTTGCTCTTTTGAAATCTAACTGTTCCATGCCTGTGAAAACATTTTTAAATTGAACCATTCCTGAATTAGCGAACATTAGAGAAGGGTCATTTTCCGGCACTAGAGATCCAGATTTGACATGCCTATGGTTATTATTTTTAAAATAATCAATAAACGCATTGCGGACTTCATTAGAGTTCATATTCATGGAATATAGATTAATTTAACTGAAATTTAATATTATTCTTTAAGGTTTTTTTCGACGGTTTCTTCTGTTGTGGAAGGAGGTGGATCGATCATCAGCTCTTCAACGGTGTCGGAATTTGATCTTATTCTGCTTTCTATTTCATTCAATAACTCTGGATTATCCTTTAAAAACTGTTTTGTATTTTCTCTACCTTGACCAATTTTTTCGTCTTTGTAAGAATACCACGCTCCAGACTTATCTATAATATCAGCTTGAACACCTAGATCTATAATTTCGCCAATTTTAGAAATTCCTTCACCATACATAATGTCAAATTCAACCATTTTAAAAGGAGGGGCCATTTTATTTTTGACCACCTTCACTCTCGTTTGGTTTCCAATGATATTATCTTTATCTTTTATTGCGCCAATCCTTCTAATATCTAGTCTTACGGAAGAGTAAAACTTCAAAGCGTTACCTCCAGTGGTGACTTCAGGGCTTCCAAACATAACACCTATTTTCATTCTCAGTTGATTAATAAAAACAACCATAGTATTTGTCTTTGAAATCGAACTAGTTAGTTTTCTCAGCGCTTGGCTCATTAGCCTTGCCTGAAGTCCGGGTAAAGAGTCGCCCATTTCACCCTCTAACTCTGCTCTGGGAACTAAAGCTGCCACTGAGTCTATAACTAATAAATCTATACCTTCAGATTTTACAAGAGTATCTGAGATTTCTAAAGCCTGTTCACCAGTATCAGGTTGAGATATCAATAACTCATCAATATTCACTCCAAGTTTTTTTGCATAACCTGGGTCTAAAGCATGTTCAGCATCGATAAAAGCGCAAGTTCCTCCAACTTTTTGAGCTTCCGCAATTATATGTAATGTTAGAGTTGTTTTACCTGAACTTTCTGGGCCATAAACTTCTATGACTCTTCCTTTCGGTAAACCACCTATTCCTAGAGCTATATCTAGACCAAGAGAGCCTGTAGAGTATACATCAATATTTGCATCAATATCTTTCTTTCCAAGCATCATTATGGAACCTTTCCCATATGATTTTTCAATATTACTGATAACAGATTTAAGCTTGTTTAAATTTTCTTTTTTATCCATTTGATTCTATAGTAAATAGTAAATATTTGTTTCTACTTAACAAGAGTAATAATGGAAAATAACTATAATTTTAGCGATTTTATACCAGGTACAATCGTGGAGTGTCCATCTCAACCAGATTGGGGCCTGGGGCAAGTTCAATCTTGTATAAATAGTAAAATCACTATTAACTTTGAGAACGTGGGGAAAAAAGTTATAGATTTAAATGTAGTTGATTTAAAGATACATGAAAATGCTGACTGATAATTTTAAAAGAAAAATTGATTACTTGAGAATATCTGTCACTGATAGGTGTGATTTAAGGTGCACTTATTGTATGGCTGAGGATGTAACCTTCTTGCCTAGACAAGAAGTCTTATCAATTGAAGAAATTATTAAACTTACAAATATATTTAATGAGTTAGGTGTAAAAAAATTTCGATTAACAGGTGGTGAACCTCTTGTAAGAAAAAACATTGTTTCAATTATAGAACATTTAAATAACCTAAAAAATCAGGGTAAAATTTCAGAGCATACTTTAACTACAAATGGTACGAATTTATCAAGATATGCCTCTATTCTTAAAAAGAATGGTGTTGAAAGAATAAATGTTTCTCTTGATAGCTTAAACACTGAAAGTTTTAGGAAAATAACTAAATGGGGAGATCTTAGTAAAGTTTTAAATGGGATAGAAGTAGCTAAACAAGAAGGTATAAAGATAAAAATAAATACTGTTTTAACTCAAAATTTCAATGATGAAGAAATATTTGATATTTTAGACTGGTGTAAAAAAAATCATTTTGATATTTCGTTAATTGAAATAATGCCCATAGGTGATATTGGAGAAAAGCGATTTAATCAATATTTATCAATGAAGAAATTTGAAGAGGATTTAGTAAATAAATTAAATTTAACTCCCTCTAAACACAGAACTAATGGCCCCTCTAGATATTATGAGTATTCAAATCATAAATCAAAAATTGGTATTATATCTGCAATTTCTCATAACTTTTGTGATACTTGTAATAGGGTAAGACTTACATGTACTGGTAAGTTATATATGTGTTTAGGACAAAATGATTTTGTAGATTTAAAATTTGCCCTAAGAAATCAAACAAAAAATGATATTATTGCTCTGATAGAATATGCCATGTCAATTAAACCAAAAGCACATAACTTTGAAATTCAAAAAGATAATTTTGAGGGATATGTTAATCGTTATATGAATGAGACTGGGGGTTAATAAATGAAAATATGTTTTGTTTCTTTTCCTCTTGAAAAAAATATTGAAGCTCAAGAGAAACTTATAAAAAAATATGGTAATTACGAGCCTGAAGAGGCAGATTTCATTGTAGCACTTGGAGGTGATGGTTTTATATTAAAGTCACTTCATAATTATATGAAACTAAACAAGCCAATTTACGGTATGAATTTTGGATCTGTCGGATTCTTAATGAATGATTACAAACTTGATGGATTAGAGGAACGACTAAATAATGCTCAATTAACAAAATTAAGACCATTAGTAATGAAAACTTTAAATCCCACAGGTCAAGAAATTAAAGCTATCGCTATTAATGAGATCAGTATTCGTAGAGAAAAATATCAAGCTGCAAAAATTCAAATTATGATAGATAACGAAGTAAGAATAGAAGAGCTTGTTTGTGATGGTGTAATATTATCAACAGCAGCAGGTAGCACAGGGTATAATTACTCTGCTTCAGGACCAATTATTCCACTTGGAAGCAATGTTGTAGCACTAACTGCTGTAAGTGCCTATAGTCCCAGACATTGGCGTGGAGGTCTATTAAAAGATAATGCAAAAATTAAAATTATTAATAATAATCCATCTAAAAGACCGATAGTAGTTCATGCAGATCATATTGAAGCTAAAGATGTTATTTCTGTTGAAATTGAGATGTCCGAGGGTATGGAAATACCTTTATTATTTGATAATGATCATAAAATTGAAGAACGTGTTTATAAAGAAATGTTTAAATCCCACTAATTAAGTGAAATTTCCTAACAAATCAAAAGTCTTCTTAATTTTTTTTTTATTACTTATTTCTCAAAAAAATTCTATTGCTAATGAATGTTTAATAAAAAAAGAATTGAATATCGGTTTCATCGAAAATAATTATATAGATTATAAATATTACTTATATTATGCACTCGGAGAGTACTCCTTAATTAATGATGTAGAATTTACAATTAGCGAAGTTAATCAAAATGCAAATGAATTTGATATTATATTTGGAGAATTTAGAGATTTAGCTAAGTTAAGTTTAAATCAAACTCAAATACCTAATAAAGTTTTAAATTTTTATAATGACAATGAAGTTGAAGTTATGGGAAATATATTCCCCCTAGATTTAGATACATTTATATTATTAAGCAAGGATGATTATGAAAAATTAAATTTTGAGGAATTTTCAGAATTATATAATCCAATAAAATATACACTGGGAATGAGCTTTAAAACTAAAGAGGATGTAATTAATTTAATAATATATCATCTGGAACAACCCTCTATTAATGTAAATAGTTTATCATTTGAGTTAACTGCAGATTTATTTTCAAAAACATATCAAAATCTTAACAAAAATATCCTTAATAATAACTTCCTAGAGGTTTTCAACTCTTATGAAAACTCAGAGAATGTTTATACGTTATTTAGTGATGGGATTTTACTCAATAAAAACATTGAATTTAGAAATTTTCAGCTTTTTCCAAAGAGTAAATATATTTGGGATAGCGATGAGGGAGTTTTTAAAAAAAGCATAGATACTAAACCTTTATCTTTTTATGGTTTTAGCGCCTATTTAAACAACTCTGAAGGTTCAGGACTTCTGTGCTATCTTATTGAAGAAGAGGTAAGACTAAAGGCCTTTAGAGATTTTAACATCCAGTTAAGTCCGTTATCAATTAATGAAGTAAGAAGTATTGAGGATGTTTTACCTGACAATTACAAAAAGATTTTAGAAAATAAAAATAAAAATGTACTCAAACCAAATTATTCCTTAGAAAATAAAAACTATGATTTATTTTCTGGTCTAATTTTTGGTAAACATAAATATGATGATATCATAGACAATCAAGACTATTTAAATTGATAAAAGTATTGAAAAACTTAAGCAATCATCTAAATTCGACTAACAATTTTAACATGGCCTCGTGCTGGAATTGGTAGACAGTCTGGACTTAAAATCCAGTGGGATTTATTCCCGTGGCGGTTCGAGTCCGCCCGAGGCTACCACTTTTTACTAAATGATCATTGTCGAGGTAACTTTTAAAATAGACTCTTCTTTAACAGAAGAAATACTAAGGGGAAAATTTTTAGAGACAGCTCCAATTTACAAAACCACACCTGGTTTGATAAGAAAAAACTATATTTCAGATCTTAAAAACAATATTGCAGGAGGTATATATTGTTTTGATAATATGTTAAATGCAAAAAGATGGTTCGATGATGAAAGGATTGAATGGATCACAAATAGATATTCGAAACCCAAGTTAAAATTTTATCAGAGTTATGTTGTGGTGGACAATGAGTCTAAAAAAATTATTTCAGACGACAATCTGTAAATATGTATCGATAATTAATAAATAGGCGGCGTCCTACTCTCCCAAGCCTTAAGACTAAGTACCATCGGCGCTGGAGGCCTTCACGACCGAGTTCGAAATGGGATCGGGTTTTTTCACTCCGCTATGACCGCCACAAACTTTTTATAACATTGTAGTTAAAACTTTTCGCTGTGTATTGTAATTCAAGCATTGGATTATTAGTACTGGTTAGCTTCATGTGTTACCACACTTCCACACCCAGCCTATCAACGTGGTAGTCTTCCACGATCCTATAACGAAGCCTAGTTTTGAGGTTGGCTTCCCGCTTAGATGCTTTCAGCGGTTATCCATTCCGTACATAGCTACCCTACGATGCAGCTGGCGCTACAATAGGTACACCAGAGGTACGTCCACCCCGGTCCTCTCGTACTAAGGGCAGATCCTCTCAAGCTTCCACAACCATGGCAGATAGGGACCGAACTGTCTCACGACGTTCTAAACCCAGCTCGCGTACCGCTTTAATTGGCGAACAGCCAAACCCTTGGGACCTGCTTCAGCCCCAGGATGCGATGAGCCGACATCGAGGTGCCAAACCTCCCCGTCGATATGGACTCTTGGGAGAGATCAGCCTGTTATCCCCGGCGTACCTTTTATCCGTTGAGCGATGGCCCTTCCACGAAGTGCCACCGGATCACTATGACCGACTTTCGTCTCTGCTCGACTTGTGGGTCTCGCAGTCAGGCAGGCTTATGCCATTGCACTCAACGAACGGTTTCCAAGCGTTCTGAGCCTACCATCGCGCGCCTCCGTTACTCTTTGGGAGGCGACCGCCCCAGTCAAACTGCCCACCATGCATGGTCCCAACACCGGATGACGGTGTATGGTTAGGCATCAAGGAACAGAAGAGTGGTATTTCACTAGTGACTCCAGAATGGCTAGCGCCACTCCTTCAAAGTCTCCCACCTATGCTACACATCTGTTCCCTAATACCAATACAAAGCTGCAGTAAAGGTGCACGGGGTCTTTCCGTCTAACCACGGTTACTCGGCATCTTAACCGAGAATTCAATTTCACTGAGTCTATGTTGGAGACAGTGGGGAAATCGTTACGCCATTCGTGCAGGTCGGAACTTACCCGACAAGGAATTTCGCTACCTTAGGACCGTTATAGTTACGGCCGCCGTTCACCGGGGCTTCAATTCAGGGCTTGCACCCCTCCTATTAACCTTCCGGCACCGGGCAGGCGTCACACCATATACGTCGTCTTTCGACTTTGCATAGTGCTATGTTTTTAGTAAACAGTCGCTACCCCCTCTTCTGTGCCACCTCCTACTGGTTGCCCAATAGCAGGTCACTTTTATCCCGAAGTTACAAGTGTAATTTGCCGAGTTCCTTCAACATAGTTCTCTCAAGCGCCTTGGTATTCTCTACCCTCCTACCTGTGTCGGTTTTGGTACGGTCTAATGCTGGAGCTATTTCCAGGGACAAATTCACTGCAAGCTCAATCCAGTAAGAACTTACAATTTACTTCATCCGTCACTACCAGCTGGTGCAGGAATATTAACCTGCTTCCCATCGACTACGGCTTTCGCCCTCGCCTTAGGGGCCGACTAACCCTGCGCAGATTAGCTTTACGCAGGAAACCTTAGGATTTCGGCGGAAATGTCTTTCACATTTCTTATCGTTACTCATGTCAGCATTCGCACTTCTGATACCTCCAGCAATGCTTACGCATCACCTTTACAGGCTTACAGAACGCTCCGCTACCCAATTACAAAGTAATTGTCAAAGCTTCGGTAAATGATTTGAGCCCCGTTACATTTTCGGTGCAGGATCTCTTAATTAGACCAGTGAGCTGTTACGCTTTCTTTAAAGGATGGCTGCTTCTAAGCCAACCTCCTGGCTGTCTTGGAGTTCCCACTCCCTTTCACACTTAATCATTATTTGGGGACCTTAGCTGTTGATCTGGGCTGTTTCCCTCTCGTCCAAGGACCTTAGCACCCATGGACTGTCTGCCGTGCAGACTTATCGGTATTCGGAGTTTGATTAGGTTTGGTAGGAATTGCTTCCCCCTAGCCCATTCAGTGCTCTACCCCCGACAAGATTCACACGACGCACTACCTAAATAGTTTTCGCGGAGAACTAGCTATTTCCGAGTTTGGTTGGCCTTTCACCCCTAATCACAAGTCATCCCGTAGCTTTTCAACGCTAGTGGGTTCGGTCCTCCGGTGAATTTTACTTCACTTTCAACCTGCTCATGACTAGATCACTCGGTTTCGAGTCTAATCCCATAAACTAAATCGCCCTATTCAGACTCGCTTTCGCTTCGCCTACACCTATGTGGCTTAAGCTTGCTAATGAGATTAAGTCGCTGACCCATTATACAAAAGGTACGCTGTCACCTCATAAAGAGGCTCCAACTGCTTGTAAGCATCCGGTTTCAGGGTCTATTTCACTCCCCTGCTAGGGGTTCTTTTCGCCTTTCCCTCACGGTACTGGTTCACTATCGGTCATAAAGTAGTATTTAGGCTTAGGAAGTGGTCTTCCTATATTCAGACAGGATTTCACGTGTCCCGCCCTACTCATGTCTATTTTTTACTATCTACCCATACGAGGCTATCACTCACTATGGCCTGCCTTTCCATACAGTTCTGGTTTAGTAAAAAGTAGCACTGGCCTGATCCGCTTTCGCTCGCCACTACTAACGGAATATCTTTTCCTCTAGGTACTTAGATGTTTCAGTTCCCTAGGTTCGCCCTTATAAGCTATGAATTCACTTATAAGTTATTGGGTTTCCCCATTCGGAGATCTCGGATTAAGCTTATTGACAGCAAGTCCGAGCTTATCGCAGTCTGTCACGTCCTTCATCGCCTCTTTATGCCAAGGCATCCACCAAATGCTCTTACGCGCTTGAATTATTAACACACAGTGAAAAGTTTGTAGTTAATAACTTTTTGTAGTTATTTGTTGTTATATTAGTTGTTTAATTGACGAATAACTCGTGCAAGTCATTCGTCTGTGTTATCAGCTTACATATTTACGATTTTAAAAAGTTGGTGGAGGATAGCGGGATCGAACCGCTGACCTCCTGAATGCAAATCAGGCGCTCTCCCAGCTGAGCTAATCCCCCAACATTGTTGGTGGGCGAGGGAGGACTTGAACCTCCGACCTCACGCTTATCAAGCGCGCGCTCTAACCAACTGAGCTACACGCCCAATCAATGCTCTTTATCAACACGTGTTGAAAAAAGCAAAACAAATAGACGGTGGTTACTTCAAACGTACACTTAGTTCAAAGTTTTTTTCCTTTAGAAAGGAGGTGATCCAGCCGCAGGTTCCCCTACGGCTACCTTGTTACGACTTCACCCCAATCGCTGGCCGTACCGTGGGCAGCTGCCTCCCGAAGGTTAGCGCACTGACTTAAGATAAAACCAACTCTCATGGTGTGACGGGCGGTGTGTACAAGACCCGGGAACGTATTCACCGCGGCATGCTGATCCGCGATTACTAGCAATTCCAACTTCATGCACTCGAGTTGCAGAGTGCAATCCGAACTGAGATAACTTTTGGGGATTAGCTCCACCTCGCGGTATTGCGTCCCGTTGTAGTTACCATTGTAGCACGTGTGTAGCCCAGCGTGTAAGGGCCATGAGGACTTGACGTCATCCCCACCTTCCTCCGGCTTATCACCGGCAGTTTCGCTAGAGTCCTCAGCCGAACTGTTAGTAACTAACGATAAGGGTTGCGCTCGTTGCGGGACTTAACCCAACATCTCACGACACGAGCTGACGACAGCCATGCAGCACCTGTGCGAAAGCCAGCCGAACTGAAGGTTACCATTCTGTAACCGGCACTTTCCATGTCAAACGCTGGTAAGGTTCTTCGCGTTGCGTCGAATTAAACCACATGCTCCACTGCTTGTGCGGGTCCCCGTCAATTTATTTGAGTTTTAATCTTGCGACCGTACTCCCCAGGCGGGGTGCTTAACGCGTTAGCTACGACACCGAACAAAAGTCCGACGACTAGCACCCATCGTTTACTGCATGGACTACCGGGGTATCTAATCCCGTTTGCTACCCATGCCTTCGCATCTCAGCGTCAATATCAGTCCAGAAAATCGCCTTCGCCACTGGTGTTCCTTCCAATATCTACGAATTTCACCTCTACACTGGAAATTCCATTTTCCTCTCCTGAATTCCAGAACAGAAGTTTTAAAAGCAATTCCTAGGTTGAGCCCAGGGATTTCACTTCTAACTTTCTGTTCCGCCTACATGCGCTTTACGCCCAGTAATTCCGAACAACGCTAGGACCTTCCGTATTACCGCGGCTGCTGGCACGGAATTAGCCGGTCCTTCTTCTTCGGCTACTGTCATTATCCTCACCGATGAAAGAGTTTTACAACCCTAAGGCCTTCGTCACTCACGCTGCATTGCTGGATCAGGGTTGCCCCCATTGTCCAATATTCCCTACTGCTGCCTCCCGTAGGAGTCTGGGCCGTGTCTCAGTCCCAGTGTGGCTGATCGTCCTCTCAAACCAGCTAAAGATCGAAGCCTTGGTGAGCTTTTACCTCACCAACAAGCTAATCTTGCGCGGGCCAATCTTATAGCGATAAATCTTTCCCATTACTGGAGTATACGGTATTAGCTACAGTTTCCCGCAGTTATTCCGTACTATAAGGTATGTTCCCACGTGTTACTCACCCGTGCGCCACTAAGGACACCTAGCAAGCTAGGGCCTCCGTTCGACTTGCATGTATAAAGCATGCAGCAAGCGTTCGTTCTGAGCCATAATCAAACTCTTAAGTTGAATTACCTACTCATAAAAAACAAAGTTTTAAATTGACGTAGGTTAGACGCCAAAATAACGAGCTATCATTTTTATCAAATGACAGCTTGATCGAAATTTGACGTTATAAACCCACCGTCTATTCATTTCATATTTACAAAAAATAAAGAGCAAGAATCACTAATGCACAATAAATGGCCTAGTGAATCGAATAAAAAGTAGAATATATCTACACTTTATGTAGGCATTGTCAAATGCATTTCATTAAAAAAAATAAAAAAAAACCATTGAAAAGAGGCATTTTTTAGGGAGATGGTTGCGGGGGTAGGATTTGAACCTACGACCTTCAGGTTATGAGCCTGACGAGCTACCAAGCTGCTCTACCCCGCGATCAGAAAACGAACGATATGTCAAAATATCAACAATTACAATGATTATTCTTGGTAGCGGAGGAGGGATTTGAACCCCCGACACATGGATTATGATTCCACCGCTCTAACCAACTGAGCTACTCCGCCATAAAGAAATATTGTTTTATATTATATTAAACTAATCTTAAATGATTTTGTTTATTTCTCTTAATATGAAATTTTTTGCGTTACTAACACCCAGTTTGTTTACTTGAGAGTTTATAACAATCTCTACACCCTTCGGTTTTCCATCAAAAATTGGATAGCTGCCTATAGAAATATTTTTATATTTTCTCTCAGCTTGAACAAGTAGATGGGCTATTTTACTCTCAAAAAGTTTTGTAGAAATTGTGGTAGAATAAAATTTATTTTTAATTTTTATCATTTTTTTAAACTCTTTCATCATCGCTTGTACTATTGAAGGTATACCAGCAAAAACATAAATATTTTCAATTTTAAAACCTGGTGCTCCACTAACTTTATTTAAAATTAACTTTGAGCCTTCCGGCATATACGCCATTTTCATTCTAGCATCAGTTAATTCAGAATTAATTTTTGTATAATATTTTTTTAATTCTCTATATGCGCCATTATGTAATTTGTATTTTTTTTTAACTGCTAAACTTATTGACTCAGATGTAATGTCGTCGTGAGTTGGACCTATACCACCAGTAGTGATAACAAAATCATACTGATTTTTTAATTTTCTTATTTGAGAAATAATTATTTTTTTTTTGTCAGGAATTACAACCACTAACTGTAGAGATATACCACAAATGAACAACTCTTTAGCTACATAATTTATATTTTTATCTTGTGTCCTACCTGATAATATCTCATTGCCAATGATAATTAGACAAGCAGAATATATTTTTTTAGTAGTTGCCATAAATGAAGTATAAAGAAGAAATTTTAGAGGGTTTTTTTGTAAAACGCTATAAGCGATTTTTTGTAGATTTAAAGATTGATAATGAAGTTGTCACAGCTTACTGCCCAAATACAGGGTCACTTTTGGGTTTATTAAAAGAAGATTCAAAAGTACTAGTTGCCAAAGTTGAAAACCCAAAAGCAAAATTAAAATATAGACTAGAGGCAATTAAAGATCTCAAAACTTTTGTAGGAGTAAACACATCTCTGCCAAATGACATAGTTTTCAACGCCATGAAGGAAAAAAAAATTTTGCAGGAAATTAAAGGAGATTTAAAAAAAGAGGTTAAATATGGAAAAAATTCTAGAGTTGATATCTTTGCTAGCCACCCAAATGGAGATACTTACATTGAAGTTAAATCAGTCACTTTATCGAGAAAAACGAATTTAGCAGAATTCCCAGATGCAGTTACTTCAAGGGGATCTAAACATTTAATTGAGTTAAGTAATATGTCAAAAAAAGGTAGTAAATGTTTTTTAATATATCTAATTCAACGAAATGATGCAGATAGATTTTCTATAGCTAAAGATCTGGATAATGAGTATTATGAAAACTCTCTTAAAGCAAAAAAAAGTGGCGTACAATTTAGAGCTTTTAAATGTAACGTTTCACTTAAAGGTATAAGTATTACTGGCGAGATAAATATTGATGAAAATTAAATCATACAAAAGTGATGAAGTAGAACCTTGTAGAGAGGCAAGCAAGATAACTGCGACTATTTTAGACGAACTAAATAATATTATAAAAGAGGGTGTCTCAACATCTGAGATTGATGATTATTGTTTAACAAGAATTCAAGAGCTAGGAGGCACGCCTGCACCATTGTTTTACAGAGGATTTCCAAAGTCCACATGTACATCATTAAATCATGTTATTTGTCATGGAATTCCAAATTATAATCGAAACCTTCAAAATGGAGATATTTTAAATGTAGATGTAACAACTATAATTGATGGTTGGCATGGGGACTCATCAAGGATGTTTAAAGTGGGAGACATTTCAATTAAAGCAAGTAATCTATGCAAGGTTACCCACGATTGTTTGATAGAGAGTATTGACGAGATAAAAGTCGGTGAGCCTATCAGTAGAATAGGAAAAAAAATTGAGAATATAGCAACCTCAAATAACTTTAGTGTTGTTAGAGATTTTTGTGGACATGGAGTTGGATTAAAATTTCACGAGAATCCTAGTATTTTACACTATTACGATAGTGAGTATGATAAAGTAAAATTTGTAGACGGAATGATTTTTACAATTGAACCCATGATCAATGTTGGTAAATATCAATCTAAAATACTTAAAGATGGTTGGACTGCAGTGACTAAAGATAAAACACTTAGCGCTCAGTACGAACATACGATATACATTAATGGTGAAATTATTGAGATTCTAACAGAGTCCCCAAATAAGGCTTTTTATAATTGATACCAAGATACTCTAGAAAAATTCTTAAAGAAATCTGGGAAGATAGTAATAAATTTCAAATATGGCTTGACCTTGAAATTCTTGCTTGCGAGGCTATGGAAAAATTGGGTCAGATACCTAAAGGGACCTCAAACAAAATCAAAAAAAAAGCAAAGTTTAAGGTAAAAGAAATAGAAAAAATTGAAGAAAAAACAAAGCACGATGTAATTGCTTTTTTAACTAATGTAGCAAAGCATGTGGGACCCGAGTCTAGGTATATTCATAAAGGACTAACATCTAGTGATATTTTAGATACTTCTTTCTCAATACAACTTAACCAATCAAGCAATATAATTCTTGCAGGTTTGAAAACTTTGAGTAAATCTCTTTTAAATATTGCAAAAAAACATAAATACACATTATGTATTGGTAGAAGTCATGGTATTCACGCCGAAACGACTACTTTTGGATTAAAAATATTAGGTTATCTAGCCGAAAACAAAAGAAACATAGATCGTCTTAAAAATTCGATAAAACAAATACAAACAATTCAAATGTCTGGTCCTGTAGGGACATATTCAAATATTGACACAAGGGTGGAGCAAATGATTGCTAAAAAATTAAAATTTTCAATCGAACCTGTCTCCACGCAGATAATTCCAAGAGACAGGCATGCAGAACTTTTTTGCACTTTTGCTATTATTGCAAGCTCTATAGAACGTCTGTCAACTGAAATTAGACACTTACAAAGAACAGAAGTTTTAGAAGTTGAGGAAGGTTTTGGAAAAGGCCAAAAGGGTAGTTCGGCAATGCCTCATAAAAAAAATCCAATTTTATCCGAAAATTTAACAGGACTGGCAAGAGTGATTAGATCATTAACCATCCCTGCTTTAGAGAATATAACTTCATGGCATGAAAGAGATATAAGTCACTCCAGTGTTGAGAGAATAAATGCTCCTAATGCCACAATAACGCTCGACTTTGCAGTTCAAAGAATGATCAACGTTTTAAATAATTTAAACATAAATAAAAAAAATATGATGAAAAATTTAAATCTTTTAAAAGGTCTACCCTATTCACAAAATGTCCTGATTTTTCTTATTGAAAATAAAGTTTTAAGAGAAGATGCCTATAAAATTGTTCAGGATTGTGCTTTGAAAACTTGGAAAGGTGATATGTCTTTTAAAGATAATCTTTTAAGCCATCCTCGTTTAGCCAAATTAAAAATATCAAGAAAAGTTAATAATATTTTCAATAATAAAAATCTTTTTAAAAATGTTGATAAAATATTTAAAAGGATTAATTGATGGTAGCAAAATTGAAAAAATTATATGAGGGAAAAGCAAAAATTATTTATGCCAAAACTAGTAAGGAAGTCATAGCTACTTATAAAAATGATGCTACAGCATTTAATAATTTAAAAAAAGGCTTGATAAAGAATAAGGGTGCAATTAATAATGCTATATCGAGTTATCTATTTCAAATATTGAATCATTGTGATATTCCAACACACTTTATAAAGAAAATTGATAAAAAATCTCAGCTTTTAAAAAAAGTAGATATTATTCCAATTGAAGTTTTAGTTAGAAATTTCTTTGCTGGCTCTTTATCTAAAAAGTTTGGTGTAAAAGAAGGAACACAATTATCTGACACGCTAATTGAGTATTGTTTGAAATCAGATGAACTTGGCGATCCTCATATAAGCTCAGAACATATTCTTAATTTAGGTTTATGTGATTTTAATGAATTAGAATTAATAGATGAATATTCTTTGAGAATTAATGACATATTAAGGTCTACGTTCTATTCTGTAGGAATAAATCTTGTTGATTTTAAATTAGAATTTGGAATTTGTAAAAAAACTGATGAGCTTGTTTTAGCAGATGAAATATCACCAGATACATGTCGTTTATGGGATTTAAAAACAAATAAAAAACTCGATAAAGATCGTTTTCGTAGAGATTTAGGTAATATCGAAGAAGCGTATGAAGAGGTGCTTAATAGGTTTAACTTGAAGATTTAATGCGAATAAAAATTTTAGTAAGACTTAAGAGCCAGATTTTAGAACCACAAGGAAAAGCAATTGAACAATCACTTAATAGTTTAGGATTTAAAGAATTTTCTAATATCAGACAGGGAAAACTCATTGAATTAGATTTACCCGATAACATGAGCAAAGAAGAAAAAGAACAAAAAATTGACTCTGCATGCAAAAAACTTTTGGTCAACGATATTATTGAAGAGTACGAAGTACTTGGATGAGTTTTAAGTCTGCTGTTATTACATTTCCGGGATCTAATTGCGATAGAGACGCATTATGCTATTTAAAAGATTTAACTAAAGGTGAGGTTCATAATATTTGGCATGAGGAGACATCATTACCAAAAGTTGATTTAGTAATTTTACCTGGGGGTTTTAGCTTTGGTGATTATTTAAGATCGGGAGCAATGGCATCAAAAAGTAAAATTATTGATGAAGTTGTCAAACATGCAAATGATAATAGATATTTATTAGGTATTTGTAATGGCTTTCAAATTTTAACTGAAATTGGACTTCTTGAAGGGGCATTGATTCGAAATAAAAAACTCAAATTTTTAGGAAAAAATTGTTTTATTAAAAAAAAATTTAAAAATAATTTCAATTTATCAATCAAAGATAACCAGGTTCTTCAAATACCTGTAGCTCATAACGAAGGAAATTTTTATTGTGATACTGAAACTTTGAATTTATTAAAAAATAATGAACAAATTGCTTTTGAATATTGTAAAGGTGAATTCTCAAATACCGGAGAAAATATTAATGGTTCAATAGAAGCTATTGCTGGTATTACAAATAAAAAAAAGAATGTTCTTGGAATGATGCCGCATCCCGAGAGAGCATATTCTGATTTTCATCAATCACAAGATGGAAGACTTATTATAGAGTCATTAATTTCATGAATGAAGATTTAATACTTCAACACGGTTTAACTTTAGATGAATTTCAGGTCATTAGTAAATATCTAAACAGAGACTTAAGCATTGAGGAATTGGGTATTTTTTCTGCTATGTGGAATGAACACTGTTGTTATAAAACTTCAAAAAAATGGCTTAAGAAACTCCCTACAAATAATGAAATTGTAATTCAGGGACCAGGAGAAAACGCTGGTGTAATTGATTTACAAGATAACGATGGTATTGCGTTTAAAATAGAAAGCCACAATCATCCAAGTTACATAGAACCTTTTAACGGTTCAGCAACTGGTGTTGGAGGTATACTAAGAGATATATTTACAATGGGAGCAAGACCAATTGCTACTCTTGACTCAATTAGATTTGGTTTAATAGAAACTGAAAAGACAAAATACTTGTTAAATGGTGTGGTTCATGGAATTGGACACTATGGTAACTGTATTGGAATTCCTAATATTGGTGGTGAGTGTGAGTTTGAGTCAACATATGATTTTAATAATTTGGTTAATGCTATGGCTGTGGGACATGTTCAAAAAGATAAAATTTTTTACTCTAAACCAAAATCTATTGGTGGCCTTATTGTTTACATTGGATCTAAAACTGGAAAAGATGGAATTCATGGAGCAAGTATGGCCTCTGATGTTTTTTCAGAGGAAGATGAAGATGATAAAAGACCCTCTGTACAGGTTGGTGATCCCTTCATGGAAAAACTTTTAATGGAAGGGTGCTTAGAATTAATGTCTTCAGGATTAATAGAGTCTATGCAAGATATGGGAGCTGCAGGTATTACCTCCTCTAGTGTAGAAATGGCATCAAAAGGTAATGTAGGTGTTTATATCAATCTTGATAAAGTTCCATTGAGACAACCCCTGAGCGCCTATGAGATACTTTTATCTGAAAGCCAAGAAAGAATGCTAGCTGTTATCGATAAAAAAAATAATCATAAAGTCAGAGAAATTCTTCAGAAATGGCAAATTGATTATGAAGTCATTGGAGAAATTACAGATACAAAAAGAGTTGTGTTTGAGTCAAATAATAAAAAAGTTGTCGATCTTCCTGTAGAAATAATTGTTGATGATGCTCCCGAATACGATAGAGAGTTTTACATCCCAAGAAAAAGAAAAAACAAAGATTTTGATTTTTCCAAAATTAAATTGGAAGATATGATAATTAACCTTCTTACAAATCTTAATTATTTAGATAAAAGTTGGGTTTTCGATCAATATGACTCTACTGTGATGGGGGATACTATCAGAGAACCAGGTCAATCATCAGGTATAGTAAAGATTCATGGAACACAAAAAGTTATTGGTGCATCTACCGACTGCAATCCATTATATATAAGAATCAATCCTTATGAAGGTATGAAATATACGGTTGCTGAGTCCTATAGAAATCTAATTGCATGCAATATAAATCCTTTAGCGATTACAAATAACCTTAACTTTGCAAGTCCTTTAGATCCAAACATTATGGGAGAATTGGTTTTATCTATTCATGGATTAAAAACTGCTGCTGTCAAATTCAATACACCTATTGTTTCAGGTAATGTATCTTTATATAACCAGACAAATGAAATACCAATTAAGCCTACACCTGTAATAGGAATGGTAGGCTCCAATATGGATTTAAATAAAATAAACACAAATAAGTTTTGTGAAATTGGTAATAAGATCATTATCTTAGGAAAACAATTAACAAAAAATTGTAGTCCTTACTTATTACAAGATCAAAAAATTGCTTTTAACATATGTGAATTTAATGACTTAGAGGTATTAGATCTAGATTTTGAGAAAAAAATTGCAAATTGTGTTCTGGAATTATCAGATTTGAAATGCATTATGTCTTGCAATGATATTTCCAGAGGGGGTATCT
>CACJAI010000013.1 GCA_902591315.1 uncultured Alphaproteobacteria bacterium
AATATTGAATTTAATTTAACAATGATCGCAGCTTTGCTACTAATTGCAGGTTATAGCATAAACGATACTATTGTTTTATTTGATCGGCTCAGAAGTTTAACTTCAAACGAGGAAAATAAAGATAATTTTGAAACTAATGTTAACAACTCAATTAAATTAAATCTTCGAAGAACTATATTGACAAGTTTCACAACTATATTAGCGTTATTATGTCTAGTTTTTCTAGCGCCTGTCAATTTAACTGAAATGCCAATAGTTTTTATTTTTGGGGTTTTGATTGGAACTTTTTCTTCACTATTTCTGGTGCTTGGAATAGTGGGGGATTTGAATTATGAAGCAGTGCTAAAAGCAAGAGACTCTTGATATTTTTTCAAATAAATACCTGTTTGATTATTTTTATTCTTAATTAGATCCTTTGGTTTACCTTCAAATAAAATATTTCCACCTTTTTCTCCACCCTCAGGTCCTAAATCTATAATCCAATCACTCGTGTTAATGACATCTAAGTTGTGTTCTATTACAATTACAGTATTTCCATAAGAAACTAATTTATGAAGTATCTCTAAAAGTTTCTTTATATCATCAAAGTGAAGTCCAGTTGTAGGTTCGTCTAAAATATAAAGTGTTTTTCCAGTTTGACGTTTCGATAATTCTTTAGAAAGTTTAATTCTTTGAGCTTCTCCACCGGATAGTGTTGTTGCTGATTGCCCAATAGAAATATACCCTAAACCAACATCTTTTAGTGTTTTAAGCTTTGAATATACTTGTGGATTATTAACAAAAAATTCTTCAGCATCATCTACTGTCATTGATAAAATATCATTAATATTTTTTTTATTATATTGAATACTTAATGTTTCCTTATTATATCTTTTTCCGTTACAAACTTCACATTTAACATATACAGGTGCTAAAAAATGCATTTCAATTTTTTTTAATCCATCACCCTCACAACTCTCACACCTACCTCCTTTAACATTAAATGAAAATCTGCCAGGTTTAAAACCTTTAACTTTAGCCTCTGGTAAATTTGCAAACCATTCTCTTATTGGTGTAAAAAGCCCAACATAAGTAGCTGGGTTAGATCTAGGTGTTCTTCCAATCGGTGATTGATCGATATTTATAACTTTATCAATATTTTCTATACCTTTAATGTCCTCATAAGGGAGTGTTTTTATAATTTTTTCATAAATTCTGTTATTAGTAGCTCCATACAAAGTCTCATTAATTAATGTTGACTTTCCACTTCCAGAAACACCAGTAATAGTTATAAACTTACTTAAAGGAAATTTTACACTCACATCTTTTAAATTATTCCCATTTGCCTTTTTAATTTCGATAAATTGTTTTGATGGAATTTTATTAAGACTGGGTGGATACCTACTAACTAAACCCCTTATATAGTTACTAGTTAAACTATCTTTACTGTTTAGTATTTTATTGAATTCTCCGTTCGCTACAATAGATCCACCATTGATACCCGCATGCTTACCGATATCAACTACATAGTCTGCTTCTCTTATAATATCCTCATCATGCTCAACGACTATTATTGTGTTACCTAAATCTCTTAGGTTTTTAAGAGTATTTATAAGTTTTTGATTATCTCTTTGATGAAGTCCTATTGAGGGTTCGTCTAATACATAGGTAACCCCAGTTAAACCAGACCCAATTTGACTTGCTAATCGAATTCTTTGAGACTCTCCACCAGATAGTGTAGAACTTTTTCTTGATAAACTTAGGTAATTCAAACCAACTTCATTTAAAAAATTTAATCTAGAAAAGATTTCTTTTTTTAATGGAGCAGCTATTATTTTTTCCTGATCATTTAATTCTTTTTCAAATTCATTAATCCACTTCAAAGAATTAGCTATGCTTAGAGAAGTAAAGTCTGAAATGGTTATGTTATTAATTTTAACACATAGTGCTTTTTCATTAAGTCTTTTTCCATTACAGTCATTACAAGTTTTTGAGTTTCTAAATTTTTCAAGTTCCCATTGCCTCCACCAACTTGAAGAGCCATCGTAGATATCGTCCATAATGTTTATTAAACCATCAAATTGTCTACCACCATAAAGAACCTCATTTTGAAAAGACTTAGGTATTTTAGACCAAATCACATTTTCTAATTTTTTTGCATTAAACATTTTTTTTAGCTTTGGAAATATTCGTGATTTTGATCTTTCTGACCAAAAATTTATTGCACCATCATTAAATGATAAATTTTTATCAGGTACCAATATATCTTCATCAAATGTATCTATTTCACCAAGACCGTCACATGTTTTACAAGCTCCATATGGATTATTAAAACTAAATAACCTGGGTTCTATCTCATCAATACTGAATCCACTTACGGGACACATAAATTTATCAGACAATGTAATTATTTCATTATCATCAATATTAAATACCTCTACACTTCCTTCACTTTCTTTTAAGCTAATTTCAATACTATTTGCTAATCTATCTCTATTATCTTTTGACGGTATTATTCTATCAATTACAACACTAATAGAATGTTTAAAGTTTTTGCTTAATTCGGGTAGTTCTTCTTTTTGATAAAGTTTGTTATTAATCAAAAATCTTTCGTAACCTTTTTTAAAATATTCCTCAAAGAGTTTTTTATATTCTCCTTTTCTCCCTTTAATTAATGGTGACATAATCATTATTTTTTTTGAATTAAATTTTAAATTAACTTCATCTATCATTTCTGAGCTAGTTAAGCCTTTTATTGGTCTTCCAGTTGCGGGTGAGTAGGGTACACCAACTCTTGAGAATAAAACCCTTAAATAATCATAAATTTCAGTAACTGTTCCTACTGTTGATCTAGGATTTTTTGAAGTTGTTTTTTGATCAATTGAAATAGCAGGAGATAAACCTTCTATTTTATCAACCTTGGGTTTATCCATCATATCTAAAAACTGACGAGCATATGCACTTAGTGATTCTATATACTTTCTCTGTCCTTCTGCGTAAATTGTATCGAAGGCTAATGTTGATTTGCCAGAACCACTTACACCAGTAATAACAACGAGTTTATTTTTTGGTAAATTTAAATTTATATTTTTTAAATTATGTTCATGTGCATTATGAACAATAATGTGAGTAAGTGGTGAATGTTTATCCATTAAATTAGATATCAATTAAAGGGCTTTTAATATATATTAATAATACCTTTTAATAAAAATATTCATGGCTGGATCAGTAAATAAAGTAATTCTTCTAGGTAACTTAGGTAAAGATCCTGATATTAGAGCTACTACAGCTGGATCTAGACTTGCGAGTTTTTCAATTGCTACCTCTACGAAATATCGAAACAAAGATACCCAACAGCTAGAGGATAAGACTGAGTGGCACAGAGTTGTTGTTTTTAATGATAAGTTAGCTGATATTTGTGAAAAATATTTAAGGAAAGGTTCAAAGATATACATAGAAGGTCAACTTCAAACAAGGAAATGGACTGATAATAATGGTGTTGATAAATACACCACAGAAGTAGTTATTCCAAATTATTCAGGAGTATTAACGATGTTAGATACTCGTTCTCAATCATCTGTAAATGATGAAAATAATAGTAATCAATTAGACTCAGCAGCAGATGAAGCAATGGGTGGTTCAGAAACATCTACAGCTGAACAACTCGATGATGACATTCCTTTTTAAAAAAATCATTGGTTAAAAAGAAAAAAACTAAAGCAAAGCAGTTAGATGTTTTAGATACTAAAATATATCCAAACATAGACATAACAGATGAATTAGAAAAAAGCTATTTAGATTATGCAATGAGTGTCATAGTCTCTAGAGCTTTACCCGACGTTAGAGATGGATTAAAACCAGTTCATAGAAGAATACTTTACTCTATGTATGAGTCTTCGTACCATCACAATAAACCCTATAAAAAATCTGCAAGAATAGTTGGAGATGTAATGGGTAAATATCATCCTCATGGTGACTCTGCAATATATGAGTCTATGGTAAGAATGGCACAAGATTTTACAATGCGTCTCCCCTTAATAGATGGCCAGGGAAATTATGGTTCTATGGATGGAGATCCTGCTGCAGCTATGCGTTACACCGAAGCTAGATTAGATAAAATATCATCTTTTATGTTAGAAGAATTAGAGTATGAAACAGTTCAACTTAGAGCAAATTACGATGAGACATTAACAGAACCAAAAGTTTTACCATCAAGATTTCCAAATATTTTTGTAAATGGTGCCAGTGGTATTGCAGTAGGAATGGCAACAAACATTCCTCCTCATAATCTTGGTGAAATTATAGATGCTACTTTGCTTCTAGTAGATGAACCAGATACAAATTCTAAACAACTTCATAAGATCGTTAAAGGACCAGATTTTCCAACTGGAGGAATCATATCTGGTACTGCTGGTCTAAGCTCAATGTATGAAACGGGTAGGGGAAGCGTTACAGTCTTATCTAAACTTCATGAAGAAAAAATTAAGAGTAGAAATGCAATTATTATTACAGAAATTCCTTACTTGCAAAATAAGTCAAAACTTTTAGAGCGTATTGCTGACGTAGTTAACAATAAAACGATAGAGGGTATTAACGATATTCGAGATGAGTCGAATAAAGAGGGCGTTAGAATTGTAGTTGAATTAAAATCATCTGCGGTACCTGAAATAATAAAAAATCAGCTATTTCAATATACTCCTCTAAAAACCTCATTCAGCAGTAATATGCTTGCATTAAAAGAAACAAAGCCTTTAACGCTTAATTTAAAAGATGGCTTAACTTATTTTATTAATTTTAGAAAAGATGTTATTACAAAAAGAACTGTATATAAACTTAACAAAGCAAGAGAAAAAGCTAACATTTTAATTGGATTATCAATTGCTGTTAATAATATTGATGCAGTAATTAATCTTATTAAAAAATCTAAAACTCCATCAGAGGCTAAAGAAAAATTATTATCAACAAAATGGACAGTAAAATCTAATGTTACTCAATACATTAAGTTAATAAACCCTTCTTTTAAGCTATCAGGATCTAAGATACTGTTAGATGAGGAACAAGCTAAGGCTATTCTGGAATTAAGACTTCAAAAGTTAACAGCTTTAGAAAGAGACGATTTATTTAATAATTTAAAATCACTTGTAGAAGACATAAATACATATCTCAAAATATTAAATTCAGATAAGCAATTATTAAAAGTATTAAAAAGTGAATTGACAGAAATAAAAGATAATTTTTCTACAGATCGAAAAACTGAAATTCAAAAACATGATATTGAAGACATAGATACGGAAGATCTAATAATCGAAGAAGATGTTGTAGTAACAGTTTCCCATCAAGGTTACATAAAACGAGTTTTAAAATCCTCTTACAAAGTTCAAAAAAGAGGAGGTAAAGGTAAAAAAGCTATGACTACACGAGATGAAGATTTTCTTGAACAAGTATTTGCAGCCACTACTCGTGATACAATATTATTTTTTACTTCAGTTGGAAAAGTTTATTCTATGAAAGCCTATGAATTACCTGCTGGTACACCTACATCGAGAGGAAAAGCAATAGTCAATCTTATTCCAATAACAAAAAACGAAAAAATTTCTTCTATTCTTACATTACCAAAAGATATTGATGATTTTGAGAATTATAATTTAGTTTTTGCTACTAGCCTTGGGAATATTAGAAAAAATAAATTAAAAGATGTTGCAATGAGTGGTTCAAGAAAATTATCTAGAACAGGCAAGACTGCCATTAAACTTAAAACAGGAGATAGGTTAATTGGTGTAATTTCTGTTATAGAAAATGATGATGTACAGCTTGCAACAACAAATGGTAAATCAATCAGATTTGCTACAAAAGACTTAAGAGAGTTTTCAGGATTAGGTTCTGCTGGTGTAAGGGGGATTAAACTAGCTAAAGATGATAAAGTTGTATCTGTATGCAGTTTACTTCATAATAAAATATCTATAGATGTAAGAGAGTCCTATTTAAAAGCAAAAAATGAGGCTAAAAAAGATATATCAAAAATAAACAATAAATTTAAAGAACTTGCAAATACAGAAGAATATCTCTTATCAATTACCGAAAATGGTTATGGTAAGTTAAGTTCTGCTTATGAATACAGAATTACTAATAGAGGTGGATCTGGAGTTACTAATATTACTGTTACCCCTAAAAATGGAAGAGTTATTCAATCTTTAAAAGTAAATTTGGATGATAATATAGCTTTAATTTCAGATACTGGTAAATTATTAAGGTGTAATGTTGGAGATAACATCAGAGTAGTTGGAAGAGTTTCCCAAGGTGTCTCTGTATTTAAAGTTGATGCAAATGAAAAAATTGTCTCTGTAGCAAGGTTAGAAGATTAAAATGTCAAAAATTGGTATATATCCCGGTTCATTCGATCCAATCACTTATGGACATCTCGATATTATTCAAAGGAGTTTAAGTGTAGTTGATGAATTAGTCATAGCTGTTTCAAATAATAAGTCTAAAGATCACCTAATATCTATTGATGATAGATTAAATTTAATAAATCAATCAATTTTATCTCTTCCAGAGAAAGATTTATCAAAAATTAAAGTAGAAAAATTTGATAATTTACTAGTACACTATGTAAAATCAAAAAATGCTTCATTAATTATTCGAGGTTTAAGAGCTGTTTCAGATTTTGAATATGAATTTTTAATGACTGGTATGAATAGATCAATCGATAAAGATATTGAAACTATTTTTTTAATGTCTTCAGAAAAATATCATTTTATATCATCAAGATTTATAAAAGAGATACACAAGTTGGGTGGGGATATTTCCAAAAGTGTACCAAAACCAGTCCTTGATTTCTTGGCAAAAATTTGAAATGTTCACAATTATTCTACACGGGCCCATAGCTCAGCCGGTAGAGCACCTGACTTTTAATCAGGGTGTCGCAGGTTCGAATCCTGCTGGGCTCACCACTTAAAACTATGATTAAAGTTTATTTAGCTGGAGAAATTCACACTAATTGGCGTGAAGATTTAATTCAATTGTGTAATTCTGCTAATTTGAAGACTCAATTTTTTTCTCCTGTCACCAATCATGAAAATTCTGATAATTGTGGCGTAGAAATATTAGGACCTGAAGATAAAAATTTTTGGAAAGATAATAAAGGTGCCAATATTAATTCTATTCGTACAAAAAAAGCTATAAAGGATAGCGATGTAGTAGTTGTAAAATTTGGTGAAAAATACAAACAATGGAATGCTGCTTTTGATGCTGGATATGCTTCGGCTCTAAACAAATCAATTATTATTATACATAGTGATGATCATCAACATGCTTTAAAAGAGGTAGATGCAGCAGCTTCTGCTGTAGTGTCTAATAATGAACAAGTGGTTCGTATTTTAAAATATGTCCAAAATGGATCTCTTGAAAAATAATTGTGTAAATATAATAAATCGACCAACTGTTTATTTATGGTTATAATCTGAAATATGCTTGATAAAAGAAAATTTTATATAAATGGTGAATGGGTATCTCCATCAAAAAACTCAGATTTTAATGTAATTAATCCAGCTACAGAAGAACCTTATGTAACTATATCTTTAGGTAATGAAGATGACACTAACAAGGCTGTAGTGGCGGCAAAAAATGCTTTTACTTCATGGAAAAATACCTCTGTAGAGGAAAGAATAACTTTACTTGAAAAACTCTTAAAGATTTACAAGAGAAGATTTCATGAGATGACCCAAGCCATTTCAACTGAACTTGGTGCTCCCTTAGATTGGGCTTCATCTGCACAAACAGCCTCTGGAGAGTCACATATCGAAGATTTCATATTGAGATTAAAAAAATTTGAATTTGAAACTAAATTTGATGAAAGTTCTGATAATTATATAGTTTATGAACCTATTGGTGTGTGTGGTCTTATCACACCATGGAATTGGCCTATAAACCAAATAGCTCTTAAAGTAATACCAGCTTTTGCCACTGGCTGTACCATGATTTTAAAACCATCTGAAATGGCACCTCTATCTGGTTTGTTATTTGCTGAAATGATACATGAAGCAGGTTTTCCTGCTGGTGTTTTTAATTTAGTAAATGGAGATGGAGCAGGTGTTGGATCTCAAATATCGAGTCATCCTGACATAGACATGGTTTCATTTACTGGCTCTACTAGAGCAGGTAAATTAATTTCAAAAAGTGCAGCTGACACAATTAAAAGAGTTTGTTTAGAACTTGGTGGTAAGGGAGGTAATATTATTTTTGCTGATGCATATCCCAATGCTGTTAGAGATGGTGTAAGGAATATAATGAGTAATTCTGGTCAATCATGTGATGCACCTACACGAATGTTAGTTGAAAAATCAATTTATGAAAAAGCTGTTGAGGAAGCTGCTGATGAGGCTAAAAAGATAGGCGTAGATTTACCATCTAAATCAGGAGATCATATTGGACCTGTAATTAATAAATCTCAATTTGAGAAAATACAGTCGTTAATTCAAAGTGGTATTGACGAGGGTGCAACACTTGTAGCTGGTGGAGCGGGTAGACCATCAAATCTTGAAAAAGGTTATTATGTAAAACCAACTGTATTTACAAATGTTAGTAATGATATGAGAATAGCTAAAGAGGAAATATTTGGTCCAGTGCTATCTATTATTCCTTTTGAGTCTGAAGAAGAGGCAATTTCAATAACTAATGATACACCATATGGATTAGGTAATTTTTTACAAACTGAGAATAAAGAGAGAGCCAGAAGAGTTTCAAAACAATTAAGGGCTGGTGTGGTTCAAATCAATGGAAATGCTCCTGAAGCTGGAACACCTTTTGGAGGCTACAACCAATCTGGTAATGGACGAGAGGGTGGAACGTGGGGTCTGCATGAATATTTGGAAGTTAAAGCAATTAGTGGTTGGAAATAGATGATAGGATTTGTCATGGTTGGAACAAACGATCTTGATAAAGCTACTGGGTTTTATGATACCCTTCTTGATATTATTGATTTAAAGAGAGTTGAAAAAACTGATACTTATGGCTCCTACGCCCCTAAATCAAATCCCGAAGTAGTAGAATTTTATGTTACAACTCCTTTCAATGAAGAAAAAGCAACAGTTGGTAACGGAACTCAAATTTCTTTTTATATAAATAATAAAGAAGCTGTCGATTTATTTCATTCTACTGCAATAAGTTTAGGTGCAAAAGATGAAGGCGCCCCAGGTGAGAGATATGAAGGTGAGTATTATTCTTATATCAGAGATTTAGATGGCAACAAAATTTGTGGTTACACTTACCTTAATAAATAGAGATTAATTTTATTTTTATGTCTTATTCTGATATTGAAAATAAATTGAACTCAGGAAAAATTATTATTCTTGACGGTGGGATGGGTGCTGAGCTTGAAAAACTTGGAGCATCTATGGATAATAATCTTTGGTCTGGCAGATGTTCTGTAGATAATCCTGAAATCGTATACAAAGCCCATCAAAATTTTATTCAATCAGGCTCAGATATAATTACGACTAATACCTACGCTAGTACTCCAATTTCAATGAAAGAATATGGCTATGAAAACCATATTGAAGAATGGAATAAAGCGAGTGTAAAAATAGCTAAAAATGTTATTGATAATTCTAATTCCAATGTATGTGTAGCTGGTTCGGTTTCTACATATGGTAGTTGGGATAGAATTGAACCAAAATTCTTAAAACCAGGTTTTTTAAAACAATTAAGTATTTTATCTGAAGCAGGTGTTGATTTAATTATCCTTGAAGCGATGACTTCATCGACAAGAACCATAGAGGCATTATTAGATTGTTCTAATAAATTTGATATATCAATATGGCTTTCAATATCGTGTGCATTGAACAGAGATAGAAATCAACTTATGCTTGGATATCAAGAAAGTATAAGTAATTCTGAAGCATTTTTTTACGATGATTTTGAAAATTCTATTAATGAATTTAAAAAAATTCATGATGGTCCTATATTAATAGCTCATTCCGATATAAAGGTGATAAATCAAGGAATTCAAATAATCAAGAGTAATTATAATGGTGTTATTGGGGCATATCCGAATAATGGTTTTTTTAAAAAACCACATTGGAATGTGGTAGAGAGTATTTCTCCACAAGAGTATTATGAAGAAGCTAAATTATGGGTTGAAAGTGGAGCACAAATTATAGGTGGTTGCTGTGGAGTTAGCCCTAGTCATATTAAAGCATTATCAGTTTTAAAGAATTAATTTTTAAGTTAATTCTGTTTCTCTGTAAGAAGATGTATCTTCCATTAACAATTTAGTATCAATATTTATACCTAAACCTTCATTGTCCTCTATTTTGACAAATCCATCTTTTATTTTATAGTTTTGATTACTAAATCTTAATGAGTATGGAATATATTCAGGAAAAAATTCTGCCATTTCTGTATTTGTAAAACTCATACATACATGTACCATCGCAGATGCTGCAATTGACATAGAATTCCAACAATGAGGAGAAACTGTAACTTTTTTTTCATGAGATAATTTGATTATTTTTATCATATCAATAATTCCCCCAACACCTGAAATATCTGGATTGAAAATATCAACTGCATCCAAAGCTAAAGTTTCAATAAAATGATTTAATCCACATTGCTTTTCACCTGAAACAATTCTCAAACTTGTTTTCTCTCTAATATCTTTAAGTGCTCTTGTTGCTTCACCATCAACTGGTTCTTCAAACCAATAAGGTCTAAATTCCTCAACAAGTGAAGCTAGTTTTAATGATATATTTGTATCTTTAGGGCAGGCTAGATCTAACATAAGAGGTATTTTAAAGCCTAAAACATCTCTAATTTTTGAAACACATTTTGCTGCTTGTTCAACAGTTCTATTTTGAAGTGGATATATTTTAATTCCTCCATAACCATCGCTTAGTGTTTCTATACATCTTGATGATAAATTTTCATCATTTTTAAAATCCTCACTCCATATTGTTGCATAAACAGGAACTTTTTCTCTATAATCCTTTGATAATATTTTATAAAGAGGTTTTTTTTCTTTCTTCCCCTCTATATCCCAAAGACTCATTTCTATAGCACTTGTTGCAGCGGAAAAGTCAATTCCACGATGTCCATCAGCTATTAAATTTGACTCTGTATAAAATCTATCTGGTGTTATTTCTTTTACATGAGATAAAGAGCTCATTAAATTATGAATAATTTCAACAATTCCTTTTTCTCTTGTAGGTAATGAAAAAGCCTCACCCCAGCCCTCAAAACCATCAGAGTTAGTTAATTTTAAAAATATAAATGGTTTTATTTGCGACCATCCATCTTCAGTTTGTTTTGAATTAGTTATCCATGTCTCCACTTTTCTTATGAATGTCATTATTTAAAATCTTTCAATTAATTTCTTTAAATGATTGTCACTTACACCACAGCATCCACCAATGATTTGTATTTGATCATCAATAAATTCTAGGCAAGAATTTGCAAATTCATCTTCATTACATGTAGCAATAGCTTCATGTGTACTTGTATCAAATTTATGTATTTCTGGATAATACATCATAGGGCCACTCCAATGATCTTTTATAATTTTCAATCCACCATAGCTATCTTGAAACCACGTGTGCATAATACCATAAACATCTCCACCAATATTTGTTAGTGTTTTGATAATATCTTCAAATAATATTATATCATCTTCAGGTAAAAATTTCGGTTGTTCTTGATATATCTTTTCATCATAAATTAGTGATTTTTCTTTTTCAGCTCTAAAATTTCTTCCAACTATCGTATTATCATATTTACTTACACAACAACTTAATCCAACCCATACGGGTAAACCAGTTTGTAAAGCAGCATTCAATAATAATTGTGAATGGTCTATGTCTAATAACATTTCTAATATTAAAATATCTACACCAGAATTTTTTAATGTGTTAGCTGCCTCTATATAATTCTCTTCTTCTTGTTTAAATGACGGAATAAACCTTGGATCAGGTACAAATTCATTATCCTTTAAAGCAAAAAAATTGGAGAGACTTCCAGCTATAGCAACTTGATTTTCCTTATTACAGTTTTTTAATGCTTTTCTTGCTAATTCGACAGATCCAGTTAAAAATTCTATAGTTTCATTTTCACGATTTAAACTTTGTAAAACGTGTCTACTGGTTGCAAAAGTGTTAGCGGTAATGATATCACATCCAGCATTGATAAAGTTTTCATGAACTTTTACAACAATATCAGGAGATGTAATTGTTGATAATGCTGCAAAAGCAGGGCTCATATCACCACCTAATTTAGCAATCTCAGAACCATTTCCTCCATCGAGGAAAATTTTTGAATTGTTATTTAATTTTTCTTTATAAATCATGATTTTTTTGTGTTTGGCGCTAGTACTACTGCTAAAATTCCACCAAGCACAATCATTGAACTTCCTATTATTTCACGCCAGCCAAAAGGCTCATCTGTCAAAATACTAGAACTGGTCACACCAACAAGTATTTCTGATAAAAAAAGAATGGAACACAAACCCGCACCTAATTTGCTAGGAGACCAGAATATTACTACACCTGTGGGTATAAAATAAAAAACAGATATAAAGAAAAGAAATGAAGACATTGCAACGAAAGAGTCCATTGTAGGCATAGGTCCTAAATAATCTTTCAAAAAGATGCCAGCGACAATGTTAAATAA
Source organism: uncultured Alphaproteobacteria bacterium (assembly GCA_902591315.1). Classification (GTDB taxonomy): domain Bacteria; phylum Pseudomonadota; class Alphaproteobacteria; order HIMB59; family HIMB59; genus HIMB59. The sequence continues at coordinate 12,637 of CACJAI010000013.1, forward strand.
AGTTCCATAAAAAAAGAAAGAAAAAATTGTTGGGAATACACCATCTGTCTTTGCGATTTCTAATTTTATCATCCCGCCAGCAAATAATGCCCCTCCAGCAAAAGCTAACCAATCACCAGCATTCTCTGGTAAAGGGATTATCGTTTGCTTACTAAATACTACCCATAGCCCCCCTAAAGCTAAACCAAGTGTTATAGCTCTTTCTATCCCAGGTCTTTTTTTCAAAAATAAAATTTCAAAAATAGTAGTCCATATTGGTGTCATGTAAAAAAGTATTAATGCTCGAACTACATCAGTTAAAAGAAAACTCAACGCATAACAAATAAAGCCGCCCCCACAAAGTAAGCCTGTTATCGGTAGCTCTAAACCAAAAGTTCTTCCATTAATTTTACGCCACACTGCAATTGGAGATAAAATTAAAACTCCAATAATCATTTGTGCGATGGTTCCCCAACCACCAGTAAGACCACCGTCTTCTAATATTCTTTGTGGTAACCAATATATACCCCATGATCCAGCTGATATAGCAAGGGCAGCTGCTATTTTATAATGATGAGGGTGCCTCATTATTATTAATCTAACAGAGGTTTAAACTTACTAAAGTTAAATATTTCCTCATATTTTTTTGCAAAAGCAAATAATTGTAAATCACTTTTCCTTTTTCCGATTATCTGCATACCCATTGGCATACCAAGTTCATCAAATCCGACAGGGATAGTGAATGTCGGTAATTCAAGAAGACTAGACAATATAAAAATTTCTAACCAACGGTGGTAAGTATCTAACTGAAAAGAATTTATTTTTTCAGGAAACTGTTGATTTTTATCAAACGGAAATAGTTGTGCAGAGGGTAAAGCTAGAAAATCAAAGTTTTTAAAAATATTTTCAATTTGTTTTTCACACCTTTTTTTTTGTTTATAAGCACTATCTAAGTCTTCATTATTTATATTTTTTCCGCGATTGTACTCCCATATAGCTTGGTAAGTCATTGTATCAATATCTTTTATGTTCATTGCTAAAGTATCTTCGTAAATACTTTTTGATCTAAACGTAATCCAACTATTCCATAGAGCTTCATTATCAAAATCTGGTTTTAATCTTTCAATTTTTACATACAAGTTTTCTAATTTTTTAAGTTGAGACTCACACATATCTAAAATTTTTGTTTCAATTTTATAATTATTATTCATATTAGATAACCAACCTATTTTGATATTGGTTAAATCTTCATCTTTTATTTTTTGATTTTTAAAAAGTTCTTTTAAATCAAAAGAATAGTTATCCCTTGTATCACTTCCAATCATTTCATCTAATAAAAATGCCATATCACTTGGTGATTTTGCTAAACAACCAGGTGTTGTGAGTATGGGAATTTTTGATAATTGGTTCCCTCTATCAACTGAAATTAAGCCAGGTGTAGGTCTGTATCCATAAATATTTGCATATGCTGCTGGTCCTCTGCATGATCCCATTTGATCAGTGCCGTCTGCAAATGGTATTAGTCCTGCTGCTACAGCAGTACTGGCTCCTCCACTTGATCCTGCTGCAGATTTTGTATTATCATAATAATTAGAAGTTGGGCCAAACAATCTGTTTATTGTATGTCCACCAACACCTAATTCTGCTGTGTTAGTTTTTCCAATTATAATAGCTCCGCTTTTAATAAGACGTTCAACAAACAATGAATTTTTTTTGGGAAAATAATCTTTTGTTCCAGGATAGCCATATGTTGTTTTAATGCCAACTACATCACTTAAATCTTTAATAGCTATGGGAATTCCATCTAAAGTCTTCTCAGATTGAGTTGAATTATCTTTATATATAGCTTCTTTTATAAGATCCCCTCTATCCTTGAGAAGCACTATTGCATTTAAATCTGGATTAAATTTTTCAATTCTATCCAAATAGTATTCCATTACCTCTTTAATAGATATTTGTCGCTGATTTATATTGTGTATTATTTCTTCAACAGATTGATCCTCAAGCATATAGGCTTAGCGAGCTTGTTTTATACTTTGAGTAACAATGTCTTTCATTTGCAACAATGATGCTTTTTTTGGATTTGTTGCATAGGCTTGATCCTGCATAGCTTTTTTTGCAATCCTTTCAGCACAGTCTTCAGGAACATCAATTTCACTTAAACTTTTAGGGATATTTAATCTATCAAGTAACAATTCAATATTTTGAGTAAATTCATTTACTGTATGATTTTCAAATTGCATGGCTTCTGACATTCTTTGAACTTTTTCATCCATACCTGGTAAATTGAAATGAAGAACAGGTGGTAAAACAATAGCATTCGTTAAACCATGATGAGTATTAAATTCTGCTCCAACCATGTGGGATATTGAATGAACATTACCTAATCCCTTTAAAAAGGATATTCCTCCCAAATATGATCCTATGATCATTGCACCTCTTGCCAACAAATTATTTGGTTCTTCTACAGCTAAAACAAGAGATTTTGAAATTAAATTAAGACTTTCCAAAGCAGCTCCATCACAAAGTGGATGAAAACCTGGCACACAGTATCCCTCGATACTATGTACAAGAGCATCGACACCTGTCCACGCTGTTAATTTTGGAGGTAATTCTAATGTTAATTCTGGATCTACTAGTGTGAATATAGGTCTTACATCTGGATGCCAGATGCAAAATTTCATTCCTTTTTCTAAATGTGTAACCATTGCTGTTATTTCTGTTTCAGCCCCGGTTCCTGCAGTTGTTGGGACAGTTATTATTTTTGGAAATGCATTTTCTTTTGTTATTTTTGGTACTGGTTGTTCAAACTCAAAATCCCATAATGGGGTTTCACTATTAACAGTTAAACATATAGACTTACCACCATCCATAGCACTCCCACCACCAATAGCTATGATTGAGTCGTGACTTCCATTTTTAAACTGGTCACATCCTTTTGATATCTCATCATCTCGTGGGTTAGGCGATATATTATAAAATAAATCTGATTTAATATTATTTTTAGATAATAATGCTATTAACTTCTTAATAAAAGGAAGATCCTTGCTGCCACTATCTGTTACAATAAGAGGATTTTTAATATCAAATTCCTCACAAAATTTTGCAATTTCATTAAATCTTCCTGGTCCGTAATATGTGGTTGTCGGAAAAGTCCAGTCTTGGTTAGAGAGGATATCTTTTTCGTTTAGTTTAAAGTTTTTCATTTAGAATAATAAAGTTTATAACAAGTTAATAGTGATATGAAATGATTAATTTTATTTATAATCAAAAAAATACATTTCTTGCAATCTCTGCAATGGTTATTGGAGTTATATTCATAGATATACATGGATTGATTGTAAAATATTTAGGAGGTGAGTATTCTACAATTCAACTAGCTCTTTTTAGAAATACTTTTGCGATAATCCCCCTAATACTTTTACTAATTTATAATAAAGAAAGCTCAGACCTTTTTAAAAATTTAAATAAAAAATTTATTTTATTTTGTTTTATCAGAGGTTCTTGTTTTTTGGCTATTAATATCTTGTATTACATTGCAATAAATAATATGGAATTTGCTACAGCATCTACACTAACTTTTTCCTCTACATTTTTTATAGTAATTTTATCAATCTTCTTTTTAGGAGACAGAGTGGGTATATATAGATGGTCAGCTGTTATAATTGGCTTTGTTGGAGTTGTAATGATTATGAAACCTAATAGTAGTATTTTTTCTTATTATTCTATTTTACCAATACTAGTTGCTTTCTTATGGGCTGTCCAAGTGATAGTACTAAAATTTATACCAGATAATTTTTCTACAGGAAAAATTCAATTCTATTCTCTCTTTTCATCTTTTCTTGGTTCATTAATATTTATTTTTTTTACAACTGGTCATACATATATTGAGAGCAATACTGACTTTTTAATTTTATCATTAATTGGTATTTTTGGAGGAACAGCTGCAATTCTATTTATTTACTCTTATAGGTTAATAGCAGCTAGTAAAATCGCAGTTTTTGAATATTTAGCAATACCCTCATCTTTTATTCTAGCATGGATATTTTTTGGTGAAGCACCTTTTGATCAACTTTTCCCTGGAGTTTTATTAATAGTTTTCGCTGGAATGATTATTATTTGGAGAGATAAAAATAAGAAAATTAATAAACCAAACTAAATGTTTATATCATTTAGATTTCATAGACTTCATGACTATGGTTCGATCAATTTCTCCAACTAACTCACCAGATTGTGCATTTATTATAGGGTAAGCTGTATCATCCTCACATATCTGGTCAATTAATGTTTCAATTTTAGCATTTTCATCTATGCATTTAGTTTTATCTGAAAATAATTTCTTTGACTCATCAGAACATTCCTTACGCATAACTTTTCCAGCACTTAATACTTTATATTTTGGAACATCTTCACAAAAATCTTTAACGTATTTGTCAACTGGATTTGCCACAATTTCTTCAGGTGTTCCAACTTGAGAAATCTCTCCATCTTTCATGATAGCAATATGATCGCCCATTTTTATTGCCTCTAAAAAATCATGAGTAATAAATACCATAGTGCGTTGCAATTTTTTTTGAATGTCTAATAGCTCGTCTTGCATTTCTCTTCTAATTAATGGGTCTAAAGCAGAAAATGGCTCATCAAATATTAAGATTTCTGGTTCAACTGCCATCGCTCGTGCTAAACCAACTCTTTGTTGCATTCCTCCCGAGAGTTCTCTTGGATAATTATTATGCCAACCTTTTAAACCAACAAGATTTAAAGACTCTGTAGCCTTGTCTAATCTATCTTGTTTCTTTTCTCCTCTAATTTCTAAACCATAAGAAATGTTTTCAAGAACTGTCCGATGTGGAAAAAGACCAAAGTGTTGAAATACCATACTCATTCTATTTCTTCTAAGATCAAGGAGGCTATTTCTACTTATTTTTGTAATGTCAGTATCATCAATAATTACCGATCCAGATGTAGGTTCAATTAATCTAGTTAAACATCTTACTAAAGTTGATTTTCCACTACCTGATAATCCCATTACAACAAAGGTTTCACCTTTTTGAATGGAAAAGCTGACATCTTTTACAGCTACTACATGTCCAGTTTTTTCTTGGACTTCGTCTCTACTTAAATTTGGATCTAAATTGTCTAAAATTCTTTTTTCATCATTGCCAAAAATTTTCCATATATTTGAGCAAATAATTTTATCCATATTAATCAGGTTTAAGGCTATTATAATTGTGAATTAATACTATTAAAATAAAATTATTTTTATAAATTCTTATATAGTTGATTAAATATAAATTAATATGTCTTTAGATCAAAATATAGCCATTAAAAATAAATTAAATAAAAATATAATCTTTTACATAAGTATTTTTATTATTGGGGCAGTAGCATATTATCTGTCGATTATTAATGAAGACCCTACAGTATTTCCTAAATCTATTACTGATGAATTTAAATTTACTGCATGGATAAATGCCGGAGAGGATTATTTAAAAGATAACTATAGATGGATAACGAGATTATTTGCATCTTTTTTACAAGCTGGTTACATGGCCTTGGAAAATTTCTTTGTTGAGTCTCCATGGATTTTAATAATGTCTTTAATGGTTCTTCCAGCTCTAGCATATGGAGGTATAAAACTATCCTTATTTTGTATGTTTACAGTTTATTTTTGGGGAGCTGTGGATATGTGGGAAGTCTCAATGCAAACATTAGCATTAATGGGCTTATCAGTAATTTTATCTGTAATTTTTGGAGTTATCCTAGGAATACTCAGTTCTCAAAGTGATAGATTTGAAAATTTTCTAAAACCTATTTTAGACACTATGCAAGTAATGCCAGCCTTTGTATATTTATTTCCCGCTATGTTCTTTTTTGGAATTGGTGGTGCTCCAGCAATACTTGCTACATTAATTTATGCTATGCCTCCAATTATTAGGTTAACAAATTTAGGAATAAGACAAGTATCTAAAGAAACAATAGAGTCAGCTGAGTCTTTTGGATCTAATAAATTTCAGCTTTTATTTAAAATTAAAATTCCAATGGCCTTACCAAGTATTATGATGGGTGTTAATCAAACAATTATGATGGCATTAGCTTTAGTTGTTCTTGCAACTTTTATTGGTGCTGAAGGTTTAGGCGGTCAAGTATGGCAAGCAATTAGAAAATTAGATGTTGGTTGGGCAATGGAAGGGGGCTTGTGTATTTTATTTATGGCAATAATGTTTGACAGAATAAGTAGTGCTATTAGTAAAGAAAAAGAAACCTTACCAGATGATGTAAAAAAATTTTACTTATTACCGCAAAATTTACACAGAAACCCCATCGCAAACTTAATTGAATTACCCTTGAGAATATCTGTAAAGCTTATAAATATATTTTTTAGAACTACTATTAATGTTTTTGCTAATATAATTGCTAGCTTAATTTCTCTTTTTAATAAATCTAATAATAATTCAATTAAAAATTTTATAAATCAACGATATTTTTTATTCTCATCATTTTTAATTTTTATATTCATTTTTATTTTTGATGCATACATTTATAGTATAGGAACTTTCCCAGAAACATGGACAATTGATATCCAAAAACCAATAGAAGATACTGTTAAGGCAATGACTCTTGATCCTGGTTTTATATCATTTGCAAAAGGTATGAAGTATTTTGTTTACTTGTATTTACTAAACCCATTAAATTTATTTCTAACTCAGATACCTTGGTGGTATACAATGATTGTTTTCATACTTATTGGATATGTGACTGTAGGAATAAAGTTTGCCACAATTACTGCGATATTATTAGCCTTTATTGGAGCTACAGGTATGTGGGTGCATTCAATGATTACGTTATCTTCAGTATTGGTTTCAGTTTTAATTTGCTTTGTTATAGGTGTACCGCTTGGAGTAATAGCATCCTACAATAAATGGTACAGAGATATCCAAAATGTTGTTTTAGATGCAATGCAAACTTTGCCTTATTTTTGCTATTTAATTCCTGTTTTAATGTTTTTTGGTGGAAATATAGTATCTGCAGTTATTGCAACTGTTATATATTCTGTACCACCAATAATAAGATTAACAGCTCTTGGTTTGTCACAAGTGTCAGGAAGCTATTCAGAGGTATCTAAATCTTTTGGAGGAACAGGAATTCAAACTTTAAATAAAGTAAAATTTCCATTAGCTGTACCAAGTCTCGTTATGGGTTTTAATCAAACTGTAATTATGGCTTTTGCAATGCAAATTGTTACACCATTGATTGGAGGAAAAGGTCTAGGACTCCAAGTATTTAATGCACTTCAAAGATCAGATACAGGTAGAGGTCTATCAGCCGGTTTGGCTATCGTTCTTCTTGCTATTATCATAGATAGGATAACCCATGCCTGGACTAAGAAGCAAAGACAAGCCCTTGGATTAGATAAGTCCTAATGGGTTTTAAGAAAGATCTTCCCTTAACTAGTTCGCATTGGGGAACTTATAGAGCAAAAGTAAATAATGGGAAAGTTACAGAATTAATTGGATGGGAAAATGATAAAGATCCATCACCAATAGGTCCAGGTATTGTAGACATTCACGATAATAAAACGCGAATTGATAAACCTATGATAAGAAAAAGTTGGATTGATAATGGACCAGGAACAAACAATAACTTAAGAGGGATTGATCCTTTTGTAGCTGTATCTTGGAATGAAGCTGAAAATATAGTGGCCAAAGAATTAAATAGAGTAAGAGAAAACTTTGGTAATTCCTCAATATTTGGTGGATCTTATGGCTGGGCTAGTGCTGGAAGATTTCATCATGCTCAAAGTCAACTACATCGTTTTTTAAATTGCATTGGTGGCTACACAAGATCAAAGTTTACTTATAGTTTTGCAGCAGCAGAAGCAATGGTTCCCCATATACTTGGAAGTTATAGAGCCTATCTTGATACTTGCACTAGTTGGGACTCAATCGAAGAAAACACAGAACTATTTGTATGTTTTGGAGGAGTTCCTTTAAAAAATGGTCAAATAGCTCAAGGTGGTACTGGAAGTCATAATCAAAAAGAAAAACTTATTAGTTCCGCTAAAGCTGGCATAAGATTTGTAAATTTGAGTCCATTGAAAAGTGACTTGTTAGATGAGGTTAAAGGAAAGTGGTTACCTTTAAGACCTAATACTGATGTAGCAATTATGCTCGGTATAGCACACACTCTATACAAAGAAAATTTATATAGTGAAATATTTATTAATAAATACACAGAAGGTTTTGATAATTTCCTACCATATCTTTTAGGAGATTTAGATGGAGTTGTAAAAGATGCTAATTGGGCTTCAGAAATAAGTGAAATCTCATCAGATGAAATTATTTCTTTGGCAAGAGACATGTCCTCAAAGAGAACTATGATATCTGTTAGTTGGTCTTTAACTCGCCAAGATCATGGTGAACAGCCTTTTTGGGCTGCAATTATGTTGGCATCAATGTTGGGTCAAATAGGTTTACCAGGTGGTGGTTTTGGATTTGGTTATAGTGCAACAAATCACATTGGTGGGCAGTTTTCTATTATTCCTGGCGCTGCTTTTCCACAATCTGACAATAAAATTGATAATTTTATCCCAGTTGCAAGGATTAGTGATTTACTTTTAAATCCAGGTGAAACTTTTCATTTTGATGGCAAGGAGTATGAATATCCTGATATTAAATTAATTTATTGGGCAGGTGGAAATCCTTTTCATCATCATCAAGATATTAATAAACTTTTGCTAGCTTGGCAAAAACCTGAAACTATCATTTCTAATGAATGGTGTTGGAATTCTTTAGCTAAATATTCAGATATTATCTTACCTTGTACCACTCCACTTGAAAGACAAGATATAATGCTTACCCCAAGAGATCCTTATGTAATTTCAATGTCAAAATTAGTTGAACCTTTTAAAGAGGCTAAAAGTGATTTTGATATTTTTAAAGGAATTGCAAAAAAATTGGATGTCGAAAATCTTTTTACTGGAGGAAGAGATGAAGAAGATTGGCAAAAATGGATTTATCAAGAAACATCAGTCAAATCAAAGTCATTAAAAAATATTGATTTTCCTAGCTATCAGGAGTTTAGAAAAATAGGGTGGTTTAAAGTTCCACCACCAAAAGAAAATACAATAATGTTAAAAGATTTCAGAGAGGATCCTACTAAATTCCCGCTCTCAACTCCAAGTGGAAAAATAGAAATATATTCTAAAACAGTAGATAGTTTTAATTATGATGATTGTCCTGGTCATCCAACCTGGTTAGAACCCTGTGAATGGCTTGGAAGTAAAAATAAAAACTATCCTTTACATTTAATATCTAATCAACCAAAAAATAAATTACATAGTCAAATGGATCACGGAGGCTATAGTAAATCTTTTAAAATTAAAGATCGTGAACCAATTGAAATGAATAGTGTTGATGCGAGCAGTCGAGGAATAAATGAGGGAGATATAGTAAAACTTTTTAATGACAGAGGTGCCTGTTTAGCTGGTGTAAACATTAATGATAATATTCGCCCTGGAGTTGTTCAAATTAGTACAGGTGCATGGTACGACCCTGAGGACTCTAAAAATTTAAAAACTATCTGTAAACATGGTAACCCTAATGTCCTTACAAAAGACAAAGGAACTTCAAAATTAGGTCAAGGTCCTATAGCACACTCATGTCTCATAGAAGTAGAATTAGTTAAAGATAAAATTTCACCTGTGACTGCATTTGACCCTCCTGTTATTATTCGTGATTATAAATCTAATAGAGTCATTGATAAATAAATGGGAAATTTACAAGAAGAAGCTGATCTAAACCAAACAATTCAAATTAGTGCACGTAGATTTGAAGAGTCTCCATTCATTCAGCGCACTAATACTTCAAACATGGTCAGAGGTGTTTATGCAGGAAGATATTTTCCTATGAAAATTGATGAAGATCCTTCAGAAAAATATTGGCTTTTAAGACAAAAAGCTCTTTTGTTTGATGTTCCAGAAAAACCGATAGGAATATCAGGAAAAGACTCAGTTTCTTTTTTGAATAAAGTGCTGACAAGAGATATTTCAAAAACAAAAATTGGCAGAGGTTATTATGCACTTGCCTGTACACCAAAAGGTGGAATTTTCATGGATGGAGTTTTATTTAGATTTGATGAAGAAAAGTTTTGGTACGTTCAAGCAGATGGCCCATTTGAAGATTGGCTTATTGCTCATAGTTCAAATTATGATGTTCAAATAAAAGACCCTAAATCTAGAGTTCTTCAAATTCAAGGTCCGGCATCAATAGATATCATGAAGTTAGCTTCCAATGGAAAGATTGATGAAAATATGCCTTATTTTACATCCAATTTTTTTGATCTAGGTGGGCAAACTTTATATGTCTCAAGAACAGGTTTTACAAATGAATTAGGATTTGAAATTTTTTGTGATGGTTTTAAAACAGACCATTTGGCTCTATGGGACTATCTTATTGAATGTGGTAAACCATATGGTATGCAATTTTCTGCCTCTAGAGCCATGACAATTAGAAGAATTGAGGGTGGTATTTTTGGAAATTTAACTGATATAGATACAACAATTACTCCTTTCGAAGCTGGCCTTGGGTATTTTGTGAATATGGATAAAGATTTTATCGGTAAAGATGCTTTAATTAAAAAAGATAAAAGGACTTGTTTATTTGGAATAACTTGTAAAACAGTAGTTCCTAAAGCTGGAAGTAAAATAAAAATTAATGATAAACAAGTCGGTTACATAACAGCTGGTGTACCGTCTCCAACTCTCCAACAAGGAATTGGTTATGTAAGATTTTATGAACCAAATGATTATATGAATAAAGAGATAGAAATAATTCTCCCAGATAATTCTTCACACACTGGAGTTGTTGTGGATTTACCTTTTTACGATAAAGAAAAAAAAATTGTAAAGGGTATAGATAGATCTATTCCCATTAAACCTGATAGTAATTCTTTTGATGCAAAATAATTTCCTTAAAAATAAAAAAATTATTTTATCTGCTGGTGCTTCTGGAATAGGTCTAGCTACTGTAAAATTATTACTATCACAAGGTGCTTTTGTATATACTTGTGATATTGATAAAAAAAACATTAATAAATTAAAAAAAAATTCATACTTTAATAAGAAACTTTTTATATCAGAATGCGATGCTTCAAAAGAGGATGAGGTAAAGAAATTTTATAAAGAAATATCATATAAAACTAAAAAAATAGATGGACTTATAAATAATATTGGAATAGCTGGACCCACATCTCCTTTAGAGAAAATTAAATCTGATGATTGGGAAAAAACTATACATGTAAATGTAAATAGTCACTTTTATTTTACCAAATATGCGATACCCATGATTAAGAAATCTAAAAATGGGTCAATAATCAATATTTCCTCCACAGCTGGTATTGATGGTTTTCCTAATAGATCTCCTTATGCGGCAAGCAAATGGGCCTTAGTTGGTATTACTAAAACTTTAGCAATGGAATTAGGAAAATTTAATATACGAGTAAATGCGATATGCCCTGGTTCTGTTAAAGGTGCGAGAATGATGAGAGTCATAAAAGCGAAAGCAAAAATGCTAAAGCGATCTGTAAGATCCATTGAAAAAGATTTTGTTTCTATGAGTTCTTTAAAACAATGGGTTTATGAAGATGATATAGCAAAAATGTGCTCCTTTTTAATTTCTCAAGACTCCCTTAGAGTCTCAGGTCAAGTAATTTCTATTGATGGAAATACTGAGAGAATGGATTAGGTTTTTTTTAGCTTTAAGTAATCTCTTGTCTCTTGGGGACTCATAATAGAGGAGCCCAACTCATGAACTATTTTTATTGCCTTCTCAACTAATTGTGGATTAGTTGCAAGTTTTCCCTTTGATAAATATAAATTATCTTCAAGCCCAACTCTGGGATTACCACCAAGTAAAACTGTTTGTGCAACAAAGGGCATTTCATTTCTTGAAATTGCAAAGCCTGACCAAATAGCATTTTTAGGCATGACATCTAACATTGCAATCATAGCTGTAGTTTTTGCTGGAGCTCCCCAAGGAATTCCTAAACACATTTGATATAAGGGTGGGTCGCTTAGTAGTCCTTCTTCATAAAGCTGAGCTCCAAACCACATGTTACCTAAATCAAATGCTTCAACTTCAGGTTTAACTCCAATTTCTTTTAATCGTTTTGCTGCTTTTCTTAAATCATTTGGTGTATTGACCGCCAACACAGAACTATCACCAAAATTTAAAGTTCCAGCATCAAGTGTACATATTTCTGGTAGTAATTCCTCTACATGAGATATTCTTTCCATAATATTAGCCATATCAGTATATGGACCAAAATCCATTGGGTTATCTCCTTCACCTATATCTAAATCACCTCCCATACCGGTTGTTAAATTAATAATAACATCAGTGTCACTCGATCTAATTATTTCAACTACTTCCTTATAAAATTCAAATTTTCGACTAGGTGTTCCATCTTCCTCTCTGACATGAATATGAACTATAGATGCACCTGCTTGAGCAGACTCTATTGCGGATTTTGCTATTTGTTTTGGAGTCTTTGGAAGATCAGGATGTTTTGATGCAGTGTCACCAGATCCATTAACAGCACATGTAAGAAATACTTTAGTTTTCATCATTTTTGATAGTATTACACTTAATTAACTATAAAAAAACATATTTCATAGGGTTTTGTTACCTATTGATGAATAAATTGCATATGTACTTTGACTATTTTTTGCTAATATAAACTTTTAATGGGAGGGATAATCTATGAGAATATCTAAAACAATTATTACTTTTATTCTATCCTCTATTCTTTTTACTGCAACATTCAGTAAAGCTAATGCCGAAAAATTATTAGCAGCCATCGCTGACTGGACAGGTGGAGAGATTTCATGTCAAGTAGCTGTAAGCATACTTGAAGATGAGTTAGGATACGAAATTGATAGAATCGTATTTGCCTCAGGAACTGGCTTGTGGGAAGCTATTGCTGCAGGTGATATTGATTTTGCATGTGAGTCATGGCCTAGTTATGCTGAAGCTGATGATGTTATGTTAAATGGCGACTTGATTCATGGTGGGGAAGTTAAAATGACTTACTCTGGTGATGGAAGTGTAAAATTACTTGGAACTGTTGGTATTACTGGTATGTCAGATTATTATGTTCCAAAATATTGGGCTGATGCAAATCCAGATTTTTCTAGCTATGCTGATTTAAATAAATTCAAAGAAGATTTTGCGACTATGGAGTCTGGTGGTAAAGGTCGATTAATTGGTTGTCCAGTTGCTGGTTGGAACTGTCATGATCAAAAAAGATTAGACCTACTTGGTTTAGACTTTGTTGCTGATGAATTAGGAACTGAAACAGCTGCTCTTGCTGAAGCGCAAGGTATGTACGATAGAGGTGAACCTTTCTTAATGTATCTTTGGGAGCCTCATTGGTTCTTTGGTGTTAACGAATTAGTAGGTGTAAAATTAGCTCCAAATAAAACTTGTGATACTTTTACCGAGGCAAACAACTGGGAAACTTGTGGAGCTGACTATTGGCCAGCAACAGGTTGGGCTGTTGACTATCCAATGAACTACGGTAATCCTGATACATTTGCTAAACCAGAAAACCAAAAAGCACTTGAATTCTTTGGTAAAATGGCATTATCAAATGCAGATCAAGCAGCTATGCTCGTTAAAGTTCGTGAAGGTGGTGAACTTAATGATGTTGTTGCTGAATGGAAAGCAAACAATAAATCTACTTGGGAGAAATGGTTACCATAATCCTAGGATAATCTAGATTTTTTATTTTATTTATTAGGCCCTGTATATATTGCAGGGCCAACCTAATTACTCCGTTGATATACTTTGACAGACTCACTCTATTCAAATCTTGTTGAAACTAATTTAGACAATAATAAAACTTTTTTAATATTAGATGATGGATCCAAGATTACTTATAAAAATTTCATAATTCTTGCATCAAAAATTTCTCACAAATTATCAAAGTTAGGGTTAAAATCAGGAAGTCACATTCTTGTAAAGTCCGCCAAATGTAAAGAGACTTTAGCTCTTTATTTATCATCTATTCTTACTGGGTCAGTTTTTTTTCCACTTAATACAAGCTATACAGTTAATGAAACAATTTATTTTATAAAGGACTCAAAACCATCTTTTCTTATCTGTGATAAATCAGAAATAGATAGTTTAAAACCATTTTGCGATGAAATTGGCTGTAGAATTTTATCTTTAAATGCAAACGGAGTTGGAGAGATTACTGATGGTTTAGAAAACCTTGATAGTTTTTTTGAACCATCAAAAAGAACATATAATGATTTAGCAGCACTTTTATATACCTCTGGGACTACAGGAAAACCTAAAGGTGCTATGTTAACTGAACAAAATTTAGTTTCAAATGCTCAAGAACTAATAAATTTATGGAATATAAATCGCAATGATACTTTAATCCATTCACTTCCAATTTATCATACTCATGGATTGTTTGTTGCTATTAATACCTCCATGATAAGTGGGGCTACTATTAGATTTATAAAAAATTTTAATACAGACTCAATTATTGAAGCATTTAATTATTCAACTCTGATGATGGGTGTTCCAACTTTTTATACGAGATTGTTGAATGACAAAAGACTAGATAAGAAATTAACACAAAATATGAGATTATTTATATCTGGAAGTGCTCCATTGTTAAATCAAACATTTAAAAATTTTTATAGAGTAACCGGTCATCAAATATTAGAGAGATATGGTATGACTGAAACTAATATGAATGCCTCTAATCCTTGTGATGGGGAAAGAAAGGCAGGATCAGTTGGTAAACCTTTAAAAGATATTAAAATAAGAATAAATAATATTCAAAGTGATAATAATAAATCAAAAAATGATATTGGAACAATAGAAATAAATGGCCCTAATGTATTTAAAGGTTATCTAAATAATCCAAAAAAGACACAAGAGGCATTTACTAAAGATGGTTTTTTTATAACCGGTGATATTGGATATTTTGATAATGATGGATATCTATTCATATCTGGAAGAAATAAAGATTTAATCATAAGTGGTGGATATAATGTTTATCCTAAAGAAATTGAAGATATTATTAATCAACACGAATTAGTTTTAGAGTCTGCTGTTTTTGG
>CACJAI010000014.1 GCA_902591315.1 uncultured Alphaproteobacteria bacterium
TATCGATCATAATTTATTTTTTTTAAATTGTTCATTACAAGAAAATTTTTTTAAATTTAATAATAAATTTGAAAATTGTCCAAATTTTATTATTCAAAACTTTGAAAAAGACTCTTATATATACTTAAATTTTAATGAAAATTATTTTCGATTACACAAGTTTTCAAAAAATATAAATTTAAAATTACTATGGTTTAATCTCTTGGATAAAAATAAAAACTCTTATCAATTATCTATCGATCCATCAAATTATAAAAAATTAAAATACTTTACTGGTTTAGAGCCCAAGATAATATCATATGAACAAAACAAATTACTATTAGATTTCGAAAATATCTATGATGATAAACAGATTAATTTTTTGGTAAACTTTTTTTAGTGCAAACATTTTTAAATTTAGACAGCTCTGATGAGGAAATTATACTTTCTTCAGAAAATGAATCAGTAATTCAATCTCTTAAGAAAAGAGTAAAATACCTTATTATTTATGGACCTAGAAAATCTGGCAAAACCTCGATTGCTAATAATTTTTCTAAGGTTTTTGAAACTAATTTGATAAATGAATTACCTAAAGATTTACATGTAAATAAAGAAACTTATTTAGACTTAAATAGTTTACCTGCAAAAGATGAGAATTTTTTTCACTTTTTACAGCACTTTATATCAAATAATATTCCATTAACTATATTTACCTCTGACAGTTCTATTGAAAATCTATCTGACAAAATTTATATACCAGATATTGAGTCAAGGTTAAGACAATTCAATTTATGCAATATACAAAACCCTAATAAAGACCTTCTTTTAAAATTAATAAAAAAATATTTGTTTTTAAAGTCTATTACTGTTCCAGAACAGATCATTATTGAAGTAATGAATCATATTGAAAGAACATATCTAGCAGCATTTGAGGCAGCAAAAACCATTAATCATTTGCTTTATGAGAATAACCATAATATTAATTTGTCACTTATTAGAAAGTATTATGAACAGTTATAGAGATTATTATTTAAAAGATATTGATAATAAACTAGTAGATAAAAAAATTACGGTTTCAGGATGGGTTAATAGATCAAGAGATCATGGAAATTTATTATTTATAGATTTAAGAGACTCAACCTCACTTTTACAATGTGTTGTAGATAATACATCTGTAAATTTTTCTGATTTATCAAAAATAAAAAACGAGGATGTAATTAAAATTTCTGGTCTAATAACCAAAAGAAGTGAGGAAACTATTAATACAAATTTAGAGTCAGGCGAAGTTGAATTAAAAATAGAAAGTTTTGAAATATTAAGCCGATGCTCTAAAACTCTCCCACTTGAGGTAAATTCTGATAGTGATTATGGTGAAGAGGTAAGGTTAAAATATAGATATTTAGACCTTAGAAGATCCAAAATGCAACGTAACATTAAGCTAAGAAATCAAATTATAAATTATGTAAGAGATTTTATGAATAAGGAGGGTTTCATGGAATTAGCAACTCCAATTCTAACAGCTCCCTCTCCAGAAGGCGCTAGAGATTACCTGGTACCTTCCAGATTACATAAAGGATCCTTTTATGCTTTGCCTCAAGCACCTCAGCAATTTAAGCAACTTTATATGGCCTCTGGTGTTGATAAATATTTTCAAATAGCTCCATGTTTCAGAGATGAGGATAGTAGGGCTGATAGATCCCCTGGTGAATTTTATCAAATTGATATGGAAATGAGTTTTGCCACACAAGAGGATGTTTTAGACGTTATTAGTCGTTTACTATTTAATACTTTTGATAAATTTAAACTTAAAGATAAATTAATAAATAAACTTCCATTCCCAACTTTTACTTACAAAGATAGTTTAGAAAATTTTGGATGCGATAAACCAGATTTAAGAAATCCTCTGAGATTAGCTAATGTAACAAATTATTTTGAGGGCTCAGGTCTTCAAATTTTTGAAAATTTAATTAAAAAGGGCGCTATTGTTAATTGTATTCAAGCTCTCAATTCTCAGGGTAAGCCAAGAAGTTTTTATGATAACCTTAATAAATGGGCTCAAGAACAAGGGAAAAAGGGTCTTGGATATATTAACTTTGAAAATTCACTACCAAAAGGCCCATTAGCAAAAAATTTTAATCAAGAAAAGTTAAACCAAATGATTAAAGATAATAATTTTAATTTAAATGATGGATTACTTTTTGTGTGTGATTTACCAGATGAGTCATATGAGTTCTCATCAAAGGTTATTTCAAAAGTAGGAGAGGATTTAAATTTAATTGATAAAAATAAATATGAATTTTGCTGGATTGTTGACTACCCTATGTATGAAAAAGATGTTTTAACTGGCAAGATTGACTTTAGTCACAATCCTTTTTCTATGCCTCAAGGAGGAATGAAAGCATTGACGAAAGATGACCCCTTGAATGTTTTAGCATATCAATATGACATCGTATGTAATGGAATAGAATTGTCATCTGGAGCCATAAGAAACCATAGACCAGATATCATGAAAAAAGCTTTTGAAATTGCAGGATATGGCGAAAGTGATATTAAATCAAAATTTAGTGCTTTGTTTGATGCTTTTCATTATGGAGTTCCCCCTCACGGAGGATGTGCACCGGGTCTAGATAGAATAATTATGTTACTCAGTGAAAATGAAAATATCAGAGAAGTAATAGCTTTCCCTTTTAACCAAAGAGCTCAAGATTTAATGATGAATGCTCCAGTTAAAATAGAGGATAAACAATTAAAAGAGTTGAATTTAAAAAAAGTTAGCGATTAGCTTTAAGTATTTTTTCTACATCCTCAATTGTTAAATTTTCTCCATCATATTCTGGAGGAATTTTGTAATTCATTATCCCTATCTTAAAATAAAATTTTCCTGACTTCCCTTTATAGAGATTTGCTCTTTGCTTCCTTCTCTTTAGGACTCCTATCTCTCTTACTTTATTCGTAGGTTTATTTTTTTTAATAGTTATCAATTCCACTGCTTGATCTAAATCAATTTCCAATACATCATATTTTCTTCCTAAAGAGGCAAAAATATCCTGATATTTAACATAAGGTCCATACGCTCCTATGTTCGCTATTACAGGATCTTCACTATTTGGAAAATTTCCAAGTGTTATTGGTAGCTTAATTAACTGACTGGCAATATTCATACCAATTGTATTTTGATCATAGCTTTTTGGGAGAGTTACTCTTTTAGGCTTATCTTCATCAGTTTCTTTTCCTAATTGTAGATAATAGCCATAAGGACCCAAGTGAACTGCAATTTCTTTTTTAGAGTCAGCATCTATACCTAGGGTTCTAGGAAAGGTGATGATTTCATCTCCCTCACGATTTTTTGGATTTACTTCTTTAATGAATGCTCCTATAGAAATTGTAAATTTACATTCAGGGTAATTTGAACAGCCAATAAATCCTCCCATTTTTCCAACTTTCACACCCAAATTGCCTTCACAATTTTCTGTGTTTGCCCAAGAGGAACATTTGATATCTATGTCTCCTCCAATTTTTTTAAAAATAACTGGTGATAATTCTTCATTTATCACATCAATTACTTCTCTATTAGGCTTACCCATAACCTCATTTATGAAAAACTCAAAATCTCTCCAAAAATTTAAAACAATATTTTTCCATTCTGCTTTATCAGCAGCGACATCATCAAGCTGATTTTCTAAATCAGCTGTAAATTTATATTCAAGAAATTTTTTAAAATAATTACATAAAAATACATTTACTACTCTACCGCGATCATTAAGTATAAATGATTTTCCACTTTTTAAAACATAACCCCTATTAACAATTGTTTGAATTATAGAGGCATAGGTTGAAGGTCTTCCAATTTCTAACTCTTCTAATTTCTTTACTAAACTGGCATCAGTATATCTAGATGGAGGAGAAGTATATGACTCTAGTGTTTCAACTTCACTTACAATGTATTTATCATTTTCTTTTATATTTTCTAATAGTGAAATAATCTGTTCTTCATCATCCTCTTGTAGGTTATAAACTTTTTTATATCCATCAAAAATTAATTTACCAAGCGTTGCTTTTAAAGTTATGTTTTTTTCTTCACAATCTATTTGAAGTGTATTTTGGTTCGTTTCAGCACTTGTCATTTGAGAGGCTAATGTTCTTTTCCATATTAAATCATAAAGTTTAAATTGTTCTTCACTTAGATAATCTTTTATACTTTCAGGCTTTATTGAAATATCTGTTGGCCTAATTGCCTCGTGCGCTTCCTGTGCGTTCTTTTTTCTAGACTTATACTCAATAGGCTTATCTGGTAAATATTTATCACCATATTGCTCACTTATATTTTTTCTTATTGTATCAATTGAGTCTTTAGAAAGCGTTATACTATCTGTTCTCATATAAGTGATTAAAGCAATAGTTTCCTTATTTATATCTATGCCCATATATAAACCTTGAGCGATAGTCATAGTTTGACTGGCACTAAAATTAAGTTGACTATTTGCTGTTTGTTGCAAAGTTGAAGTATTAAAAGGTGCTTTTGGTTTTCGAGATATTGTCTTTTCATCAATTTTTCTTATGAAAAATTTGTTGTTATTTAAGTAATTTTTAGCCTTTTCAGCTAAAGCCTCATTTTTAAAGAAGAGCTTGTCTACTTTTTGCCCATCTAGACTTGTAATGGATGTATCAAGTTTTGCACCGTTAATTTCCCCATGTACATTTATTTTATAAAATTTCTCTGGCTCAAATTGTTCTATCTCAATTTCTTTTTCATAAATGAGTCTTACTGCTACAGATTGCACTCTTCCTGCAGATCTACTACCAGGCATTTTCCTCCAGAGAACAGGAGATAAACTATATCCCGCTAAATAATCTAAACTTCTTCGGGCTAAATATGCAGAAACTAGATTATCATCAACTTTCCTAGACTCTTTAAAACTATTTATTACTGCATTTTTAGTAATTTCATTAAATGTAATTCTCTCAAATTTATTTTTATCTATTTTTTTTTCTAAAGATTTCACTAAGTGCCATGTAATCGCTTCACCTTCTCTGTCTGGATCAGTTGCAAGGTAAATTTTTTCATAACCTTCTGCTTTTTTCTCTATACTGTCCAACATTTTCATTCCTGCAGTTGTTGTTTCCCAATTCAACTCAACATCGCTGTAGTCTTCAGTCACTTTAACACCATCTTTTTTTGCTAAATCTCTAAAATGACCAACCGTAGCTATGACTTCAAAATCATTTCCAAGATATTTATTAATCGTCTTAGCTTTTGCGGGTGACTCTACAACTAGTAAATTCATAACTATAAATTTATTTTATTTTCTTCGCCTTTAATTAATCTTTTAATATTTGAACTGTGTTTAAAAAATATTAAAAGAAAAATAATAAAAACTATTCCTTTTTCTAAGTTGCCATAAATAAAAATTAATTGATAAATTGTCAAAAGAAATATTGATAAAAGGGCTCCTAAAGAAGAAAGTTTAGTAATTTTGACTGTAAAAAACCACAGGATCATTGCTAAAATCGTTGGAATAGGAGTTAAAAATAGATTTGCACCAAAAAAGCACGCAACACCTTTTCCACCTTTAAAATAAAGCCAAATTGGAAAAATATGTCCAATTATAGAAAAAAGAAAAATTAGATATTTATATTTCAGGTAGTGTTCTGGAAATAAATAATAAATTATTAAAAATGCACAAATTGGTTTTATTCCATCTAATAACAGGACAGCAATACCAGCTTTTTTTGATACACTTCTGTATACATTGGTTGCACCTATATTACCTGATCCTGTCTTGGTTATGTCTTTGTTTGTTAAAAATTTGGTTATTAGCTTCCCAAAAGGTACGGATCCCATCAAATAGGCAAACGTTAATATTAGAAACATTACTTTAATATATAATGTAAACAAGCCATTCTGAGGTAAACACCCATCTCAACTTGTTTTAAGATCAGTGATTTAGGATAATTATCTAAAACTTCATCACTAATCTCAATGTTTCTATTTACTGGGCCAGGGTGCATCAAATAGGGCTTATTTAATAGATGGTTATTTTGTAAACAAAATTCTTTTTTAAAAGATTTCATCATATTCTTTGCACCTTTTGGAATTCTCTCTTTTTGAACTCTCAGCATCATCAAGACATCTAGCTTTTCTAGATAATTCAGATTTTTATGAAATTTAATTTTATCATTTATTTTAATCAATTCATTTCTGTTTAAAAAATATGTAGGTGCAATTATATGAATTTGATATCCCATTTTTGAAAGAAGTTTGATATTTGAGTGAGCTACTCTGCTATGTTTAATATCTCCACAAATACCAATTTTTATTTTTTTCTTTTTAAAAATTTCTTTTATTACACAATAATCAAGTAGCGCCTGTGTGGGATGTTCATTAGTTCCATCTCCAGCATTGATTACAGGAACATTACTTTTTTTTGCTATGTTAATTGGTGAAAAATTATTTTTATCTCTGATGACTAAAGCATCTGGTTTCATACTCATCAAAGTATCCATGGTGTCATTAAACGTTTCACCTTTAGACAAAGAACTTTTTTCAAAATTTATGTTAACTGAATTGTATCCCAAATTTTTTGCTGCAAGCTCAAAACTTATTGTCGTTCTTGTAGAGGGCTCTAAAAATAAGTTAAAAATATTTTTTGTTTTTTTTCCTAAAATTCTTTTTTTTGATTTTTTAAATTTTATAGCTAACTCAGCAATAGAGTGAATATCTTTAGCTGATAGATCGTCTATAGAAGTGATCTTTCTATTTTTCACTAGTGGAGTTTCTATACAAACTTAGGAAATCATCAAGTATTAAACATGCGCTTTTTTCATGAATTTGTGTGTTTTCCGATTTTTTCCTTGATTTATAGGGATTACTAGACAGTCTCTCATCGATAAACAAAATTGGACAAGAGATAATTTTCTCTAATTTTTCGGCAAATTTTTCAACTTTATTTACCATTTCAGATAAAGAACCATCAAGATGGTAAGGTTTACCAATCACGACTCCATGAACATTTTCATTTGTTATTATTTCTATAATTTTTTTGAATAATAATGTTTCAGTAAAAGTTCCATAAGGAACAGAAATGATATTTGATGGATCGCTGATAGCCATTCCAATGTGTTTTAGACCATAATCTATAGCAATAAATTTCTTGGTATAATTATTGCTTACAAGAAAATCTGATATAGTATCGACGACCATTATGAGTGACATTGATATTAAAAGAATTTCTTATTTAGCAAAGCTAAAATTACCCCCAGAAAAAGAGGAATTTTACTCTAATTCCTTAAAAGATATAATTAAATGGGTAGATAATCTTAAAAAGGTTGACACAAGTAAGACAGAACCTTTGCATAATGTAACTGAAAAAACCATATCAATTAGAAATGATGAGGTAAGTAAAAGTAATTCTGTTGATGATGTATTAAGTAATGCTCCAGAGAGAGCACAAAATTTTTTCAAAGTGCCTAAAGTGGTTGAGTAAGTGAAGAATTCAATTAGCCAAATTAAAAAAGCTCTTATTGAAAAAAAAATAAGTGTATGTGAACTTTATGATGAATATTTAGCAAAAGCTAAATCTTGTAATAACAACAGCTTTAACTTAGTGATTGACAGGGAAAATAATATTTCATCAATTAACGACTCTCAAGACAGATATGACAATGGCAATCCTTTACCTTTAGATGGTATTCCTTTAGGTATAAAAGATTTATTCTGTACTAAAGGAATAAGAACAACAGCATCATCTAAAATTCTGAGTAATTTCATACCTAATTATGAGTCTTTTGTGACTCAGCAACTTTTAAATGATGGTTCAATTTTTATTGGCAAAAATAATTGTGATGAATTTGCGATGGGCTCTTCAAATGAAACTAGTTATTTTGGTCCTGTAATTAATCCTTGGAAGAATAAAAATTCTCAAAAAGATAATCTAGTTCCAGGTGGCTCCTCTGGGGGATCAGCAGCAGCTGTGGCAGAGGGCTCATGTGTAGCGTCAATGGGTACAGATACTGGTGGCTCAATCAGACAGCCAGCTAGCTTGTGCGGAATAGTTGGTTTAAAGCCCACGTTTGGCTCATGTTCAAGATGGGGAATTGTAGCTTTTGCCTCTAGTTTAGATCAAGCTGGACCTTTGACAAACTGTGTAGAGGATGCAGCTTATGTTTTAAATTCAATCAACAAACATGATTTTAATGACTCTACCAGCTCAAATCATCAAAGAGAAGACTATTTAGTTGATATCAACAACAGCTTTGAAAAAAAAATTAAAATTGGAATTCCCTCTGACTATCTTGAAGATGTCAGTGAGGACATTTTAAATCAAATTGATAATACAAAAAAAGCACTCTCAAAACATGGCATAGAATTTGTTGATGTAAAATTTAAGACTACTGAACACGCACTTTCAACTTATTATATTTTAGCACCAGCTGAAGCTTCATCAAATTTAGCAAGATATGATGGAATACGCTACGGAGTTAGAGAAGACGGCGAAAGTCTTGATGATATTTATCTAAATTCCAGAACAAAGGGATTTGGTGATGAAGTTACCAGAAGAATCCTTATAGGCGCTTATGTATTGTCAGCTGGTTATTACGATGCTTACTACAGACAAGCTCAAAAAGTTAGAAGATTGATTAAAAATGATTTTCAGAGAATTTTAAACGAAGTTGACTTTATACTAACACCCACAACACCAAATGAGGCTTTTAAAATTGGTGATAAACTTGATCCTATATCTATGTATAAAAATGATATTTATACTGTTCCCACGAGTCTTGCTGGCCTTCCTGGTATATCTATTCCATCTGGTTTAAGTAAAAATGGTCTACCTTTGGGAGTTCAATTTATTGGAAATTATTTTGAAGAAAAATCACTTTTACAATTAGCAGCGCTTGCAGAAAAGGAACTAAGTTTCAATGAGTAATAATTGGGAAATGGTCATAGGTCTTGAAGTACACGCCCAACTTAAAACTTCATCTAAATTATTTTCCTCCTCACCAAATCAATTTGGATCTGAGCCAAATGAGAATGTAAATTTTATTGACTCAGGAATGCCTGGAATGCTTCCAGTTATGAACTTTGGTTGTATTGAAATGGCAATAAAAACAGGATACGCATTAAATTTTAAGATTAACAAGCATTCTGTGTTCGAAAGAAAAAATTACTTCTATCCTGATTTACCTCAAGGTTACCAAATTAGTCAATTTGAATTCCCTATTCTTAGCGAGGGTTATATCAATATTGAAAGTGGTGATGATAAAAAAAAAATTAGAATTGAGAGAGCCCATTTAGAACAAGATGCTGGCAAGAGTATTCATGATATTGATCCAAAATATAGCTTTATTGACCTTAATAGAGTAGGCACACCGTTATTAGAAATAGTTTCGTATCCTGATTTATCTTCTGCAGATGAGGTAATAAACTACATATCTTCTTTAAGACAATTACTTATGTACATAGATGTGTGTGATGGAAATATGCAGGAAGGTTCTTTAAGAGCTGATGTAAATTTATCTGTTCGCAAAAAGGGCCAAGAACTTGGCACTAGATGTGAAATAAAAAATTTAAATTCATTTAAATTCATAAAACAAGCAATTGAATATGAATTTCAAAGACAAATTAATATAATTGATGGTGGTGGAGAAATTGAACAGAATACCATGCTGTTTGATACAAGCACCGGGGAAACAAGAGCAATGAGAAGTAAGGAATTCTCACATGATTATCGTTATTTTCCTGATCCCGATTTATTACCTGTAAATTTAAGCCAAGAGCAAATAGATAAAATAAAACCCTTAGTAGGAGAGCTTCCCCAAGATAAGTTAAATAAATTTATAGATAATTATAATCTAGATAAAGACATAGCTAAAATCATAATTGCTGAAAAACAAAACGCAAATTTATTTGAAAAAATGATTTCTGAGTCAACTGTAAAACCAAAATTTATAGCAGCTTGGCTAGTTGGAGATATATTTGCATTTATCAAAGAAAATAATTTAGAAGTAAATAGTCTAAATGATAAAACAAAAGATATTACTGATCTTTTGAGATTAATTTCTGATGATGTAATTTCAAATAAAGCTGGTAAAGAAATTTTACCGAAAGTTTTAAATGGTGAAGGTAAGCCATCTGAACTTGTTAAGGAATTAGGACTTGAACAAGTGTCTGACTCTGGAGAATTGGAAAAAATAATTGATGAAGCTTTAGTTGGAGAAGAGGAGAACATTTTAAAATTTCAAGGTGGTTCTGATAGAGTTTTAGGATATTTTGTCGGTAAATGTCTAAAAGCTACAAAAGGTAAAGGTAATCCTAAATTAATAAATAAAATCCTTCTCGAAAGACTTAAAAAGTAACCGCATATACTTTTTTATCAATAATAAGAATGACAATTCTTTTTATTCGACTATATTTCGGCTATAAATAAGCCTATGGAGAGGTGGGTGAGTGGCTGAAACCAGCGGTTTGCTAAACCGCCGTACGACGTAAGTTGTACCGAGGGTTCGAATCCCTCTCTCTCCGCCATAAAAAAAACATATATATTTGTAATAAAAATAGTAAAAAATAATAATGCTCACAGGATCTATACCAGCAATAATAACTCCCTTTTCAAACGGTGATGTTGACTATGATAGTTTTGAAAAACTATTAAAGTGGCAAATCAAAAATGGAATATCTGGGGTAACAGTTTGCGGAACCACAGGGGAGTCCCCAACTTTATCACATGATGAGCATATGAAGTTAGTTGAGTTCGCAATAAAAGTTGCTTCAAAAAAAATACCTGTTATTGCCGGCACAGGATCTAATTCCACCAAAGAGGCAATTGAATTTACCAAACACGCCTATAAAGCAGGAGCAAAGTACGGATTAGTTGTTACACCATATTATAATAAACCTAATCAATTAGGTTTGATTAACCATTTCAAAAAAATTGCAAAAGTTTCACCTTTAAAACAACTAATTTACAATATACCAGGAAGATCAATTGTAGACTTGTCTTTTGATAGCTTTAAGGAACTAAATAAAGTATCAAACATTGTCGGTATTAAAGACGCTTCCAATGATATGTCAAGACCTTTAATTATGAGAACTTTTATGAAAAAAGATTTTAATTATTTGTCTGGTGAAGATGGAACTATTGCTGGTTTTTTAGCTCAAGGTGGGCATGGCTGTATATCAGTTACAGCTAATGTTGCTCCTAAACTTACATCTATGCTTCACTATCATTGGAAAAAAAAGAATTATAAGGAATTTGATAAAGTAAATTTAAAATTAGCTCCATTGTCAAAAATATTGTTTGCTGAACCTAACCCTACACCAGCTAAGTATGCCCTCTCTTTAATGGGTAAATGTAAAGCTGATGTAAGAGAACCTTTGTTTGAATTAAGCTCTGATACCAAAAAACAAATTAGAAAAATAATAAAAGATTTAAATTTTATTTAATTGTCTATTCAAAATCGTAGAGCAAAATTTGATTATGAAATCAAAGAAACCTATATAGCTGGAATAGTGCTTGAAAGTAATGAAGTTAAACCACTTCGAAGTGGAAAAGCCTCTATTCAGTCAAGTTTTATTAACGAACAAAAAGGTGAAATTTATATCAATAATTTTGAAATTATTTCAAGAGGTAAGAATTTTGACCTCAAAAAGAAGACGAGATCTGTTAAAAAACTTTTACTTAATAAAAGAGAGATAAAGAAGATCTTAGGAATGTTGACCACAAAAGGTTTTACAGCAGTTCCAATGGAGATTTTCTTTAATGAAAAAGGTTTAGCTAAAGTAAAATTTGGTGTTGGCGTCGGTAAAAAGAAATTTGATAAAAGGGAGACAATAAAACAAAGAGAGTGGGATCGTAAAAGACAAAGAATTTTAAAAAAATAATAATTTTCTTGTATTTTCACTAACTTTTTCATATAAACCTCACATGGCAAGAGTTACAGTAGAAGATTGCACTAAAAACGTTGATAGTCTTTTTGATTTAGTTTTACTGGCATCTCATAGAGCAAAGGTTCTTAATGCAGGTAATGAAGCCCAAGTTCCGCTAGATAATGATAAAAGCACGGTTATAGCTCTTAGAGAAATTGCTGATGAAAAAATCAGTGTTGGAGATGTCAAAGATGACATTATTAAGAGTTATCAATTAGTTCAAGAGAAAGAAGAAGAAAACGAAGATCATCTTCTTGAAGATTAAAAGTTATATTTAGTTTATTATTTTAGCTGATGTTTCAAACCAGCTACTTCAATAAGAGTTACAGCGAGTTTAAATCCGCATTAGAGTCATATGATAAAAATTTTAGAGAGGATCTATTTGTAAAAGCTATTGAGGTCGCTGAAAGCTCACATAAGGATCAATTTCGTGCCTCTGGAGACCCATATATAATTCATCCATATGAAGTTTGTAAATCACTAATTGAATTAAAATTAGACACTGAAACTGTAATAACAGGTTTGCTGCATGATGTTATTGAGGATACCGAATTTTCTAAAGATGAATTAAAAAAAAATTTTGGCGATGCTATATCTGGCCTTGTTGATGGTTTGACTAAAATTGATTTTTTAGAAGAAAAAAAAACAACAAGATCAGAAAAGGAGGCAGAAAATTTTAGAAAATTACTAATTTCTACTGCAAAAGATATAAGAGTTCTAATTATAAAATTAGCAGACAGACTTCATAATATAAAAACTATTCATTATTTTAAAGATGTTGAAAAAAGAAAAAGAGTAAGTAATGAAACTTTATTAATTTATGCTCCACTTGCTCAAAGATTAGGATTTGAGAATTGGAAATCAATTTTAGAAAATATATCTTTTAAAAATTTACACCCAGATATTTTTAACAGGATCAATGACAAAATAGATAATACCTTCAAAAACTTAGAGGGTTCATTTATTGACCTGGAAAATTTAATGAGGGAGCAACTTTCCAAGTCTGATATTGATGCAGAAATTCATTACCGAAAAAAAAATCCTTATTCTATATGGAAAAAAATAAATAAGAAAAATACA
The DNA here is from genome assembly GCA_902591315.1 of uncultured Alphaproteobacteria bacterium. Lineage (GTDB taxonomy): Bacteria > Pseudomonadota > Alphaproteobacteria > HIMB59 > HIMB59 > HIMB59. The sequence goes on from CACJAI010000014.1 coordinate 12,986, forward strand.
GATTTAAATTCTATTTCTGATATTGCTGCTGTAAGGATCATTACTAAATCAACAAGAGATTGCTATAGAGTGCTGGGTATCATTCATCGAAACTTTTCAGCAAAAGTTGGAAGAACAAAAGATTATATTTCAAGCCCAAAACCTAATGGATATAGATCAATACATTCTGATCTAATTTTTCAAAAAAAAATATTTGAAGTGCAAATAAGATCAAGAGCTATGCATATGATAGCAGAAAATGGTATTGCTGCTCATTGGAGATATAAATATTTAAATAAAGATAGTCAAAGCGAGGGTGCGTATGCTTGGTTAAGAGATGCGGTAAACTATGTAGAGGAAAAAGATGAACAACATCTAATCCTAAATAAAACTTCTCAACAATTTTTTGATGAACAAATTTATGTTTTCTCGCCTAAAGGAGAATTATTTACACTTCCACTTGACTCAACCCCAGTTGATTATGCATATACCATTCATACAGATATTGGTGATAGGTGTTCGGGAGCAATTGTTAATGGGCAAGAGTCACCTTTAAGTACAAAGCTAAATAATGGAGATCAAGTAGAGATTATTCTTGATGAAAACACCACAATTTCACCCTTATGGATTAGATTTGTAAAAAAAGAAAAAGTTAAAGAGAAAATAAGGTATTTTTTTAGATCAAAAAGAAGAAGAGAGTTTGAAATACTTGGTAAAGATATTTTAAATTATATTGCTAAGTCTAAAAACATTGCTGCGAATGAAAGTACTTTTAATAAAATTTTAACCAAAACTGATTTTAAATTTAAAAATAAACTTTTTGAGAATGTTGGAAGAGGTTTTTTATCTAGAGCTGAACTTGATAAATTATTTAAAGAAATGGAAGATAATATTGTAAAAAAAATTTTTCAATCTAATGATGACGAAGAAAGAGTAGATGTATTGAAATATGAAAATGGTATCGCTGTTAATTATGCAACTTGTTGTTCTCCCATTAAGGGTGATAGTATTATTTCAATAATGTCATATGGTCGAGGTCTAGTAGTACACAATACAATTTGTGACAGTTTAGGTTATTATCATAAAGATAATTTTTATAAATCTGAATGGGGGGAAGGAGAAAGTCAATCTGAATTTAACTCAAGAATAGAGATAGTTATTAAAAACCAACCTGGAGCATTATTTAGTATTACATCAATCTTTGATAAACATGAAATTAATATAGAAAATATTCGTATAGCTAATAGAACAAAAAAAGTTTACACATTTATCATTGATATAAGTATTGAAAGTTCGGATAAACTAAAATTTGTTCTTGCCGAAATGAAAACTTTAAGCCAAGTTGATAAAGTTAAAAGACAATCAACTAATTATTAATGAAACTAGGTGTAAATATAGATCATATAGCGACTCTTCGTAATGCTAGAGGTCAGGATAATCCAAATTTAATTAGAGCATTGAAAGTTTGTCAAGAAGCAAAAATTGATACACTTACAGTTCATTTAAGAGAAGATAGGAGGCACATAAAAGATAGAGATCTCTTTGAATTAAAAAAAAATTCTAAAATTCCTATTAATCTTGAAATGGCTCTTACAGATGAGATGATAAAGATAGCCAGTAAGATTAATCCCGAATTCATTTGTATTGTTCCAGAAAAAAGAAATGAAATTACTACTGAAGGTGGTCTTAATTTAAACAAAATATCACAAGCAAAAATAAAAAAATTATTAAAAATCTCTGGAAAAAAAAATATACAATTAAGTGCTTTTATAAACCCAACCAAAAAAATGATTAACTTAGCTAAAAACTTAGGTTTTGATACAGTAGAACTACACACGGGAAATTTAGATAAAAAAATTATTAGAAAATCCACTATCAATCAAATC
>CACJAI010000015.1 GCA_902591315.1 uncultured Alphaproteobacteria bacterium
ACATTGCCATTTATTAGCTATGGAGGCTCATCAATGCTTTCTTATGCGATAATATTTGGTACAGTCATCAACTTTAGTAAAAATGAAGAGAGTACTACAAATAATTCACAGTGAAGTAGCAGACGTAAGTGTAATTTCAAAATTTTTTCAAAAAAAACATCATTCGTCTACAATTTTTTATAAAAATCTTCATTTCTTAAAAAAAAAAGATATCGATCAATTTGATTTATTTATAATTCATGGAGGAAAACAGAGCGCAAATAGTAAATCAAAAGCTATTTTGTATGAATATAAATTTCTTAATTACATAATTAAAAAAAACAAACCTATTGTAGGTATATGCTTGGGCGCCCAATTAATTGCAAAAATTTATGGATCAAAAATATCTAAATCAAAAGACAAATTATTTGAGTGTGGTTACAAGAAAAATTTAAAAAAAAATAATAAATTTTTCAAAAAAAATCTAACTTTTTTACAATTCCATACAGAGGGAATTTCTTATAATAAAAATATGGAACTATTAGCTAAAGGCATTTTGTATGAAGTTGATTCCTTCAAGATTAAAAAGAAAGATATTTATGGTTTTCAATTTCACCCTGAGGTTACTTCTAATACAATTAAAAGATGGCACGATATAGTCAAAATAAAATACCCTTATATAGATAAATTAAATAAAATAATGAAAGATTTTAAAAAATATCAATATAAAAATTATGATTGGTTTCAAAGTTTTTTATTAAAACTTATATAATGATTAATATCATTTTTTCAGAAGAATATAAAAATCACGATACTGGTAACCATCCCGAGTCCATAAAAAGAATAGAAGTTGTTAATAATTTAATTAAAGAAGAATATTCTAACCATAATCTTATCGAGCCATCTATTGCTGATAAAAAAATGATTTCCTTAGTACATGATATAGAGTACGTAAATTATATTTTTGACTCTATACCTGCCTCTGGTTTTAATTATTTTGATCCTGACACCATCGCCTGTCCAAATAGTTTAAAGAGTTATCTTTTAGCCGTTGGTGGGAGTGTAGATGCTGTAAAAAAAATTATTGAAGATAATAATAAAAAAAATGTTTATTTTTGTGCACATAGACCTCCAGGACATCATGCAGAAAAAAACAAAGCAATGGGATTTGGTGTTTTTAATAATGTTGCTATTTCAGCAGAATATGCTTATAGATCAGGCAAATTTAAAAAAATATTAATAGTAGACTTTGATGTACATCATGGAAATGGAACCCAACATATTTTTGAAAAACACAAAAATATATACTATGCATCATCTCATCAGTATCCATTTTACCCAGGTACAGGTTCTGAGAATGAGAGAGGAACTGGCAATATAATTAATTGCCCTCTAACAGCTGGTTGTGACTCTAAAACATTCAGATCTTTGTTTGAAAATAAAATAATTAACAAAATAAATAATAATTTCGATTTAATATATTTTTCAGCAGGTTTTGATGCTCATAAGTTAGACCCTCTCGCGTCAATCAATTTAGAAAATGAAGATTTTTATTGGGTGACAAAAATTGTATTGGAAAAGTTAGCAAATAATGTTCCAATAATTTCTGTCTTAGAGGGAGGATATGATATGAAAGGCTTATTTCATGGATTAAATAGCCACCTAAAAGCTTTAATAGAGTACTCTAATGAATAAAAAAAATGAAAAAAATTTTGAAAGTGCACTTAAAAGACTAGAGGAAATATCAGATTTATTAGAAAATGAAGAAACACCTCTCGAAGAAAGCATCAAGTTATTTGAGGAGGGCATAGAATTAAAAGAGTACTGTGAGGAAAAATTAAAATCTGCAAAAATTAAAATTGATAAAATTGTAAAAAAGAATAAATCACTTTCATCAACAGAATTCCAGTAATTAAAATTTATGTCAGTTTTAAGTAGAGTCAAATTACCTAAAGATCTAAAAAAATTATCATTAAGTGAATTACAAAAACTTAATGATGAATTAAGAGATTATACAATTGAAATAGTATCAAAAACTGGTGGACATCTAGGTGCCAGTCTTGGTGTTGTAGAACTTACAGTTGCTTTACATTATGTATTTAATACTCCATCAGATAAAATAATATGGGATGTAGGACATCAAACATACCCTCATAAAATTATTACGGGTAGAAAAAATAAAATACACTCCCTAAGAAAAAAAAATGGAATATCTGGTTTTACTAAAAGATCAGAAAGTGTATATGACCCTTTTGGTGCAGCGCATAGTTCAACTTCTATATCTGCTGGTCTTGGAGTCACAGCTGCAAGGGATCTATTAAATAAAAATTTTGATGTTGTTAGTATAATAGGCGATGGAGCAATTAGTGCTGGGATGGCTTTCGAAGGGTTAAACAATCTAGGACACCTAAATAAAAATTCTCTAATAATTCTTAATGATAATGAGATGTCTATAGCTGAACCTGTTGGTGCTATGAGTAAATATCTTGTAAATTTATTGAGTTCAAAATCATATGAAAGTTTTAGAGATATTATTAAAAACTTTACTAAAAGACTTCCTAGTGAAGTAGGAGAATTTGCAAAAAAAACGGAGGGTTATTTTAAAGGTTATCTTACAGGCAATACTCTATTTGAAGAATTGGGTTTAAACTATTTGGGACCTGTTGATGGACATAATTTAAAGCTATTAGTTCAATTATTTAAGAAATACAAAAAAAAAGAATTACATGGCCCAGTATTTTTACATTTAATTACCCAGAAAGGTAGAGGTTATAAACCTGCTGAGCTATCAAAAGATAAATTTCATGGTGTATCATCATTTGATGTTAAAACAGGTTTACAAAATAAATCTAAGCTAGTTACTTACACTAATGTAGTGAGTGACACTATTTTAAAATTAGCAAAAAAAGATAAAAAAATTGTAGCAATAACTGCCGCAATGCCCTCAGGAACAGGCTTAGATAAGTTTAAAGAAAAATATCCTTCAAGGTTTTTTGACGTAGGGATAGCTGAACAACATGCTGTTACTTTTGCTGGAGGTATGACAACAGAGTCTATTAAGCCTTTTGTTGCAATTTACTCAACTTTTCTTCAAAGAGCTTATGATCAAGTTGTACATGACATTGCTATACAGTCATTACCTGTTAGATTTTTGATTGATAGATCTGGTTTTGTAGGTGCTGATGGTGCTACACATGCTGGATCTTTTGATCTAAGCTATCTTTGTTGTCTTCCAAATTTCATTGTTATGGCCCCCTCTAACGGTGAGGAATTAAAAAATATGATAAATTTAACATTATCTATAAATCATAAACCATGTGCTATAAGATATCCAAGGGATTTAGCGCATGAATATAAAGACAATAATAAATTTCAAAAAATTTTAATAGGTAAAGGTAAGGTTATAAAAAATGGAAAAAAAATTGCCTTTCTTAATCTAGGAACGAGACTAAACAAAGTATTAGAGATTAACGAGCTAATAAAAAAAAATTATAAATTGGAATGCTCCATAATTGATATGAGATTTGCAAAACCAATTGATACAAAATTATTACGAAAACTCTCAAAAAATCATGATATTTTTGTCACTATTGAGGAAAATGCTATTGGTGGGTTCGCAAGTCAGGTTAATGACTTTTTAATTAATAAACTAAGCAATACCCCAAAAATATTAAATTTTTTTATGAAAGATGAATTTATTGATCAATCTGACATTGAAGATCAATATTTTAAATCAGGAATTTCTCCAAAAACGATATATGAAAAGCTAATAAAGTTTTTAAAGTGATTTGGATTTATGAATTAAAAATAAATCTGCAATCACAAAATTAGTCATAGCAATTCCCACTGGCACTGCTCTAATACCTACACAAGGATCATGACGTCCTTTAGTTCTTATTTTTGTATTTTTAAAATTCTTTGTAATAGTATTTTTTTCGCTTAATACTGAACTCGTTGGTTTTACAATATATCTAAAAATGATATCTTGTCCTGAAGAAATACCACCTAATATTCCTCCCGCATGATTGGTATGAAAATTAATTTTCTTATTTTTTATATTAATTTGATCAGATCCATCAGTACCGTCATAATTTACTAAATCAAATCCTGTACCAAACTCTATACCTTTTACTGCATTAATGCTCATAATCGCTTTTGATAACTCAGAGTCAAGTTTTTGATATATAGGCTCTCCTATACCTACAGGACAATTTGAGACTCTAACTTCAATTACTGCACCAAGAGATGAACCTTTTTTTCGATGAGTAAGGATTAGATCTTCCCATTTTTTTAGGATGGACTTATTCGGTGAGAAAAAAGGATTTTTGTTAATAAAATCATTATTCCAAGTTGAGTTTTCTATCTTCTCATTACCAATTTGAATAACAGCACTTGTAACGTTTATTTTATTTTTTGAAATTTTTTTAAGAAGTAATTCTGAAAGAGCACCTGCAGCAACTCTCATTGCAGTTTCCCTAGCACTAGACCTCCCTCCACCTCTATAATCATAATTTTTATACTTCATAAAATAGGTATAATCGGCATGACCAGGTCGAAATTTATTTTTAATTTCTGAATAGTCCTTGCTTCTTTGATCAGAGTTATAAATTATCATTGATATCGGTGCACCAGTGCTTTTACCATTAAAAACCCCAGATAGTATTTTAACTTCATCTTTCTCTTTTCTTTGTGTTGTAAATTTTGACTGACCTGGTCTTCTTAAATCAAGTCTTGTTTGAATATATTTTGTATTAATAGGTATTCCTGCTGGAAAACCATCAACGACACAACCTATAGCTTCTCCATGACTTTCTCCCCAAGTAGTAAACTTTAATAAATTTCCAAAAGAATTATGAGACATGAACTAATTATTTTTTACTAAACTCATTTAATAAGCCAGCTACACCTTCAGCTTCATCAACTGCTACCATTCCAACTGTATGATAACCGCAATCAACATGGTGAATTTCACCAGTTACACCAGATGAAAGGTCGCCTAAAAGGTATGCTCCTGTGTTACCAACATCTTCAAGTGTAACATTTCTTTTTAATGGAGAATTTAGTTCATTCCATTTTAAAATAAATCTAAAATCACCAATACCAGAAGCCGCAAGAGTTTTAATTGGGCCTGCAGATATAGCGTTAACTCTTATATTTTTATCTCCCATATCAACAGCAAGATACTTTACTGAAGCTTCAAGCGCTGATTTTGCGACTCCCATTACATTATAATGTGGCATAACCTGCTCTGCTCCATAATAAGTTAAAGTTAAAATACTCCCACCATTGTCCATTAAATCATAGCAATATTTACAAGACTCTGTGAAGGAATAACAAGAAATATTTAAACTATTTAAGAAATTCTCTTTAGAAGTATCAACATACTTACCTCTTAGCTCATTTTTATCTGCAAATGCAACAGCGTGAACAAAAAAATCCAATTTTCCCCATTTATCTTTAATTTTCTCAAAAGCATTTTTTACTGATCCATCATCACTAACATCACATTGTATCAATAAATTAGATCCTACAGATTTAGCTAAAGGATCTATTCTCTTTAAAAGAAGATCATTTTGATAAGTAAAAGCTAATTCAGCACCAAATTTTGCACATTGTTGAGCTATACCCCAGGCAATAGACTTATCATTAGCCACACCCATTATTAGTCCTTTTTTATTTTTTAAATCCATTTTTTGCTAAAATTAATATAATACTCATACCATGTCAGATAAATTAAATCCAATTATTAAGTTTAAAGAATGGTTTGATTTAGCCACTGAAAAAGAGATCAACGATCCTAATGCGATGTGTCTATCGACAGTTGACGATAAAAATACCCCTCACTCAAGGATGGTTCTATTGAAAGATTATAACGATGAAGGTTTTATTTTTTATACAAATTACGATAGCAATAAAGGAAATGACATTTTAAAAAATGCTAATGTTTGCCTAAATTTTCATTGGAAGTCATTGTTAAGGCAAATAAGAATAGAGGGTAAGGTCGAAAAAGTCTCAAAAGAAACATCAGATGAATATTTTAATTCAAGACATTATTTGAGTCGAATAGGGGCGTGGGCTTCAAATCAATCAAAGATTTTGAATTCTAGAGATGATTTAGAGGATAAAATTGAATTTTATAAAAATAAATTTCCTGAAAAAGAGGATTTCCCTCGTCCCGATTACTGGGGAGGTTTTATAGTAAAATACTCCAAAATCGAGTTTTGGGAGGACATGCCTCATAGAATTCACAAAAGAGAAGTTTTTGAGTTTAAAGATAATGAATGGGTATCGTATAAACTTAGCCCTTAGTTTTTAGAATATTCACTCCATCTTTTTAGCAAATCAGAACTGGAGGACTCTTTGTGACTGCCACCTACACCAAACTTTAATTCAATATTATATTTATTTGCTGTTTCATATTCTAAAATTTTAGAAGTATCCGATTTATCACCTCCATTAGCAAAAATAATTTTTTCATTTGGATATTTGTTTCTTACTTGAATTAACAAATTATTTGCACTTCCCATTTCATCATCTTCAAATTCCATAGCCTCATTTACCACTTTTAAGCTATCAACAACATACATTCTATGTTGAATATCCATAAAATAATTTCCTTTTTTATCAATTAACCATTTATTAGAATTTACACCTACAATTAAAAAATTAGAAAACTCTAAACATTCTTTCATCATCATAATATGTCCAGGATGGATGGGGTCAAAACCCCCTGAAACGATACTAATAATTTTATTTTCCACTTGTAATAGAATCTAAATAATTTTCTAAATTATCGTAATCTTTATCTGAAATGTAATTTGGAGAAATAGTTAATATATCTTTCCATGATGTGAGATAATTTAAATTCACTCTCATTTTAGATATATTTTTTTTAGCTTTAGGGTAAATACCATAATAAAAAACTACATAAATATCATTAACTTTAAGTTTATTTTGTCTCAAAGCATTTATGAAGTGTAATTTACTTCCTCCATCAGTTGCCATGTCCTCCACTAATATTGACTGATTATTCTTTTTAAACTCTCCCTCAATTAGCTTACCTTTTCCAAATCCCTTCGGACTCTTTCTTATATATATCATTGGATATTTCATCTTTTGACACAGAAAGGAAGAGTAAGGAATGCCAGCTGTTTCACCTCCAGCAATAATAGTCGAATTATCTTTATACTTCGATTTAATTTGTTTACTCATTTCATTAATAATTAATTCTCTTTCTTTTGGAAAAGAAATTAATTTTCTACAATCAACATAAACAGGACTCTTTTTGCCGGATGTAAGAGTAAATTGTTTTTTGAAGTCGATATTAACACATCCAATACTTAACAGTAAGTTTGCTATCTTTTCTTTATTATTTTTGATTTTGACCTTCGACATTTTTCTGAACAATATTTAACATCATTCCATACTTTTTCCCATTTTTTTCTCCAATTAAATGGTCTTTGGCATACTAAACAAATTTTTAAATCTTTTTTTTTCAGCTAAATAATCTTCTCAATCTCTTTATCTTCGAGATTACCATTAATTATAACAAGAGGGCAATGTAACGAGTTAGATTTTTCATATATAAGTTTGTCAATTAAAGGCCCAGGCTTGCCTAAATCTTTACTTGTAGCAAGAATAATAGTTGAATTAGATGAGTATTTATTTAAGAAACTTATAAACTCATCAATCTCATTATATTTAAATATTTCAGATTTTGCTTTAATTTTAGATTTATCTGAGATGTAGTTATGCACTTCTTTGTGTTTTAATTTTTCAGTTGTGATCTGATCTATATCCAAAATTTTTTCAGCCCCTGATGTAAGCATCATACCTTCGCTTGCACTTTGAATAAAGCTAACAGTAGTAATATTAGATTTAGTTATTTTTGCCCTCCTTATAGCAAATTTAACTGCAGTCCACATTTCAGCACTTTGATCAATAACTACAAAATAATTTCTATTTTTATTTTTTTTCATTTTTTTCTAAATATTAAATTTGTAACTAAACTAAGTAATAATGATATAGCAATCAAAATTATAATATAAATAAAAGACTCAGTTTTTAACAACTTTTCCAACTTAAATGAAATTCCTCCTTTTTTTATTTGTAAGTTTTTAGCTACCATCTTAACAATTTCATTGTTTTTTAATTCGTACATATAAACTTTTATATTTCCAGGTGAGATATTATCTGGTATTAAAAATTTTTTTAAAAATAGATTTCCACTTAAACTTTCAAGCTCCTCTTCTACATACAAATTTTTTACTTTCATTGCCTTTCTTATTTTATGGAGTTCAAGAGAGTGATTACTTATTAATAAATGTCTATCCTTTAAACTAGAAAATAAAAATATTTCATTCAAAGTTTTTTTAGGAGATGTGAAGATCGCAAAAAAACTAGGTTGATTATTTAACTCTTTTGTTTCGTTAATCCATAAAAAACCCTCTTTAACTTTTGTCGTCAATTTAGCTTTTTTATTCTCTCCTTCAAAAATGAAGATTACATCACTGTCTTTATCTTTATTTCCAAATAAAACTACTTCTTTCCCTAAAAAATTTGAGTTTATTTCAATTTCAAATTGATCTAAGGAAAAATTAGATGCAAAACCAATTTTAAAAAAAAATATGACTATTAAAATATATTTATACATAATTTATGATGAATAAGTTCTCAGGTGTTCTAAATAAATCATAAGCTAAAAATGATGAAATAATTAACAGTAACATACCAAATGTAACCTTTAAATTTTCTTGATCAAGTATATCAACTATCCTTGCAGCTAGTGCAGCTCCAATGGAGCTACTTACTATTAATCCTAAAGCCAATACAAAGTCTATATTTTGATTTATGTAAATTTGCAAAAATAAAGATACAAAGGATACTATCGTGATGTTAAATAGAGATGTCCCTATCACTGAAATAGTTTTCATACCTAAAAAATAAATCATACATGGAATAAGTATAAAGCCACCACCAATACCAGTTAGCCCTGTTAGTACACCTATAAAAAAACCAATTAAAAGTGGAGCTAGAACACTTATATATAGTTTAGATTTTCTATACTTAATTTTAAATGGAAGTCCATGTATCCAAGAATGCTGGTGTAATTTAAATTTTTTATTTTTATGTACAATATTAACTTTAGCTGTTTCATAAAGAATAAATACAGCAGTTATAATTAAAAGAATTATATAGATACTATTTAAATAGTTATCAATTAAACCAATAGTTTTTAAATTATTTAAAATTAATACACCAAAAAATGTCCCCGCTAATCCACCAATAACCATTGTTAAGCCCATCTGATAGTCTATGTTTTTTCTTTGAAAATGACTTACTACACCAGTTGATGTTGAGGCGAATACTTGAACAGTTGTAGTTCCAACTGCAACAGCTGGAGGAATGCCAACTAGTATCAAAAGAGGAGAGGATATAAAACCTCCACCTATGCCAAAGAGTCCAGATATAAAACCAATTCCAACTCCAAGGGAAATTAATATATAAATATTTATGGATATTTCAGCAATAGGTAGGTAAAAATTCATATTTTGAAATAAAATATTATACTTAAAATTAATAAAATAAATTAATGATTAAATACACTTTAGCATTTGCTTGTTCAAGCGATGGTTTTATTGCAAAATATTCTGGTGATAATCCATTTGAATGGACAAGCTTAGAAGACAAAAAACACTTAGATAATTTAATAAAGAATCATAAATGGCAAGTTATGGGCAGAAAGACTCATGAATTAAATCCAAACGAGTCTAGATCAAGAATTATTTTTTCTAGAAAATACCAAAAAATCAAACAAATTAAAAATTCAATAAATCAATATTATTTTAATCCAGATATTAATCAGTGGGATGAATTTGAAAATCTTTGCAAAGAAAGTGTTTTAATTTTAGGGGGAACGAGTGTTCATGATTATTTCTTATATGCTGATTTAATTGATGAAATTTTTATTACTGTAGAGCCTTTAAAATTTGGGAAAGGTTTACCAGCTTTTACATACATAAATTTTAGGGACTTAGTTCCTTACTTAAATGAGAGAGGATATCGTCATTCTGAAAAAAAAATAAATAATAATGGCTCTTTGTTAGTTAATTTCTCAAAAACTTAGAAGTTCTGTATAATCATTTTTGTCGTTTACATTAAAAAATTCTATTTTTTTATTTTTTTTAAAATTTATATAATCAAATCCAATTTCTTCAGCAAATTTCATAATTTTATAACCATTATTTTTTAAAAGAACTTCGTTTAATTCCGTAAATATTTTTGATGACCAAAAAGAGAACATTGGTTCGATAATATTATCAATCTTACAAATATAAACTTTATACTTTTTTTCTTTAATTGAGCTAAAATTATCTATGATACCTGTGTTTATTATTGGGGCATCGGTGGGAAAAAGTGCAAACCATAAATCCTCTTTTGAGTTTTTATATAGATCAAGAGCGCTATGCAGCCCAGCTAGTGGCCCTTTATAACCGCTAAATTTATCACTTACAACTTTATAACCAAATATTTTGTACTTACTAATATCTCTATTAGCATTAATAATAATCTCATGAGACTTTTCTTGAAGACTTTCTATTAAAATTTCAATAAAACTCTTATCTTTAATTTTTAAAAAACTTTTATTTTCGTAGCCCATTCTGGAGGATTTACCACCCGTTAGTATTACTGATACAAGCTTACTCATCTTTGGTATATCTAAATTCTCCAGATAAAATATTTAACCGTTTACCTTTAATTCTTCCAATCATTGTTAAATTTTTCTTTCTAGCTATTTCAACTGCCCAAGCAGTGAAACCTGATCGAGATAATAGTATTGGTATTTCCATTTTGATACATTTCAATACCATTTCACTTGTCAGCCTGCCGGTAGTGTAAAAAGACATTTCTTTTGCATCTATTTTTTTATCAAGTATCAAACCAGCTATTTTATCAACAGCATTATGTCTTCCCACATCTTCAAAATAATACAAAGGTTTATCTCCCTGACATAAGACGCAACCGTGTATTGCACCTACAGATAAATACAAACTTGGCTCAGTATTAATTTTTTTGGATAAATTCATAAGCTGTTGATGATCTATTCTTATTTTTTTATTCAGGGAAATGGTGTTTATTTCTTCAAATAAGTCTCCAAATACAGTCCCTTGTGCACAACCAGAGGTATTTACTTTCTTCTTTAATTTTTCTTCATAATTAGTTTTACTCTTTGTTCTTACAACAACTGTCTTTAGGTCTTTATGAAACTCAATCTTTTTTACATCGTCTATATTATTAAGCATTCCCTGATTGAATAAATAACCTATAGCTAAATATTTTGGATAATCTCCTATAGTCATTATTGTGACTATTTCTTGGTTGTTTAAGTATAGCGTGAGTGGTTTTTCTTCAATGATTGGAATTTTTGTTATTTCGCCTTTTTCATTAATTGATTTTTTTAATTTAAATAAAGATCTGTTATTTACACTAGGTTTGATTAAAAAATCTGTCATTTTTTTCTTGATTGTATTATGGTGACAAGGTGAAAACAATAGCTGTTATTGGTTGGAAAAATAGTGGCAAAACTACTTTAGTGAGTAATTTAGTAAAATTTTTTAAAGAAAATAAAATCAAAGTTGGCGTAGTAAAACATGCTCACCATTCTTTTGACATTGATCATCCTAATACAGATAGCTATAAAATTAGAAAATCCGGAGCATATAAAACTACACTAGTATCAGATAAAAGACTTGCATTCATAGAAGAGAAAGCTGAGTCACATATTAATTTAGAACGTCTGATAGACATTAACAAAGATTGTGATTTGCTAATATTTGAAGGGTTTAAAAAATTTGATGATTTGATAAAGTTAGAAGTAAGCTTACAAAAAAATAACAAAGACTACCTCTACAAATCTATAAATAATGTTAAATATATCGTTACAGACGACAATATCGATCATCCAATTCAGACCTTTAATCACAGTCAAATAGAAAAAATTGCCTCTAAAATATATTATGAAAACTCCTAGGCTAATATCTTTTAAACTTGCGCAAAAAATAATTATTCGGGAAAAAAAGAAGTTATTTAAAGAGTCAAAGATTAAATTAAATGAAGCAAATAATGCAGTAGTATCAAGAACAATTACT
>CACJAI010000016.1 GCA_902591315.1 uncultured Alphaproteobacteria bacterium
GTTTAAATGAAGATTTAAATCTACTAATTCACCTCTAAATACAGCAATGACCTCATAAACCCCATCAGAGAATTGAAAACCCCTATCTGTTACACTGACATACGATTGATTTAGAGGTTTGTATTTTCCATTAATATAACAGGTTGTCATAAGAATATCTTTTTGATTATATTAATACCATGAATCTTAAAAGACGAGATTTTATTAAAAAATTATCATGTGCGTGTTGTGCACCTTTATTTTTACCTTCTTGTACTGAGGTAGCTATTACAAATCGTAAACAACTCTCTATTATTTCAGATGAAAGTATCAACAAACAAGCTCTTCAAGCCTACGAACAAGTCAAAAAACAAGAAAATTTAATAGAGTCTGGGCAAAATTTTAGAGCTGTAAGAGAGGTTGGTTTCCGAGTTACAGAGTCTGTAGAAGAGTATTTTTTAAAAATGGGTCAATCAGACTCGATAAAAAACTATAATTGGGAATTCATATTAATTGATGACAAGGAAACACTTAATGCTTGGTGTATGCCTGGTGGTAAAATAGCTTTTTACACAGGGATCTTAGATGTTGCCGCTAATAATGATGGTTTGGCCTCAATAATGGGTCATGAAATTGCACATGCGGTTGCTCGCCATAGTGTTGAAAGGGCCAGCCAAGCATTAGCAATAAATGTTGGCACAACTATCTTGGATATTGCTTTAGAGGGTGCCCTTTCGAGTACCTCAGCTGATGATTATTTAGTTAATTTAGGTCTATCTTTACCTTTTAACAGATTACAAGAATCGGAGGCTGATTATTTAGGCTTGGCCTTTATGACTATGGCCAAATACGACAATCATGAGTCATATAAAGTCTGGCAGCGAATGGCTGAGGCTCAAAAAGGAAACGCACCACCAGAGTTTCTATCTACGCACCCTTCCCCCAAAAATCGTATTGAAAAGCTTAAAAACTGGATACCTGAAGTTGATTTAAGATTTACCTAAAGCGTTGTTTTGTCATACTTCAAACAAATCAGAAATTTAATATATTTTATGTATGAATAAAGTTATTAAGTTAAAAAAGCAGTCTAAATCAAGCGACTCCGATAGCATAAAACAGCTAAACAGTAAGCTAAACAAACTTGATAAGAAAATCGATAACCTCTATGAAAGACTAGACGGTCATATCAACAAAATAGATAAAGTTTATTCTAGACTAGAGGAACATTTTTCTGGTATCGAAAAGCTTTTATCTTTCTTTAAATTTAGAAAATAACTATTTCGATAACTCATAATTTATGACATCTGAAGATCTTAGTAGTTCTTCATAACTGTCCGAAAACCATTTTCTTACATTATTTTTATTAATAATGACTGGATTTCTATTGTGAATAAATTCTATATTTTCCAAAGAGGATTTAGTTAAAATTGAATAATAAACAGTATCTTCTATTAATTTATATACACCTGCAAAAAAACTGACAGGAGTTTTGGTAAATAGTTTATATTTTTCTTTCAATTCTTGGGTTTTCAACCATTCAAAATAACTACTAAAAGGTACCAAACAGCGATTATTTGCAATGAGGCTATTACTAAAAGATTTCTCGTGTACTGTCTCTGATCGAATATTGAAAAGTGTTTTTCCTTTCGGAAGCCAATCAAATGACAAACCCCAACTTGATTGTTTAAATACAAATTTAGAGTTTAGATTAAAGACAATAGGCGCTTTATTTGTAGGGCAAATATCTTCATTTTTATAATCAAATATTGATTTGAAGTTATTTATAGTTTCCTTCTTAAAAGAGGAGTGATTATCTTTAAGATTTAGCGAATATCTTCCACACACTATTAAATTTTTCTAAAATTCAAGTAGTTAGAAATATCAAAGTCCTTATATGAAGTTCTTAAACCTAAAAATTGAAAATAATCATCTCTAATTTTTTTCCCAAGAGAGGTATCAGTATAATTATCTAAAACACCATTGATATTTTTTTTGGCTTCAATGACAATATCGTTAGGTAGTTGCCTGAATTCTACACCAAGTGACCTCAATTTTTCTATAGCCACAACCTCTTTATACATAAAATCAGACAACATTTCTTGATTTTCTGACTGACAAGCATACTCGATGATGCTCTTAGCTTCATTATCAAAAGAGTTCCATTTATCTAAATTCATTCCTAATGAAATAGAAACTGTAGGTTTTTTAAAATCTGGATAATAACAGTAATTTGTTACTTTATAAAAACCAAAAGCTAAATCCATAACTGGATTAGACCAATCTGCAGCGTCTATAGCCCCACTTGCTAAAGACTGAAGAATTTCACCTCCTGGTATATTTATAGAAGTTGCCCCCATAGTCTTTAACAGATCTCCTCCCATACCAGGGCTTCTTATTTTAAGTTTAGAAACATCCTCGAGACTATTTAATTCGTTTTTGAACCAACCAAATAATGTAGATCCAGTATTACCAACTAAAAAATGTTTAATGTTAAAATTAGAACCTAATTCATCCCATAATGATTGACCATTGCCAGAATATATCCATGAATTAAATTCCTCGGCAGTCATTCCAAAAGGAACAGCGGCAAAAAAAGGATAGGCTTTGTTCTTTCCTCCCCAATAAAACTCTGCTGAGTGATATAAATCAGCTGTTCCAGATGACACGGCATCAAACACTCCAAACGGTGGGACTAGTTCACCAGCTGAGTAAACATTAACTTTTATTCTTTTATTAGATAAGTTCTCAATTCGCTGAGCCAACCTGTTTGCACCTAAACCTATACCAGGAAAATTCTCTGGCCATGATGTGACCATATTCAACTCTGTTATGGTGCTTGCGTGTACATTAAAACTAGAGAGTGCGGCTGCACCTAGTACAGGAATTGAGGCTTTTTTAATAAAATTTCTTCTGTTAATTTTTTTTTTCATATTTTTATATAAATAAGATAACACTTTATAAATAAAAATGAAATTAGAAGCAAAAAGTTTATTAGCCGCACTTAATGAACAAAAAGTTGAATATAAACTTTTTGAACACGAGGCTTTTTTTACTGTCGAGGAGTCTAGCAAATTAAAATCGGATTTGAATATGCAAGGTGCGCATACAAAAAATCTTTTTTTGAGGGACAAAAAGAGAAATTTTTACTTACTATCATGCTTAGATAGCACTGAAGTAGACCTAAAAATTATTAAAAATACTATACAGTGCCAAGGAAATCTCTCTTTTGGAAGTGCAGAATATTTATATGATAAACTTGGAGTCAAACCAGGCTCTGTTAGTCCCTACTCTTTAATCAATAATGTAGATAAGGATGTAAGTTTTTACTTAGATAAAAAAATCAATGACTATGAATTATGCAATTTTCACCCACTAGACAACACTAAAACTATTCAAGTAAAAACAGAGGATTGTATTAAATTTCTAAAAACAATTACGACTGTGCGATTAATTGATTTTACGACTATGGAAGTTATTAATCTCTAAAATTTTGAAACTGTAAAGGAATTTTTATATCACTTGATTTTAATAATTCGATCATTGATTGTAGATCGTCTCTTTTCTTTCCAGTAATTCTTACTTCATCTCCATTAATTGAAGCTTGAACCTTTGCTTTCGATGATTTAACAAGATTTGTTATTTTTTTTGAGTCCTCTTTTGATATTCCATTCAAAATATCAATAAATTGTCTTACTCTATTTCCGGAAGCTGTTTCAGTTGATTTTAGGTGAATAAATTTTGGATCTATTTTTCTTCTTACGATATTATTTTTTAAAATATCATTAAATTGAGTTAATTTAGTATTGTCGGTTGTCTCTATTGTAATAGAAAAATCGTTTCGTTCGATTGTTGAATTAGTGTTCTTAAAGTCAAATCTATTATCAACTTCTCTTTTTGTATTATTGATGGCATTATCAATTTCTTGAATATCTGGTGACGAGACAACATCAAAAGAAGGCATAATTGAACAATACAATATTTTTATTTATTTCAACACTAATAGTTTGGGGACCAACCTGGTATATAATTAAATTTCAACTAGGCATTGTCGATCCAATGACATCGGTTTTTTATCGCTTTTTCTTATCTTCGATCATTATTTTAGTATTTTGTGTATTAAAAAAAATAAATCTGAGATTTTCATTAAAAGAGCATTTCTTTATAGCTGCTCTAGGAGTCTCTTTATTCAATATAAATTATGTACTGTTTTATCTATCTACAGTTCATTTAATTAGTGGATTTGTTGCTTTATGTTTTTCTTCAATATTATTTTTAAATGTAATTAATAATATTATTTTTAAAGGTAAATTTCCAAAAATTATGACTTTGGTTGGAGGTTTTATTGGAACGTTAGGATTACTTTTCATATTTTATGATGAAATAATCAATTTTGAATTTTCAAAAGGAACTAGTATTGGAATTTTACTTGGTGTATTGGCGACATATTTTGCATCTATTGGTAACTTAATTTCAGAGTATACCTCTAAAATTAAATTGAATGTTATTGCTGTTACAGGATATGGGATGTTGTATGGCTCAATAACACTGTTAATTTATCTTTTAGTAACTGGTATTGAACTTAATTTTGATTTCAGTTACAGATACGTCTTTTCATTATTGTATTTGGCTATTTTTGGGAGTGTATTTGGTTTCATTCTTTATTTATCAGTAATTAAAAATATTGGCGCAAATGATGCCGCATACATTGCTATAATTATGCCTCTTATTGCTCTAATTATTTCTACGATATTTGAAGGTTTGGAGTGGGACTTAAATTTGTATGTCGGTGCAATTCTTGTATTGTTTGGAAATATATTAATATTAAAAAGAAATTAATTCTTAAACAACTTTTGTTGAGAAGTTACTATTATGCTCGATATTATAAAAAGTATTAACATCGGAATATAGACGAATTCAATACCGAAGATATCAGCAACATAACCTAAAGCTGGTGGTGCAATCATAAAGACCCCATAAACACCTATTGTAATTATAGTTATCCCTACCGTAGCATTAACATTTTTAATAGAAGACCCAAAGGTATAACAAATAGGAATAATTGAAGAAACACTAAAACCAGCAATAATAAAACCAATTATTGCTAATGATAGAGAACTACTTAAAACTATAATTAATGAACCCAGTAATGAACCTATCACTGAGTAAACAAGAAAATTATAAATACCAAATATTTCTTTTAACTTATCTCCAATTAATCTACCAATAACCATACTCCCATTAAACGCTATAGCAGCAAGTCCAATATTAAAACCATCTGCATTAATGTAATCTCTCATATATAAAGAACCCCAAGAGTCAGTACCACCCTCCAAAAATACTGCTGTAATTGATAAAATAAATAAGATTACAAGAAATAAGGGCCAATTGAAAAATATAGACAAAATAGATAAAGAGTCTGATTTATTTTGTTTTATAGTTAAACTACCTAGAAATATTAATGGTGATAAGATTATTACAAATATAATTGAATTTATTATAAAGCTTATTTTAAATTCCAGAAATAAACTAGTTAACAAAGATCCAGATAATAATCCAATACTCCAAAAGGCATGAAATCCTGACATCATAGGTTTTTTAAATCTTTTTTCTAAAGAAGTAGCTTGAACATTAAGAATTACCTCAAATAGTCCGTAACATATACCAAAAATAAAACTCAATATTGCCATAATTATAAAAGATTGAGCAAATGGAATTAAAAGCCAAAGAATGCTTATAGCAAGACCTGATAACAGTGAGATTTGTTTTGAGGGATATATTTGTGTTATTTTTGGTGTAACTATCATAGTTAAAACAGAGCCAATTGAAAAAATTACAAACAAATATCCCATACCTGTATAATCGACATTAATTTGATCTTTTATATCTGGTATTCTTACTGCCCAAAGTCCAACAAAAAAAGAAATTGAGAAAAATAATGCTTTGCACGCATTAGCCTCTGAAAAATTACTCTTTAATTTCAAAATAGATTAATTAAATAGCTACCAACCACCATCATCATCTGCTTTTTTGTCTTTAACAGATTTAATAGATGATGTTTTAACTAATTTCCATATACCACTTCCAGAAACAATAATTTCATTTTTTGAAAAGACTTTACAATTAACAAAACATAGTGTTTTAGTCATTCTCTCTATAGTTGGTAAGCCTATTAGTTCATCTCCTTTTTGAGCTGAAAATGTAAAGTGAGTGTTCATGGATATAGTAACACAAGGTTTATTCCCAAAAGACTTATAAGCAGCATTGCCCATAACATTATCTAAAAAAGACATTAAGAAACCTCCATGTGCAAATTTTCCTGAGTTAAGATGTTTTTCAGTAACAAACATTCGATATTTATCCTGATTATTTTCTGATTTTGTCTCTAATTCACCAAGTAATTGTGTATATGAAGATTTTGATATTAACTTCCAGGTCATATATAACTTTATAATGCAATCTTTAAAAAAAGAAATATTTTATGAAATTTCATAAACTATTTAACTTAATTATTAATACTAAACTTTATGCGTAATGAATAGATCTTATAGAATTGAAGATAATAATTCTAATAGTTTTATACCTAGTTACTCTGGTACTAATGGTGCAGTAGCAACACATTCAAATTTATCCTCAATGACAGCCTATAATATTTTAAATCAAGACAGAGGTAATGCATTTGATGCTGCTGCTGGAGCAATGTTAGTTGAAGGTCTTGTAAATCCTCAAATGTTTGGAATGGGTGGTGAAGGTGTGATGATATTAAAACCCAAAAACCAAAACCCTGTTGTGTTAAATGGAAATACTTTATCGCCAAGAAAATTTAATTTTTTAAATTTAGTTACCAGGGGTTTTACAGAAGTTCCAGATGAAGGAGTATTATGTGCTGGAGTTCCAGCAGCATTTTCTAGTATTTTTAGAATGTTACAATTATATGGAACATTAGATTTTAGTACTATTTCTAAATATGCAAAAGAATACGCAAAAGAAGGATATCCTTTACACACAGGAATAATAAACCAAAATAAATTTGGGTTAAAAAGTCTAAAAGGTAAATTTATAAGAGAGTGGAAAAATTCTGCTAAATTATATTTAAAAAATAATAAAATTCCAAAAGTAGGAAGTTTATTCAGAAATTCGGCTTACGCAAACTTAATTGATTATCTTGGTAATTACGAGAAAAAGATTACAGGATCTCGAAATAATAAATTTAATAAATTGCATGATGCTTTTTATAAAGGTGATGTTGCAAACTCAATTTTAAAATATTCACAAAAAAATGAAGGGCTACTTTCAAAAGAAGATTTTGAAAATTTTAATGTGAAATTTGAAAAAACAATTTCAGAAAAATATGGTGATTACCAAGTTCATAAAACTAATTTCTGGGGACAAGGATTGACTAGTTTAATGATGTTGAAAATGCTTAACAAACAAAAAATTAAATCACTTAATTCAGCTGGTGATATTCATAAATTTACAGAAATTTTAAAATTAACTTTTGCTGACAGAGAGATGTATTTTACTGGGAAGTACAATTCAAAAGTCAAAGCAAATCACCTATTAGATGACTCTTACCTAAATAAAAGAATGCAATTAATTAAAGATAAGGCAATTGACTCTATAATTCCAGGGAACCCCCTATCCAAGAAATCATTACTCCCAATTGAAAATGATATTAAACCATGGGGCGCTGGCACAGTTCATATAAGTATTATAGATAAAGATAATAATGCTATTTCGTGCACACCAAGTGGTGGATGGATCAGATCTAATGAAGTAATCAATGAATTAGGATTTCCCCTAGGTAATAGATTAATGACGTTTTATTTATCAAAACCAGGTCACGTAAATTTTATAGCACCTGTACAACAACCAAGGACAACATTGAGCCCTACTTTGATTATCAATCAAAAAAAGAGAGAAATTTTAAGTTGTGGGACTATGGGCGGTGACGCTCAAGATCAATGGCAAGCACAATTTTTAATGAATTATATATTTTCAAATATGCCTATTGACCAAGCATTAAATGAACCTAGAGTTTCATCAGAGCATTTACCTGCTTTTTTTCACCCACATGATCCAAATTTGAAACAATTATTATTAGAAGAGCGGCTTTCACCCTATATTTCCCAACTAAATAAAAAAGGACATAAATGCCTTAAAACCACAGACTGGAGCGAAGGTTTTATTTTGTGCGCAAGAAAACAAGATAAAATTTATGATGCATATGCAGATATTAGAAGTTATAAGAGTCAAATATTTCAAGCACAGGCATTAGCATGGTAAAGAAAAAGAACAAATTAAATGATTTAATTAATGTTGTTAAGAGACTAAGAAATCCAAAAAATGGATGTCCATGGGATATACAACAAACTTCCAAATCATTAGCGAAGTATACTTTAGAGGAAGCCTATGAAGTTATCGAAGCAATTGAGTCAAATAATAACAAAGAACTAGAAGGAGAACTTGGTGATTTATTACTACAAGTTATTTATCACTCAGTTATTGCTGCTGAAAAAAAGAAATTTTCAATTGAAGATGTCATTGACACAAGTGTAAAAAAAATGAAATCTCGTCATCCTCATATTTTTATGCGTGATGAGTCAATCAAAACTGTTCAAGATGTAAATGATTTTTGGGAAACGCAAAAAAAATTTGAAAGAAAAAAGAAAGGTGCTAAGTCTGTTTTAGATGGTGTAAGTGTAAATCTCCCTGCTGTTACACGTTCACTTAAACTTCAAAAAAGAGCTGCAAAAGAGGGATTTGATTGGAAAAATGCAAATGGAACCTTGAAGAAGGTAAAAGAGGAATTAAATGAGCTTTCAAATGAAATGAAGATCAATAATAAGAGAAAAATTAAAGAGGAATTAGGAGATTTATTATTTTCTTGTATTAATTTATCAAGAAAATTAGGGCTTGATACTGAAACAATTATTAGGAACTCTAATAGGAAATTTGAGAAAAGATTTAAAAAAATGGAAAAAACAATGAACAAAAAAAAATTGAAATGGAATTTAAATAATTTGGAGAGAGAATGGCAAAAATCAAAATAATTTTTTTAAGCACATTCTTTTTATTTTTTTCAAAGGGTATTTTATCCTATGAAATAACCGATTTAATAAAAATTCTTGTCGAAAAAAATGAAACAAACTCTCAATTTAAGTATGACAATTTGATTGACGATAAAAATTTAGAATTAGCTGATACTCTCTATATACCAGAAATAGATTATTCATTTTCTTTTTCAAATAGTACAACTAGCACTGACTCTACTTCTACAGTAAACGCAGATATGCATACATTAAGTGCTACGGTTAACCTCTATAACGGTGGATTTAGTCAGTTAAATTTAATTACTACGCAAACTAGAAATCAAGCTTTTGACTATCTTAGAGAGTATCAAAAAGAGTTATTAATCAAAGAACTCCTTAACGGTTATAGTAATTTACAGACATTGATCTTTAAAAAGAAAAATCAACAACTGAATTTAGAATTTTATAGAAAAAAAGTCTTAGAGGCTGAAATATTATTTAAGGCAAACAGAGTTACAAAAACAGAGGTATTAGATTTAGAAAATGAACTATTAGAAGCACAATCTGTGTCTTTAGATTATGATAGAAAAATAGATAATTTAATGCTTCAAGTTAGTAAGTTACTTGATCTAGATATTTATGATGAAGATATTAATTTTGATTATGTAATAGATGTATCTAACGCACTAATTAGTAAGAAATTATTTTCAGAATTGATGAATTCCTCTTATGGCCAGTATCTCTCTTTTATTGAAAATACATATTTACCTGAACTAGAGATGAGCAAAAAAGATTTGAGACCTTCTGTTGACCTAACCTATTCCCTAAGTGAGAGTGATAGTTATTCTGCAGCAATTGATCATAGAAGATCCTCATCCTTGTCACTATCTCTAAGCGTTCCTATTTATGATGGATTTAAAGATGAAAATAATTTTGACATTGAGGAATATAATTATCAAAAAAAATTATTAGAACATAAAGACTTAAAGAGAGACTTACTTAATACTTACTTAGAGTCTTGGAACAACTATGATTTTTATTTAAATAAAATAAACAACCAAGAAAAAATAATTGATAGCTTAGAATTAAAATTACAAGGTGATGAAATTTTATATAAAGCCCAAAAAATAGATATTACACAACTTATTGAAAGTAAGAATGAATTAAATGATGCTCATAACATTTTATTAGATTTGAAATCTTCAAAAAAATATTATTTAATAGATATTCTGATACTAAACGGGGATCTAAATACAATTATTAATGGATTGGGATAGACTTAAAACATTTTATCACGTAGCTACAGCAGGTAGCATCTCTAGAGCTATGGATACTATTCACCTTAGTCAATCTGCTATTACTAGACAAATTCAATCTCTTGAGCATAGTTTAAAAACCAAACTATTTAAAAGACACACAAAAGGTATAACTCTCACAGAGCAAGGTTCCTATCTTTTTGAAGAAACTGAAAAAATTTTTGCTGATTTAAATTCTATAGAAAAAAAGATAGTTGAATATAAGTCAGTTCCCACTGGTAACCTCTCTATTAATACTACAGTTGCTTTTGGATCGATGTGGCTTAGTCCAAGAATCAATGAATTTATTCATGAATACCCAGAAATTAATCTTAAACTAAACTATTCTGAAGATGAGCAAGATATGCTTCGCCAAGATTATGAT
>CACJAI010000017.1 GCA_902591315.1 uncultured Alphaproteobacteria bacterium
TCAGCTTGAGAGCCATTGATCATATATTCATCAGGTATACCTAAAATTTTAAATTTTGTATTATATCCTGCTTGTGAAATAAGGCTTGCACAACGCTCGCCAAGTCCGCCATATATGCTATGTTCCTCGACTGAAATTAAACAGTTAGTTTTTTTAATTGATTTCATTAATGCATACTCATCAAAAGGCTTTATGGTGTGCATACTAATGACTTCTGCATTTACTCCATCTTCTTTAAGTATTCTACTTGCTAAAAAAGCTCTTTGAACAGTTTCACCTGTTCCAATAATCGTTATATCATTTCCTTCACATACAATAGAAGCTTTACCTATCTCAAAATTAGAGCCTTTTTTATGAAGATTGATCATTGGTTTTTTTCCATACCTTATATAAAGAGGTTTATTAAAAGATACAGCTCTTCTGATAACTTCAGATGCTTCAAAATTATCAGCCGGCGAGACAATGGTCAGGTTATTTATCGTTCGCAATGCTGCATAATCGTGTAAAGAATGATGAGTAGAGCCAAGTTGGCCATAGCTTATTCCAGCACTTATTCCTACTAAAGTTACGGGTTGATCTGAGTAAGCCACATCATTTTTAATTTGTTCTAAAGATCTAGCTGTTAGAAAACTAGCAGGAGAAACGCCAAAGACAATTTTGCCTCCAGCTGCAAGCCCAGAACACACACCAACTAAATTTTGTTCAGCAATACCAACCTCTATAATTTGATCTGGTAATTCTTTTCCAAAAGGTACAATCTTTCCTGATCCTCTCGAGTCACTTGTTACAACAATAAGATTACTATTTTTTTTACCTTCCTCTAAAAGAGTTTCTCCAAATATTTCTAAATTTGCTTTACCTGTAGTAATTTCACTCATAAGATTTTAATTGACTTTCTAATTCTAAATTAGCTTTTTCAAATTCTTCTTTTGATGGAACTTTGTGATGCCAACTTATTTGATTTTCAATAAAGCTTACACCTGAACCTTTGACAGTATTTGCAATGATAACATTTGGTATGTTTGTTTTAAATGGTACTTCTTCCAAAGCACTTATTAACTCCTCGATATTATTTCCATCAATTTCCTTAACGTTAAAACCAAATGATAGAAATTTTTCATTCAAAGGTTCTATTGGATTTACATCCTCAGTTTTTCCAGTTATTTGAAGTTTATTTCTATCTACAATTACTACAAGATTATCAAGTTTGTACTTATGTGCAGTACTGCACGCTTCCCAAACAGAGCCTTCAGATAATTCCCCATCACCTAGAAGTGTATAAATCTTAAAATTTTCTTTATTAAGTTTTTGAGCTATAGCTAAACCAACAGCAACTGAAAGACCATGGCCAAGAGCTCCGGTATTGTGTTCAATGCCAGGTACTTTTTTTGTAGGATGCCCAATAAAATGAGAATTAAAATTATTTAAAGTATTAAGTTCTTCTCTTGTAAAAAATCCTTGGTCACACAAAACTGTATATAGAGCCTCAACTGAGTGCCCTTTACTTTGTATGTATCTATTTCTGTTTTTTGTGGAAAAATTTTTTGGGGTAATTTCTAAAAAATTATTATAGAGCACATTTAATATATCAACACATGACAAGCTACCTCCAGTATGCCCAGCACCAGAATTATAAATAATTTCTAAAACTGTTTTTCTGTACTCAAGAGATTTTTTTTCTAAATAATCACTATTCTTAGCCATTTTTTTTTACCATTGTAATATTATAATGCATTCATTGCATATTAAAGCAATATCCATTAGTCTTTATATATAAGGAGGAGGAATAAGATGAGAAAAACATTTCTTAAAATATTTACTCTATTTGCATTTGGTCTTTCTACGCTTATAAGTGGAAATGCCATTGCTCACGATAGTAAGGGATATACTATCGGTTTCGCAGCAGCGAACTTGCAAGCTGACTTTTTCAATTTTATCAAAGAGTCAGTTGAAGCAGAAACCAGTAGACTTGGACACAAGGCAATTGTTGTAGACTCTGGTGGAGATGACGCAAAACAAGTTAGTCAGATTGAAGATTTACTTGTAAAGCAAATCGATGCTTTAATACTAATCATATCCGGTAATACTGACGGAAACGCTCAAATTAGAAAAGCTAAGGAGGCTGGAATACCAGTTATAACAGTTGATAGAAATACAACTAACCCTCCTGGTGACTCTTTTATAGCTTCTGACAGTGAAGTTGCTGCATATGAAATGGGTATGTGGGTTGCAGAACAAACTGGTGGTAAGGGCATTGTTGGAGTTATTCAAGGACAGCTTGGATCTACTCCTGAAATTGCCAGAGACACTGGATTTGAAAATGCTATTGCTCAATTTCCAGACCTAAACACTGTTGAAAAACAAGCAAGTAAAATGTGGAGTAGAGACGAAGGTGTTTCTATTGCTCAAGACTTGTTAACTAGAAATCCTGAGATCACTGTCCTTTTTGGAAGATGTGATGCTCTTGCACAAGGTGCTGCTCAGGCAGCTAAGGCAATGGGTAGAGATGATATTCTAGTTGTTGGTTTTGATGGTGACAGAGCTGCTCTTCAAGATTTAAAAAATAATAATACTTTATTAGCAGCTACAATGACTCAACAAACATTAACGATAGGAAGAAATGCTGTAAGATTTGCTATTGATGCTATCGAAGGCAGATATATTCCAAGTGAAATGTTGTACGGATCTACATTAACAACACCTGAAAACGTAGATCAGTTCATTGGCGATGGTCATCCATAATTAAATTTATAAAATAATTTTTATATAAGTTATTTTAATGAGCGATCATCTTGGGCTTGAAGTCAAAAAGGTCTCAAAAAGCTATGGCACAGCCAAAGTTTTAAATGAGGTTTCTTTTGAAGTGAGGCCTGGAGAGGTGGTCGCTCTTCTTGGTGAAAATGGGGCAGGAAAATCAACAATTTCATCAATTATAGCAGGTTCAGTTAATCATGACTCAGGCACTATGACTTGGAAGGGTCAAGATTACAACCCGTCTTCTCCAGGTAATGCAATTCAAAAAGGTATTGGTTTAATACACCAAGAGACAAGGCTTTTAAAGGAACTGTCAGTTGCAGAAAATGTATTTGTTGGAAGAATGATCACAAAAAACGGAATAGTAGATTTTAATAAAATGAATTCTCTTGCTAGTGAGCAGTTAAAAAGATTAGGTTTAGAAATATCACCTAAACAACTTGTCAAAAACCTTAAAATGTCAGCTCAGCAGCAGATTGAAATAGCAAAAGCACTAACATTAAACTCTGAATTACTTATTCTTGATGAGCCTACCTCTTCACTTGGGGAGTCAGAAACAAATTTTCTTTTTGACAAAATAAGACAACTTAAAAAAGAGGGCGTATCCTTCATATATATAAGTCATAGATTAGAAGAAATTGAGCAAATAGCTGATAAAATTATTGTGCTTAGAGATGGTAATTTAGTTTCCTCATATGATAACGCTAACATTGCAATAAATAAAATAGTACATGATATGGTTGGAAGAGATGTCGATAGAATATTTCCAACAATAGAAAATGAATCTACCACTGAGACACTTAGAGTTGAAAATTTGAATTCGATTGATGGAAGTTTCGAAAATATTAATTTTTCAGTTAATAAAGGAGAAATATTTGGTATAGCTGGTCTTGTTGGGGCTGGTAGAACTGAATTAGTAAGAGCAATCTGCGGAGCAGATATGATTACATCTGGGAAAATATTTGTTGATAATAATGAAATAAATATAAGTTCACCTCAAGATGCAATTAAAAATGGAATTGTGATGGTGCCTGAGGATAGGAAAAGCCTTGGTTTGTTACTCGAGCAATCAAACTCTCAAAACATATCTATAGCTAATTTTGATGTTTTTTTAAAATCAGGTTGGGTTTCACCTGAAAAAATAAAAAATTTTTCAAAGAAAGGTATTGAATTAATGGGTGTCAAAGGAAGTGTTGATCAAAACGCTAACGAATTATCTGGTGGCAATCAACAAAAACTCCTTATATCGAAATGGATATCAAGAAAGCCCAAAGTATTAATTTTTGACGAGCCAACAAGAGGTATAGACGTTGGAGCAAGACACTCAATTTATCAAGTTATGAAACAATTATCAGAGAGTGGAATATCAATTATTGTTGTAAGCTCTGATTTAGAGGAAGTAGTGGGTTTATCACATAGAATGTTAATATTAAGTAGAGGTGTTCAAAAAAATATACTGACAAACAGTGATAACATTTCTAGAGTTGAGATAATGAAACAGGCAACTAATTAATGCAAAGATTTGAGGGAAAAACAGTAATTATTACTGGATCTGGTAGAGGTATTGGTAAAGAAATAGCATTAAGGTTTGCAAAAGAAAAAGCTAATGTTGTTCTTTCATCTAATGAGGCTCTTGTAAATGATACTTGCAAACAGTTCAAAGACATGGGTTATGAGGCTTCATCTTTTGAAGCGGACGTAGTTGATAAATCAAATGTAAGGGAGCTATTCGATTTCGCAGAAAAAAAATATGGAGAGGTAAATATATCTGTTCATAATGCTGGTGTAATTACAATTGCAAAAGTTGAAGATTTAACTGAAAAGGAATGGGATTTTAATTTAGATGTTAACACAAAAGGTGTTTTTCTTTGCTGCCAGCAAGCGATTATGAAGATGAGGAAAAGTAAAAAGGGAGGAAGCATAATTAATATGGCTTCCGGTCAAGCAAGAGATGGCTTTATATATACACCTCACTATGCAGCTAGTAAATTTGGAGTTATGGGTCTCACCCAAAGCTTAGCAAAAGAAGTCGCAACAGAGAGTATAAACATAAATGCAATTTGCCCAGGTATAATAGATACTGACATGTGGGCGTACAACGACTCCAAATGGGGAGAAATTTTAGGAGGTTATAAAAAAGGTGAGCTCATGAATAGTTGGGTTCAGCAGAATGTTCCTATGAAAAGAGTTGGAACTGGACAAGACGTAGCTGCATTAGTATCTTTTTTAGCATCTGATGACGCTAACTATATAACTGGTCAAACTATAAATGTTGATGGAGGATTAATAATGTCCTAAATCAATGAGGATTTAATAAAATGGAAAATATTATTAATTTTACAAAGAGAGTTTTTAGAGGCACCCAGGGAACATTTTTGGGTTTAATTGTTTTAACAATATTTTTTTCCCTAGCTTCGCCCTATTTCTTTTCTGCTAGAAATTTTATTAACATACTGGACCAAGTAACGGTTTTGGGAATTATGGCCCTCGGTATGACGGCAGTGATTATAATCGGAGGAATTGATCTATCGGTAGGTTCTATTCTTGCATTATCAATGATGGTAACTGGTTGGGTTTGGGATGCCTTTGGTGTACCTTTACATTATGCATGCCTAATTGGGATATTTATAGGTTCAATTGCTGGATTAATTAACGGTCTACTTGTCTCATATTTGAAACTCCCCGCATTTATAGCCACTTTGGCTATGCTTTCTGCTGCCCGAGGCTTGGCTAATATCTTTACTGATGGAAAGCAAATTTATGGTTTCCCAGAATGGCTTACCAACTTATCTGTTGTAAGACACTTTGGTTTCATTCCTGTAACAATGTTAGTCTTTATTTTTTTAACAATATTATGTTGGTTTTTACTAAAATATAGAAAAGAGGGAAGAAATCTCTATGCAATTGGCGGTAATCCAGAAGTAGCAAGATTATCTGGTATAAATGTTAAGGGAACAACAGTTGTTGTTTATACTATTTCAGGTTTTCTAAGTGGAATAGCTGGAATTTTACTTACTGCCAGGTTAAATACCTGTGTCCCTCAAGCAGGATTTACATATGAGCTTGATGTCATCGCAGCAGTCGTAATTGGCGGTGCCAGTCTAAATGGAGGAGTTGGAGGTATTGCAGGAACAATTGTTGGCGTTTTTATCATAGGTGTTTTAAGAAATGGTCTTAACCTTCTAGGGTTCTCTCCATTCGTTCAAGGAGTAGTCATAGGTGCAGTTATTGTGTTTGCTGTTGCCTTAGATACTTTCAAGAAAAAAGAAAGATAATCATATTTGGATTTCAAAGCTTTATTTAATCTAAAAGACAAAGTTGTTTTCATTACTGGCGGTGGGAGAGGGATTGGCCAGAGTCTTGCAAATGGTTTTTATAATTGCGGAGCAAATGTTTCAATATGCGATCAAAATGAAGAAGGAATGAACGAAACAGAGACTATTTTAAAAGAAAGTGAAATCAAAGATCAAAATTTTATTAAAAGTATAGTTGACGTAAGAGATAAAAAAAGTATTGCAGAAGCAATTTTTAAAACTGAAAAAGAACTCGGTCCAATTGAGGTTGCAATTAATTGTGCTGGTATTGCAAATGCAAATCCAGCTGAGGAGATGTCACAAGATCAGTGGCAAAATATGTTCGATATAAATTTATCTGGTGTTTTCTATTCTTGCCAAGAAGAGGCAAAAACAATGATCAAGAGAAAAAAAGGTTCAATAATTAACATTGCATCAATGTCTGGAATAATTGTAAACAGAGGACTTAAGCAAGTACATTATAACTCCTCAAAAGCTGGCGTTATTCATTTGACAAAAAGCCTGGCAATGGATTGGGTTGAATATGGAATAAGAGTAAACTCCATTAGCCCAGGATACACAAAAACACCTATGAATTTAAGACCAGAAATGGTTGATCAAGTAAAGCTTTTCGAAAGCGGTACCCCTATGAATCGTATGGCCGATCCTGATGAGATTGTTGGTCCCGCAATATTTTTAGCAACTGAGGCATCTTCATTTTGTACAGGTATAGACTTAGTTGTTGATGGTGGCTTTACTTGTTGGTAGTAAAGAAATTTGTTATTTAGCTAAATGTTTATAAAGAGCTTTTTGAGCAATTCCTAAGGCAGCCATAGCATCATGATTTGCTTGAGCTTTTGTTAATGCTTCGATGTCTAAATCATCTAGGGCTTTATCAACAGCTTTTAAAAAATCTATAGCCATATTTGCCATTACTACACTATCTTCTCTAAACGGAAACTGATCCAGTTGCCAAACACCCTGCCATTTATTTTTTCTTAGAACATAAAAAAATTCAAAAAGCTCTATGGGGTGAAGACTGCCAGCTAGAAGATCATCGTCCCATGATCTAAAATTATCATTAACATCCATTCCAAATAGCCTACCATAATCAATAGCTAATTGAGCTGAGTCAGCTGCTGACTCTCCACCGTAAATTGCATGACCAAAATCGAGAAGAAGACCAATGTTAGGAAGGCCAATTTTTTCAATACCAAGAATAGTTCTGGAAACAGAGTCATAACTCATTTTCACTCTCGGTTCTCTTGGTTTATATTCTATAACGAAGTTTAAATCAGGATTTTCACTTGCTAAATTTCCTACACCATCCATTGAATTCTTCCATAAAGACTTATGATCAACTTGAAATGGATAGTCCCATCCGTCCTGTCCTGGCCAAAGTTTTACATATTTTGCATCAAAAAATCTTACAGCTTCACATGATTGAGTAATAAGCTCGTGTGCTCTTTTTCTAACACCTGGATCTGGATTTGTGAATGCACCTTTTGAAAATTGTCTTGTGTATATTTCAGGAGTGATACCAATTACTTTAAGATTAGCTTTGTCGAGAGCATCTTTTATCTGTTCATTTGAATAACTTCCTCCAAAATATGGAAAATTAAGATCTACATAAGAAAGATCTTTTACTTGTCCAGCTAGCTCTATCGCGTCAAGTACACTTCTTGGTTCGCCATATCCATCTGTAGCGTATCTATCAAGATAAGTTGCAAAATGCCAAATACCTGCTCCAAATTCTTGTTTACCCATTTTTATATTTTCTATTATTTATTAAAATTTATCTATTTATTAATTCAATTGTTTCTTGGCTTTTATGTATGACAAATTCAAAGTCAAAATACAGTTTAAATTAGATATTTTGACGCAAATGCCTAAAAAACATAGATTTCTCTTCACATTTATTTGGATTTACTTTCAAAATTGATTATCATGCTCTCGTTAAAACTAAGGAGGAATTTATGAGAAAAATAATTCTTACAATTCTTGTATCATTCTTATCTCTTTCCGCATTTGCTGAAAGATATGTGATGGTAACACACGGTGAGGGTAAAGACCCTTTCTGGCCTGTTGTGCAAAAAGGTGGTGAAGATGCTGCTAGACACGTAGGTGCAGACTTTGAATATATCTTCAACCCTTCAGGCGATATGGGCGACATGGCAAAATCAATTGCTGCTGCAGCTGCAACTCAGCCTGATGGAATGGTTGTTTCACTTCCAGACCCTGAAGCATTAGGTCAAGCTATTAAAGACGCAGTTGCTGCTGGTATTCCAGTTATTACTATGAACTCAGGTCTTGAGTCATCTGCATCTCTTGGCGCATTAATGCACGTTGGTCAGCCTGAATATCTTGCTGGTCAATCCGCAGGTGCTAGAGCAAAAGCAGAAGGTGCTACAAAAGCTCTTTGCATGATTCAAGAAGCATACAACACAGCTTTAACAGATAGATGTGGTGGTTACGGTGAAGCTATTCCTACTGAATTAGTAGATAGTTCAAACGATCCAGCTACTATCCCTACAAGAGCTGCTGCTGGTTTACAAGCAAACCCAGATGTTGATGCAGTATTGTCAGTTGGTCCGCACGTTTGTGTCGGAGTTCAACAAGCTATCGATGAGTTAGGTATGTCAGTACACCACTCTTGTTTTGACTTAAGCCCACCTGTTATGGACTTAATCAATGAGGGTAAAGTTGCTTTCACAATTGACCAACAACAACGTCTACAAGGTTATATGCCTGTTGTAGTATTACACTTATACAACAACGGTGCTGGCCTTTTACCTGGTGCAAACATTCCATCAGGTCCAGGATTTGTTGACAAGTCAAATGCTTCATCAGTTGCTGCTTTAGCAGGTATTGATAGATAGTATAATCTTATAAATCTTAAAAAGTGGGTAGTAAACTACCCACTTTTTTATACTTAAGTAAAATTAAACTGAATGATCTTTTTTAAAATTATATAAATCAAAACATGGCAACAACCTCTACTCCCCAAAGACAAGAGTCTGATAGGCATCAAAAGAAAACTTGGCTTACCACACTTATTTCTAGACCAGAAATCGGACCCATTGGAGTTATGCTACTTTTATTCGGGATGCTTGGCTATTTTTCCATTCCAACCGGAGAAATGTCTTGGAACCCTTTTACAGGTGAGGGTTTTAATGCATTAGGTATCAGAAACTTTTTAAGAGTTATATCACAACTTGGAATCATAGCAATTGGTGCTGGTCTTTTAATTATTGCAGGTGAGTTTGATTTATCTATTGGATCCATGATTGGTTTTGCTGGTGCCTGCATGGCAATGATACTTAGATGGGGTTTTTCATTTATTGTGCCCTACGTATCATTTGAGGGAGGTTTTCATATAGAATTTTATACGGTTTTCCACATCGCTGATGTCTCCCCAATACTGGCAATATTTATCACTTTGTGTTTCACACTTTTTTTTGGTTGGATTCAAGGTACCATTGTAGTTAAATCTGGCCTA
>CACJAI010000018.1 GCA_902591315.1 uncultured Alphaproteobacteria bacterium
CATAATCAAGTGCAGAGTCACCACCACCAATTATTAAAATATTCTTATCTTGAAAATCAGATCTTTTTTTTACAGAGTAAAAAATATTTTTATTTTCTAGCTCCTGAGAGCCCTCTGCAGGAAGCTTTCTTGGAACAAAACTACCAGCGCCCGCTGCAATCACTAAAGACTTACATTTAATGGATGTGCCCTTATCGGTTTCAACTAAAATATCATTATCATTTAAAGAAATTTTAGAGGTTAATTGATTGAGATGATAAGAGGGATTGAAAGGCTCAGCTTGTTTTATTAAATCATCAGTTAGTTCTTGGCCGGTAATAGCAGGCCTACTTGGAATATCATATAAATTTTTATCAGGATATAATTCTGCGCACTGCCCTCCTATTTTATCAAGGTTGTCGATTAAATGAGCCTTCATATCTAAAAGACCCAACTCAAAGACTTGAAACAGACCACATGGACCAGCACCGATAATAACAACGTCTGTTTCGTGGCTTTCGCCTGATTTAATAATATTGGTCATGTCTTATTATTATAATAAATGTTACTTGAGTTAGATTATTTGTTTCTTTTGTAAATATCAAAAACCATTATCGCTATTGCTAAAACTGCGCCAAATATACCCAATAAAAGCGAGGTTTCTAAAGTCATGTTTATAATCTAACCAGTTAACTCTATTATGGTAATCAAAGCATTTCTAGTTTAAAAAAAAACTAGGAGAAATAAGGTGGGGGTAAAAAAGTCAGATTTTTTTGATTCAAGAGATAAATATTTATCATTTGTAAATTCTACCAACGAAAAAAGTCGAATAGCTTTTCAATTAGCGAAGTATTTAAAAAATTCTAAAATTACTAAAGATGCATTTAGAATTTTTGATGCTGGGACAGGAGATGGTTCAGTCATCTGCACATTGCTATCGGCTGTTCATGACAAATTTCCTGAAGATCCAATTATAGTTGTTGGAAAAGAAATTAGTATCGATGATATTAACAGTCTTCTAAATTATCTTGGTTATAGATTTTTTGAACATAAGAATTTAGTTTTCTGTATAACGAATGCATCCTACAGAGAAATTAATGATAATCGTTTCACAGATTGTAAGTTAATAAAAAAAGAATTAGTTGGAAATTCAAGTTTTAGTTTCAATCAGCAACTCATGAATATGGGTGAGGTTATTAGAAAAAATTGGGATATAAAAGAAGATACTTCTTCAACCATATTGAGACCAAGGCAAAAAACATTGATGGTTATTTATAGGAAGGATCAAAAAATTGCATTGAAGCATTTGATACCAAGTAAGTTAGAGAGTATTCCAAAGTTTTACGACTATATAATTGCATCTCAAGCTTTTAGGCTAAGATCTCCTTACGACAGAACACTTAAGCTAGTACTTATTCCATTATTAAAAATGTTAGATGTAAAAGGTCAGCTATTTTTTATTTATTCATCCGGAAATGATTTTTCAAAAAAGCTTCTCAAATTATTCTTTCCAAAGATTAATCCCTATCAATTTAGTGATCCCAAAAAATTTGTAGAAAGCCTGAATAAAAAAATACCTCATTTTAGAAAAAAATTTAAAGTATTCGCATCTTCATTTTTATTTTCATTTATAAACCTATCGTTATCCTCTAAGAAAAAATTTTCACCGATGAACTCTCTTGGATTATGGAATGCTATCACCTATGTTGGTCAAATATCCGAAAATGAACAAAAAAGTATTAAAATAAGTATTAATTTCCTTGATAAAATTAGCAATAGTGCAAAAAAACTTAAATTGCAATTTAGTGATCATCTTTTAAGGTTTGAAAAGAATAATTTTAAAAGTCATTTGGATGAGTAATTTTACAAGTAAATTTGCTGACCGTAAAATTGGCCCAAAGTTTTTCGAAACAATTAACCAAAATTTTGAAAATCAAGTTTACAAACCTAGGCTCTACGAAGAAAAAATAGACTTCGACCGTTTACGTATGTACCGACTCAATAGAGTTTTAGAACAACTACGATTAAATAATGTTGGTGCTTGCATATTATTTGATCCAATCAATATAAGGTATGCAACCGACAGTAGAAATATGAGTTTATTTACAATGCATGAACTCGTGCGATTCGTATTTATTTCTGCAGAGGGAAAAGTAATACTATTTGATTATCCAAAGAGCGAGCATCTCTCAGAACATTTATGTACGATTGATGATATTCGAGCAGTTGATAGTTGGGATTTTTTTTCAGCAAATAATTTTGTTGATAAAAATGCAAAAAAATGGGCTGGCACTGTTCAAGATTTAATGAGAGAGCATTCACCTGATAATAATTGCCTTGCAATAGATGTTTCCGATCCAGTTGGAATACAAATGTTACTTAAACAGTTTAATGTTAAACTAGTGAACGCCCAAAAGTATATTGAGCTTGCAAGATCTATTAAATCTGATGATGAGTTAATTTGTATGAAAGCTTCTATTGAGACTGCTGAAAAAGGAATGTGGCTAATGAGAGACAAACTTCAGGCAGGTATGACAGAAGAAGAACTTTGGTCATACATGCATAAAGTCAATATTGAAAATGGTGGGGAATGGTTTGAGACTCGTCTTTTAGTATCTGGACCACGAACAAATCCTTGGCTTCAAGAATGCAGTAACAGAGTCATTGAGTCTGGAGATTTAGTTGCTTTTGACACAGATATGGTTGGACCGTACGGTTACTGTGCTGATATCTCTCGAACCTTTGTTGAGGGCAATCGTCTAAATGATGAACAAAAAAGGCTCTACTCAATGTCTTTAGAGCATATTAATCATAACAAATCTCTGATTAAAGCTGGTTTAAATTTTAGAGAATTTGCAGAAAAATCCTGGAAATTGCCTGATAATTGCTACGATAATCATTATCCATGCATTATTCATGGTGTCGGTCTTTGTGATGAATGGCCACTTGTTGCTTACCCAAATAGAGATTTTAGCAATGCGGATTACTCAGCCAATTTTGAGGAAAATATGACTATCTGTGTAGAGAGTTATATTGGTGAAGTTGGCGGCAAAGAAGGAATTAAACTTGAGGATCAGTTCGTTGTAACCAAAGATGGCTTAAAGCAACTAAGCTCATTTCCTTATGAGATAGATATCTAAATTGATTGGATATTTTTATTTAGCTGCTGCAGTCTTCTTTGGGATACTTTCAAATAATTTTGCAAAAATATCAAATGGATACGAAAAATTCATACCAACTTCGCTAAGTGCTATTTCCATAGTAATCGCAGTCTTTTTTATTTCTAAGGTAATGAAGTTTTTACCAATGGGAATTGCCTATGCCTCTTATGCTGGTTTAGTGATTTTTGGAACATTCATGTTAAGTATAATTAAGTTTGGTCAGAGTCCAAACTTATTTGGAATACTTGGTTGCGGGCTAATTATACTTGGTATTGTTATGGTAAACGCTCTGGGTAAATAATTACTTCATTCCAGTCATAGTGATACCTTCAACAAATCTCTTTTGAGCAACTATGAAAGCCACAATAAGTGGAATGGTAACAGTAACAATCGACGCCATCATAGGTCCAAATTCATCACTATCAATTCCGCCTCTAAATTCTCTAATACCAAGTGGTGGTGTAAATAAATCACGATTACCTGTGATAACAATCCTAGGCCAAAAATAATCATTCCAGTGAGCAACAACTGAGAAAATTGCAAAAGCTAGTAACGCTGGTATAGCTACAGGAAGCATAACTTTCCAAACAATAGAATATTCTCCCATTCCATCCATTCTTGCAGCATCAATTAGTTCATCTGGTACTGTCATAAAAAATTGCCGCATCAGAAAAATTCCAAACACAGATATTGTCCACGGTATTATTAAGGCTGCGTAGGTATCCACCAGTCCAGCTTTTGCTAACATGACATACAACGGTAAAGCGATTGCATGTACAGGAATTAATAAACAGAACAGAACCATCGAAAAGACAAATTCCCTTCCTTTAAACCTGAGCTTGGCTAGTGCGTAAGAACATGGAAGTGCAATCAAAACTTGTATTAAAAAGATTGAAACAGTCACGATCAAACCATTCATTAAATACCTTGGAATTGGGGCTTTTTTGAACGCAAACCAGAAATTGTATTTATAAGGTCGCATTGTACATACCTCTTCGGTGTATCCATGCTTAGTACACACTGGGAATGTTTGAATCTCCTGCGCTCCGACTAAACCTCCAGATATTGACTGAATTTCTTGTTGAGATTTAAGTGACATTGAAACCATCATGTAGAATGGGATCAACACAATTAATGCTCCAATGATGAGCAGTCCATGCTTCCATGACTCTCCAATATAATGTCTAGCTAACATTTTAGTAATGTACCCTTTTCTCAATCACATATCTTTGGAAGAATGTTAGCAAGATTATAAAAATTATAAACACAACAGTAATCGCAGCACCAATACTTGTAATATTTTGTTGAATTGCTTTTTCAAAAATTGCGTACATCATTACATACGTTGTTTTGGCGGGACCACCTTTTGTAAGAATTTCAATTGTGTCGAATACTTGAAATGACCTTATTGTCGTTATGGTAACTACAAAAAGAGTTGTAGGACCTAACATTGGCCAAGTTACAAGTTTAAATTGTTCCCAAGTTGACTGAGCACCATCCATTTCTGCAGCATGATACAATTCTCTTGGTATACTTGTTAAACCAGCTAAGTATAACACCATATTAAATCCAAAGGCTTGCCATACTCCAATAAAACAAATTGTCCAAATCGCTGTTTTTTTATCTTTGAGCCAATACGGGAAATCCATATTGTTAGCACAAGCAACACTGTACCAACTGTCCTCGGAACTAACCCACGGTAGCCAATGAAAACCTAAAATAAATTCTCTAATACCTCCGCATCCATTGGCAAGAAAAGAATTTATTATTCCAAGAGTTGGATGAAGAGTAAATTCCCAAGCAATAGCCATTGCCAATAAAGTAGCCATCACTGGAAGAAAGAAAATTGTTTTATAAATATCAGCTCCAAATCGAAGAGAGTTGAGCATAATGGCTGCAACTAAACCTAATACCACTGAAACAGGGACAACGATTAACACGTAAGTTGCCGTTGATATAATCATTTTAATGTAAGTTTTTCTGGAGAACATTTTTTCATAATTCTCCGTACCTACCCATTCGAAACTAGAATTACCAAGATTGTAATTAGTAAATGAGATACCTCCGGCTAAAAAAATTGGAAGTATTAATATGACAATCATTAGTATGATTGCAGGCCAAACAAACCAAATATGTGCTTTAGAGTGGTGCATATTTATCGGATACGCTCACCGGATGTTTCAAAAAGCATAGCCTCTGCATGAGAAGGACTTATTCTAACTGTTTCCCCATTTGAAATCGGTCCAGCTGGTGAGCCTCTGACTATGATCTTAGAGTCAGATTGATCAACTTGAACATGGTAAAATATATCCGAACCAAGGTTTTCTCTGTATGAAACTGTAGCCTCAAATGCAGGTTTGTTTGAGTCTTTCGTAATTTCTAAATGTTCTGGTCTCACAGCAACTAAAGCTTTTTGACTATTAGTATTAAATTTTCTTTCAAGCTTAATACCCATAAATTCAACAGAACCATCAGAGCTAATCTGAGCAGCAAATGTGTTAATCTTTGGGCTGCCAACAAATTCTGCAACCCTTAAAGATGATGGATTATTATAAACCTCACTTGGTGTATCAAGTTGCAAAAGTTCCCCATCAATCATTACAGCCATTCTAGTTGACATTGTAAGTGCTTCAGCTTGATCATGCGTCACATAAATGAAAGTGGTCTTTAAAGAATTATGAAGCTCAGATAGTTCAGATCTCATATGAACTCTTAATGCAGCATCAAGATTTGATAAAGGTTCATCCATTAAGAATGCAACTGGTTCTCTTACCATCGCCCTTCCTAATGCCGCCCTTTGTCTTTGACCACCTGATAGTTGACCTGGCTTTCTATCAAGTAGTTCTGTTATTTTTAAAGTTTCAGATGTTTTAAAAACAAGGTCATCAATTGATTTCTTTTTTTCTTTTCTACTAGGTACAAAATTTCCAACAAGAGGCAACCTCTCTACAAAACTATAGTCTCTTAATTTCAAAGGTGTTTCTAGATTTTTTCTGACAGTCAGGTGCGGGTAAAGAGCGTAAGATTGGAAAACCATTGCTAAATCTCTCTTGCTAGCTCTGGTGCTGTTAACATTCTTATCATCAATAATTACATCGCCACTATTTTGTTGTTCCAATCCAGCAATAATTTTTAATAAAGTGGATTTGCCGCAACCGGACGGACCGACTAATGTTAAAAATTCACCATCTTGGATATCAAGGCTTAGTTGTTTAAGTACCTCAGTTGAACCAAATGACTTATTGATGTTCTTTAAAGAAATTGTCCCCATCTATTTTTATTCCTCAACACTAAAATAGTTCTGATTAAGACATTTTAAAAGTAAATTTGTAAAATTTATGTTAAAACCTTATGAATTAATTTTACATTAATCGGAAGTTTGTTCTATATAGGGGGCAATAGTAATTATGAGTGATAAAATTGAAATAAACAAAAGACAATACAATAAATCACTTTCTTCAACTGTAGTAGTTATATGCCTTGATGGTAGTCAAAAAGAGTATATTGATATCGCCTCTTCAAAAGGATTGACACCAAATCTTGATAAAATACTGGAAAATGGCCAATATCTGATGGCTAACAGTGCTATTCCCAGTTTTACAAACCCTAACAACATTTCGATAGTCACAGGGCAGCCTAGTGATGTTCATGGAATAAGTGGTAATTTCTTTTACACCCCATCAACCGGTGAAGAAGTGATGATGAATGATCCAAAATATTTAAGAGCTCCAACTATTTTTGAGAAATATTATAATGAAGGTTATAAAATAGCAGTAATCACTGCTAAGGATAAATTAAGAACTCTTTTAGGTAATGGTTTAAAATTTAATGAAGGAAGAGCAATCTGTTTTTCATCAGAAAAATCAGATCAGGCCACTCTCAGTGAAAATGGTATTGAAAATATTAATGACTGGATTGGAATGAAAGTACCTGAAGTATATTCTCAGGATCTATCAGAATTTGTTATGGCAGCTGGGGTAAAATTACTTGAGGAATTTAATCCTGACATTATGTATTTATCTACAACTGACTTTATTCAACACAAATATGCACCTGGAGATAAAGAAGCAAATGATTTTTATCAGATGTTTGATAAGTATGTCAGTAAAATTTGTAGTAATGGGAATTCGGTTGTCATCACTGCAGATCATGGAATGAAGTCTAAAGCAAATATTAATGGAGAACCTAATGCCATCTTCCTTCAAGATTATTTAGATGATCAAATGGGTAAAGATGAGGCTAAAGTAATACTTCCAATTACTGACCCTTATGTAGTTCATCATGGTTCACTGGGATCGTTTGCCACTATATATGTAAAAGATAAATCAAAAATTGGTGAAACAATTAGCAAAATATCATCAATTAAAGAAATTGAAGTAGTTGTTAAACAAGAAGAAGCATGTAGAGAATATAGGCTACCTTCAGATAGAATAGGTGATATCGTATGCATGTCATCTGAAGATATGACAATTGGCACCTCAAAAGCTAATCATGATCTTTCAAAATTAAAGGAGCCCCTTAGATCTCATGGAGGTCATCATGAAAGAGAAGTTCCTTTTATTTCTAATAAAAAACTAAACATTGCCAAAGATCAAAGTTTAAATAACTATGATGCATTTTTTTATGCTATTAATGGAGCTTAATCATGACTGATAAAATTATTAATGAGGGTATGAGGATTGGTGGAAAAACTGTTCACACCGATAACAAGATTGATGTTATCTATCCCTTCACAGGTAAAGTTATAGGCACAGTACCAGCTGGCACAGCAGAACATGCTCAAAAAGCCTTTGATATTGCTGCAAATTATAAACCTAATTTATCTAGATATGATCGTCAAAAAATACTTCAAAAGACTGCTGAAACACTTGTTGAGAGAAAAGAACAAATCTCTGATCTAATTTCACTTGAGTCTGGGCTATCGAAACAAGATACGCTTTATGAAGTTGGTAGAGCCTTTGATGTATTTTCTCTTACTGCTCAGCTTTGTATCCAGGATGACGGAGAAATTTATTCTTGTGATTTAACACCTCATGGAAAACAAAGAAAAATATTTACAATTAGAGAACCGCTTAACACTATATCTGCAATCACTCCATTTAATCATCCTTTAAATATGGTTGCTCACAAAATAGCTCCATCAATAGCAACTAACAACTGTACTGTTTGTAAACAAACTGAATTGACCCCTTTAACAGCTATGCTACTAGCAGATATTTTATATGAATGTGGCCTTCCTCCAGAAATGTTTTCAATTTTAACAGGATGGCCTGAAGACATTGGGAATGAAGTAATTAAAAATAAAAATATAGATTTAATTACTTTTACAGGAAGCGTTGGTGTTGGAAAACTGATAGCTGAAAATGCAGGTTACAAAAGAACTGTTTTAGAGTTAGGTGGAAACGACCCTTTAATAGTTTTGAGTGACTTAGATGATGATG
>CACJAI010000019.1 GCA_902591315.1 uncultured Alphaproteobacteria bacterium
ATTTTTAAATAATAACTAAAATTTAAAAAGGATATTATCTATGAAAAAATCAATTTTAACCTTTCTTGCTTTAGCAGTAAGCGTTCTTTTCTCTGCTGAAACTTTTGCAAGAGATCAAATCAATATTGTTGGTTCTTCAACTGTATACCCATATGGAACTGTGAACGCACAAAGACTTGGAGAGTCAGGTTTTAAAACCCCAACTTATAACCCAACAGGGACTGGTGGAGGAATGAAATTATTCTGTGCTGGTGTAGGCGTAGAACACCCAGACATTACTGGTGCCTCAAGACCTATGAAATCTAAGGAAGCGAAACTTTGTGTCGAAAATGGTGTAACAAATGTTGTGGAGGTAATGTGGGCTAATGATGGTATTACGTTTTCTCACTCAAACGCCGCTGAAAAAATGGATCTAACAAGAGCTGAGATTTGGACTGCTATGGCGGCTAAAGTAGTTGTAGATGGCGAGGTCGTAGAAAATCCTTACACAAAATGGAATGAAATTAATCCAAGCTTACCAGCATATAAAATAGAAGTACTGGTAGCCCCCCCAACATCTGGTACAAGGGACGCTTTTGACGGTAATGTAATGGAAAAAGGCTGTGCTGCGATGGGATATGAAGATATCACAGGTGGAGATGATGGATGTACAGATTACAGAGAAGACGGAAGGATTATTGAGATGGGTGAGAATGATACCCTTATCGTCCAAAAACTCGTAGAGGACAAAGAGCGTTTTGGCTACTTTGGATATTCTTATTTAAAAGATAATGGTGATAAATTACAACCTGCATCTTTAGAGGGAGTTGATCCTAGTGAAGAATCAATTGCTGC
This sequence comes from uncultured Alphaproteobacteria bacterium, assembly GCA_902591315.1. Classification (GTDB taxonomy): domain Bacteria; phylum Pseudomonadota; class Alphaproteobacteria; order HIMB59; family HIMB59; genus HIMB59. The sequence continues at coordinate 835 of CACJAI010000019.1, forward strand.
TTATGAGTATCCAGTTGCGAGACCCTTATTTATTTACTTAAAGAAAGATCACATTGGAGTTGTTCCAGGTATTAAAGAATTTGCACAAATGATGGTTTCCGATGAAGCAATTGGCTCTAACGGTTACCTTACAAAAATTGGTGCTGCTCCCATGGTTTCTGAATTATTATCAAGAACGAGATCAGATGTAGATACATTAGCTGCATTTGATGTAGTTGCCTGTGCCGACAAGAAACATCCTTTGAAAGATGCCGGCTACGCTTTCTCAGGTAAACTCTGCAAGTAATTATTCACATACTATTTATTTAAGGGCAAGTATACACTTGCCCTTATAAAAACCCTCGATAAATTAAGTTAATGATTTACTTTGCTCTTTTAATCTTAGTAATCATTTCTTATTTATTTTACTTTGTCGGCAAAAAAAGAGCTCTCAATTTAAAATTTAACGGCAACATTAAACTTTCCTCTCAACCTGATTATTTTGGGTACTATGTAGTCTTAATGGCATTGATTCCTGCACTATTAATGTGGTTTGGGCTCCTGTTATTTAAAGGAAATTTTCAAGAAATGTTTGTCATGTCGCCCATTCTCTTTCCAGATATTTCTACCTGGAGTGATGGAAAGCTAGGCCTAATACTTAATAAACTTAATAATTTATCAGTCATAGTAAACCTTCCTTTAGACGATTTAACCAATGGTGAAAAATCAATTTTAAATATGGCAAGTGAGAACGAATTGACTGCTGCTAAAAAATTAGCAAACTTTGATAAAATTTATGGCTGGTCAAACCTTACTCTATTTATAATTTTTCCTATCATTTTAGGGTTTCTTGCCACAAGGTCGATTTCTGGGAAATTAAACGCACAACCAATTGTTGAAAAAATAATTACTTATATCATCAAAGGAAGTTCCTACATTGCGATACTAATAACTATTGGAATTTTCTTATCTCTAGTCTTTGAGGCAATAAATTTTTTCCGTTACGTAAACCCTGTTGATTTTTTCTTTAGTACCGGTTGGAATCCTAACCGAGCATTTGTTGTTGATGCTTCTGAGGGCTTTGATAAAGATGATCTCGAAAACGCATTTGGGTTTATACCATTACTTACGGGAACGCTTTTAATTGCAACTGTAGCTATGATTGTTGCTATTCCACTTGGTTTAATGTCAGCAATTTATCTTGCAGAATACGCCTCTAAAAGAGTAAGAGATATAGCTAAACCTATTATTGAAATTTTAGCTGGTATTCCAACAGTGGTTTATGGTTTTTTTGCTGCGCTCTCTTTAGCTCCTTTTATAAAAGATGTTGGTGAAAGTGTTGGTTTACCTGTCTCAGCAGAAAGCGCCTTAGCTGCTGGCTTAGCTATGGGTGTTATGATTATTCCATTTGTATCATCATTGAGCGATGATGTGATTAAAGCGGTTCCACAATCATTAAGAGATGGTTCTTATGCATTGGGAGCAACTAGATCTGAAACTATTAAAAAAGTTATATTGCCTGCAGCATTAGCTGGAATTATGGGCTCTTTCCTATTGGCGGTGTCAAGAGCCATAGGAGAAACAATGATTGTTGTAATGGCAGCAAGCTTAAGAGCAAACTTAACATTTAACCCTTTAGAACCTGCAACGACTATAACTACACAAATAGTAACAAGTCTTATTGGAGACGTAGAGTTTGATAATCCAAAAACACTTGTTGCATTTGCTTTAGGTTTAACTTTATTTTTAATGACATTACTTCTTAATATACTAGCCATAACTATAGTTAAAAAGTACAGAGAGAAATATGAATAGTTTAAATAAAAGACTATCTGCCGAAAAAAGATTTCAAGCATATGGACTTTTTGCAGTGGCCCTTTCTATGTTTTTTGTTTTAATATTGATGTGGAAAATTTTTTCTACTGGAAGTGGAGCTTTTGTAAGAACCACAATTGAGGCAAATGTTTTTTTTAATCCAGATTTTATCCAAGTAAATCAAAACTCTTTAGAAAAAGAATTATACAGAGCCTCTTATGTTGCTTTAGCCGATGAAGTTGTAAGACAAAATCACCCTAAATTAAATGAAGAACAATTTATAAAAGTAAGAGAAATGTATACAAGAAAATTTGACTACCAATTAAGAGACTATCTTTTAGATAACCCAGATAAAATTGGACAATCGATAATAATGAAAATAACGGCATCATCTGACCTAGATCAAATTGTAAAAGGAAATTATCCAAGGGATGTACCAGAGGCACAAAGAAAAATAAATGATTATCAATTATCTGTTTTAGATAAACTTACTTCAGAGGGAAAGGTTTCCTCAGTATTTAATTTTTGGTTTTTTACAAAGGGAGACTCTAGAGACCCAGAGTCGGCAGGTATTTGGGGAGCGGTTATGGGATCTTTGTACGCTCTTATTATCTGTTTTTCATTTGCTTTTCCAATAGGATTATTAGCCTCTGTCTACTTAGAGGAATTTGTTAAACCTGGAAAGGTGACTGACATTATTGAAGTAAACATCAATAACTTAGCCGCTGTGCCTTCCATCGTATTTGGCTTGTTAGGTTTAGGAATGTTGATCGGAGTAATTGGTTTACCTTATCAAGTTCCATTAGTTGGTGGTTTAGTATTAGGATTTATGACTTTACCTACAATAATTATTGCCTCAAGAGCATCACTTCGATCGGTACCACCTTCAATTAGAGAAGGAGCTTTGGCTGTTGGGGCCACTAAGATGCAAACAGTTTTTCATCACGTCATACCATTATCATTACCAGGAACACTCACCGGTACTATTATTGGAATGGCACAGGCATTGGGTGAAACAGCACCTTTATTGATGATAGGGATGGTTGCGTTTGTTATGGAAATACCTGGTGGACCCCTCGATCCTGCTACAGGACTTCCCTCTCAAATTTACCTCTGGTCGGAGAGTGCAGAAAGAGGATTTTTAGAGAAAACATCTGCAGGTATAATGTTATTGCTTCTATTTTTGATTATAATGAATACAGCTGCAGTAGTAATAAGAAGAAGATTAGAGGTAAAATGGTAGAGCAGGTAAATTCCTTTGCAATAAAAACAAAAAATGTTTCCGTTCATTATGGAAATAAAATGGCCATTGATGATGTTACTATAAATTTTACTAAAAATGATGTGACCTCACTAATTGGTCCCTCAGGCTGTGGTAAATCCACTTTTCTTAGGTGCTTGAACAGGATGAATGACGTTATTGAATCATGTAAAGTTCAAGGTGAATTCCTATTAAACGGAGTTACAGATATTTATGGAGATAGCATTCAAGTTGAAACGCTTAGAGAAAAGATCGGAATGGTTTTTCAAAAACCAAACCCTTTTCCAAAATCAATTTTTGAAAATGTCGCCTATGGACCTAAAATTCATGGGCTGGCATCAACCCAAAGTGAGTTGAACGATATAGTAATGGAGTCCTTAAATCGAGCAGGTTTATATGAAGAAGTAAAAGATAGAATGGATGACATAGCCACAGGTTTGTCTGGAGGACAGCAACAAAGACTTTGTATCGCTCGAGCCATTGCCATTAGGCCTGAAATCATTTTGATGGATGAACCATGCTCAGCTTTAGATCCAATTGCAACTGCTAGAATAGAAGAATTAATCAATGAATTGAAAGAAAAATATACTATTATTATTGTTACACACTCTATGTCACAAGCTTCTCGTATCTCTCAAAGAACTGCATTTTTTCACTTAGGAAAGTTAATTGAACATGGTGATACAAGTAAAATTTTTACAAAACCAGATAAAGAACAAACAAATGATTATATAACAGGAAGGTTTGGATAGAATGGAAAATACACATACAGATAAAAACTTTGAGCAAAAACTTAAACAATTGCAAGATGATCTTATCAAAATGAGTGAGATAGTTGAAAAACAGATTGAAATTGCTGTAAATGTAATCAAAACAAAAGATTCTCAAGATGCTCAACTAACCCAAAATCTTGACGAACAAGTAGATGTGGCCGAGAGGGACGTAAGAGATTTAAGTTTTGAAATTATGACCTTACATAGACCGGTGGCAAGTGATCTAAGACTTGTTTTTACAGCATTAAAGGTATCAAAAGAGCTAGAAAGGATGGGGGATCACTCAAGAAATTTAGCAAAAAGAGCAACTTCAATATCCTCTACCTTCGATGACGAATTAATAGAACAAATGTACAGCTTGGGTAGAAATGTTCAGTCCATGGTAAATCAAGTTCTAGATAGTTTTTTTAAAAAAGACGAATTAAAAGCTAAAACATCATGGAATCAAGATGCAGAAATAGATAAAGAGTATAAGTCTTTACTTAAAAATTTAATTGAAAGAATGCATAATAAGGAAACAAGTGTTGTTGATGAGGGCACTAGGCCAATTTTAATTGCAAAGTCCTTAGAAAGAATAGGGGATCATGCCACCAACATAGCTGAAGAGGTCATTTTTAACATCACAGGTCATTATATTGATTTAAAAAAATCTGATTTTGAATGACAGATAAAATTTTAATTGTTGAAGATGAAAAACCAATCTCTGAATTAATTGGATTTCATTTAGAAAAACAAAACTACCAAATAAAATTTTCATATGATGGAGAGTCTGCTATTCAAGAGATCGAACATTGGCTGCCTGACTTAATTTTATTAGATTGGATGCTGCCAAATATATCGGGCATTGAAGTTTTAAAGAGAATTAAAAGAAAAGATAATTTAAAAAAAATTCCAATTATAATGTTAACAGCTAAAGGTCAAGAGGATGATAAAATTAGAGGTTTTGAATTAGGTGTAGAGGATTATGTAACCAAACCTTTTCTTCCAAGTGAGATTCTCGCTAGAATTAAATCATTACTTAAAAGAACAAAATCAAGAGAAGAGAACGACTCACTCAAGTTTCATGATATTAACATTAATCTTACCAACAGAAGGGTAACAAGGGGTGAGAGAAAGTTAAATTTAGGACCGACTGAATTTAATCTTTTAAAATTTTTTATTGAAAATAAAGGTAGAGTCTATTCTAGGCAGCAACTATTGGATAATGTTTGGTTAAATGACGCTTACGTTGAACCCAGAACAGTTGATGTTCACATAAGAAGACTCAGAAAAGAGCTGAATTTAACAGGAGAAAAAGATTTCATTCGAACAGTTAGATCCGCTGGCTACTCTATCGACTCAGAAAATTAAAATGATTAAAATTCTTGTACTTTGTACAGGTAACTCTTGTCGATCAATTATGACAGAGGGACTTTTAAACCATTATGGTAAAGACTATTTTAATGCTTATAGCGCAGGAAGCCACCCTGCAGGATATGTGCATCCATTAAGCATCAAAACATTAGAAAAAAATAAAATTTTCCTAGACAATTTTAAAAGTCAATCATGGGATGATTTTTCAGATATTAATTTTGATTTGGTTATTACTGTGTGTGATAACGCAGCTGGAGAAACTTGCCCCCTGTATCTCAAAAATACATTAAAGGCACATTGGGGCGTAGCTGATCCTGCAAAATTTAAAGGCACTGAAGAGGAAGCTGAGATAGAATTTTTAAAAGTATTCAATGTTCTTAAAAAAAGATGTCTTGCACTAGTTCAAAATTATAAGCAAAACAACTCATTAAATATCGATCAAATAAAAGAAATTGGAAATTTAATCTAAATTTAACTTTAATTTAATATAAATGATTATTTTATTAGGTGGAAGATTGGCATTTCCCCTGTGATTGAAACCTAGACCTCCTCTACTTGTAGAAAAATCATGTCAATCTTCCCAAATTAATTAAATAAACCTAAGATTAAAACTATTCCATAGGCTGTTAGAGATAAAAAAATTGCAGCAGAGCCCAAATCTTTAGCTTTCTTTATTTTGTTTGACTTATCCATAGTAATTTTATCACAGGTATATTCTATTGCAGTGTTTAGAGCCTCAATACTAAGTATAAGCAAAGGTAAAATTATCAGCCAAAGTATGAACAAAAGAGCCGGTTGAAAAATCACGATGTATAGAGCAGACAAGGGAAACAATAATAGCTCTCTTCTTGCTGCTTTTTCTTGAAGGAGAATTTTTAGGCCTTCAATTGAACACCAAAAAGCATCTACTATATTTTTATTTTTAAAATCCATATCTGAAGTTTAACTACTTATGTGAAGTTTTTGTTAAATCTTGACTTTTTATTTTCAATTAACCTTTTTTTAACTCTCCATCTAAGATTGCTTCGAACAATATATCCAATACAGTTTTGAGACCCACATCGACACGGGTGATCCTCGAAACAAAACATGTCATATCCATAGTCGTAGGACAGCTCCTCGCCTTTCTTAATATCTTTAATTGCGCTAATCCATATTTTTCCTTTGATGATATCAGTTTCACAATTAGGGTTGCAGGAATGATTAATATATTTTGCTAAATTCCATGTTACTTTTCCATTGATGTCGTATTTTTGATTCAGTGTAAAAATGTAAACAGATCCGACTGTTTTAGCCTTTTTGTTTGCCTCTATGTGAACATCAGCAATCTTATCGGATTGAGCTTTAGTTATCTTTAACCCACGATATTCAATGATTCTAGTGCCAGCACAGATATCAGCTTTTGCAAAAAGACCAGATGCATGAATTTTAGAATTTTTTCTAATATAAAGCTTTTGTGAAGAGACCATTTAATAAAAATTTAACAATCCTCAATATTATCAATTGTAGATATATCTATTTTTAGATTCTATGCAAATCAAAAAACATCGATCCATATTCATTTCAGACATTCATATTGGAATACGTGCTTCAAAAGTAAAGGAGCTCTTACACTTTTTAAAATATAATGATTGTGATCATCTTTATTTACTTGGAGATATTATAGACGGATGGCGTCTAAAAAAAAATTGGTTTTGGAATCCTGATTTTAATACTTTCATACAAAAAGTTTTACGAAAAGCACGCTCAGGTACAAAAGTCTATTATATACCTGGAAACCATGATGAAGTTTTTTCAGATTATTGTGGTTTTTCATTTGCAAACATTAAAGTTCGAAAAAATAGAATTCATACAACAGCGAACAATAAAAGACTTCTCTTAATGCATGGGCATGAATTTGATGGGATAGTTCTAAATTCAAAATGGTTAGCAAAGATAGGTGCCGTCCTTTATGACTACTCTGTTTGGTTTAATAATATTTTAAATTTCTGTCGAAGAAAACTTGGTCTTTCGTATTGGTCTTTATCAGGATATTTAAAAACACGAGTAAAAGATGCTCAACGATATATTGAAAATTTTGAAAATGCATGTCTTGAGAGAATAAAAAAAAATAATTGTGATGGAATTGTTTGTGGTCATATTCACCATCCCGAAATAAAAAAAATTGGTGATAAGACATATCATAATCTAGGAGATTGGGTAGATAGCTGTAGTGCAATGGTTGAGGACTTTAAAGGCAACTTGGAGTTAGTCTTTTGGAATGAAAAAAAAATCCAGTCTTTAGAAAAACAAACTCTTAATAAGGTATCTGCAGCTTGAAATTATTATTAGTAACAGATGCATGGAAACCTCAGGTAAACGGCGTCGTCCGTTCTTATCTGAATACCATACCGGAATTGGAAAAAATGGGTATGCAGGTAGAGGTAATACACCCTGAGTTATTTA
>CACJAI010000020.1 GCA_902591315.1 uncultured Alphaproteobacteria bacterium
TTTTTTGAAAATTTGCTCAATGTCAGATTTTAGATGATTATTTTCATTTTGTAATTCTTGAATACGACTCTCATAAAATAATTTCTTGTTCAAAGAGTCTTGCAATATTTTTTCTTTTTTCAAAACATCTTCCATGGATTTAAGATAGGCAATAAGTGTTGATGTTAAAAAAGGTACATTTTCTCTCTTCTCATCATCTATGAGTTTACTAATTGATAAAGCGATCTCTTTTACTGTTTCAACATTATCTTCGGAGCATTGTATTTTTAGTGGTCTGCCTCCAATTGTTAGAGTTAAATTAGCCATCTATATCTATTGAACCCAGTAATTCCTCAATTTTATTCGTTGCTTGATCAATAAGTTGAGATTTTTCAGATAACTCAAATTTTTTATTTTCTAATTCGGTCACTAATTCTGACTCTCTTCTCTCTAAATATTCTATCTTAGCTTTTAATTCTTGTTTCTCGTTTATTAATCCTTGGTTATTAGTTTTATAATTCTGAAGTTTTGATGCAATTTGCTCGATTTTTTGAAGTATTTGTTGTTGAAATTCGTTCATACTTTAATTATTAGTTATTAAGAAAAGTTATTCCATTGAAAAATTATACTAAATTAGCAAATTGTATCAGATTTTTATCAATTGATGCGGTAGAAAAAGCAAAATCTGGTCATCCTGGTATGCCGATGGGAATGGCTGACATCGCCACAGTGCTGTTTCACGATTTTCTAATTCATAATCCCAAAGATCCAAACTGGTTACTTAGAGATCGATTCGTTTTATCTAATGGACATGGATCGATGTTGCTTTACTCACTTTTATACCTCACCGGATATAAAAAAATGACAATTTCTCAAATTAAAAATTTCAGACAATTGGGCTACATTACGGCTGGACATCCTGAATATGAACCAGATGCTGGTATAGAAATAACGACTGGTCCACTTGGACAAGGAATTTCTAATGCGGTAGGAATGGCCATAGCGCTTAAAAAGCTTTCAAAAGAGAAAAAATTGTCTAAAGCCCCAAAAGTATATGTTTTTTGTGGTGATGGTTGTTTAATGGAGGGAATTAGCCAAGAGGCAATAAGTTTAGCTGGGCACTTAAAACTTAATAATTTGATACTAGTATACGATAACAACAAAATTAGTATCGATGGATCTACAGACCTAGCTTTTAGTGATAACACAAACCTTAGATTTAAATCAGTAAATTGGGAGGTACATAGCGGAAAAGGTCATGATCATAAAAATATTTATAAACTTTTTAAAAAAGCACAAGTATCAAAGGTCCCTTGTTTGTTAAATTTTAAAACTACTATTGGATTTGGTTCTCCAAACAAATCTGCAAAAGCATCATCACATGGCTCACCCTTAGGTCCAGAGGAAGTGAAATTAACAAGAAGTAAATTATCTTGGAATGAAAAACCTTTTCAAATTCCTGCTAAACTTTTAAATATTTGGAGGAATTCATCCACAAAAAATTTACGAATATACAAAAAAACTAAATCAATATCTCACACAAATTTATCAAATAAAAACATAGATAAGTTATTTAATAAAATAGAAATAGATTTAAAAGATTTTAATTCTGATCAGGCTACTAGAAAATCCTCTGAAGTAATATTACATTATTTCAAAGAAGATCATCCGATACTCGGAGGCTCTGCAGACTTAACTGGCTCCAATAATACAAAAGGTAAAAAAATGTCCGTAATGGATAGCATGAACACAGCAGGACAATATATCCATTATGGTGTAAGAGAGCATGGTATGGCTGCCATAATGAATGGTATTGCTGCTACCAAAATTTACAAAACTTATTCAGGAACTTTTTTGAGCTTTGCTGACTATATGAAGCCAAGTCTTCGTTTAGCTTCACTAATGAAAATTAATCCTATACAAGTTTTCACACACGACTCTATCGGATTAGGTGAAGATGGGCCTACTCATCAACCTATTGAACATATTAATATGTTAAGACTCATACCAAATAGTTATGTTTTTAGACCCTGCGATCTTAGAGAAACAATTGTATGTTGGAGAGAGGCTTTAAAAATTAATGATGCACCCTCATTTATCTGTCTTTCAAGACAAAATTTGCCACAAATTTCAAATAAAAAATTAGACTCAAAAAAATTCAGAGGTGCTTACGTTATATATGGTACAAAAATTAATAATGATATTACTATTATAGCTACTGGCTCAGAAGTGTCTTTAGCTGTCAACGTAGCTGTAAGAATTAGAGGTAATGGTATTATTGCAAAAGTTATTTCAATGCCATCAACTTCTGTTTTTGAGAAACAATCAAAAACTTTTAAAAATAATTTATTAAAATCAAAATCTAGTGAAACTTTTGTAATTGAGGCTGGATCAACAATGTATTGGAATAAGTACACAAAATATGAAAATATATTTGGATTAGATAATTTTGGTGCTAGTGCACCTGGAAAAGAAGTTTTTAAAAAATTTGGTTTAACAACAGAAACCATATCTAATAAAATAATTAGGAAAATTAAAACAAAATGAAAAAAAAAGTAGCTATTAATGGTTTTGGTAGAATAGGTAGGCTTGTTTATCGAGCATTTTTGGAAAGATTAAATGAATTTAGTGATCAATATGAAATATGTTATATAAACGACTTGGCTGATATTGACTCAAATATTCACCTACTTAAATATGATAGTATTCATGGATCTCTAAAAAAAGAAATTAATAAAATCTCCAATGAACAATTTTCAATAGGGGAAAATACAGTAACTGTTACATCTGAGAAAAACCCTATTGGTTTGAAATGGAAAGATAAGAAAGTCGACATTATTTTAGAGTGCACAGGTGTTTTTGCATCTAAAGAAAAGGCAATGTCTCATATCGAAAGCGGAGCAAGCAAAGTTATAGTTTCTGCTCCATGTTCTGGTGCTGATATAACGGTTGTGCAAGGAGTTAATAACAAAAATATTAATATAGATCATCAAATAATCTCTAATGCCTCGTGTACAACTAATTGTCTGGCTCCTGTAGCTTTTGTAATCGATAAAGAGTTCGGAATTGAAAATGGATATATGACAACTATTCACTCTTTTACTGGAGATCAAAATACAGTAGACACGTTTCACAAAGATCTTAGAAGAGCAAGAGCAGCATCAACTAACATTATACCAACAAGCACAGGTGCAGCAAAAGCTGTCGGTCTCGTCCTTCCTCATTTAAATGGAAAATTAGATGGCACAGCTATAAGAGTTCCAACTCCTAATGTATCTCTGGTAGATTTTAAATTTAACACAAAAAAAAATATCACAATTGAAAATTTAAATAATAAATTCCAAGAATATGCAAATGGTTCTCTTAAAGGTATTTTAGGAGTGGATACAGACCCTAAAGTATCAAGTGATTATAATCATGACTCAAGGAGTTCTATTTTAGATTTAAGTGAAACAACAACGGTGTCAGATAATTTTGGTAGAGTATTGACTTGGTATGATAACGAGTGGGGATTTTCAAATAGAATGCTTGAGACAACCGCTCAAGTGTGTAATTTATAGGAGCTTATTATGAAAGTAACAAATACTACAAGAAAAATTATATCAAACTACACTCACGAAAATATTGGGGTGAGATCAAATCTTATGAAAATTTTGGGACATGGAAAGTTAGGCGGAACTGGAAGAATGATAATTTTACCTGTCGATCAAGGTTTTGAACACGGGCCCGATAGAAGTTTTGCTGTAAATCCCCCAGCATACGATCCAAACTATCATCACCAACTTGCAATAGATGCTGGTTTATCTGCTTATGCTGCTCCTCTTGGTTTACTGCAAATGAGTTCTGGGAATTATAATGGTCAAATTCCAACTATATTAAAAATTAATAGCTCTAATACTCTTGCAACATCTCTTGATCAAGCTGTTACTGGGAGTGTAAATGATGCATTAAAATTAGGATGTGCTGCTATAGGTTTTACGATTTATCCTGGGTCTGATCATAATTTTGAATTAATGGAAGAATTTAAAAAACTTAGTTTCGAGGCTAAAGAAAAAGGACTTGCTGTGGTTTTATGGGCTTATGCGAGAGGTTCAAAGATTAGCAAAAAAGGTGAAACAGCAATGAACATAATTTCTTATGCAGCACACATGTCTGCTCTATTGGGGGCAAATATTATTAAAGTAAAACTACCTAGTGATTTTTTAGAAGAAGACCCAACTAAAAAAGCATTTGAAGATAATAATATACCTATAAGCACTTTAAAGGATCGTGTGGCTCATATCAAAAAAGTTGCATTTGATGGAAAACGCTTAGTGGTATTTTCGGGTGGTGATGCAAAAGATGATCAAGCTTTAATGGATGAAGTCCTTGCAATTCACGAGGGAGATGGAAACGGCTCAATTATTGGAAGAAATTGTTTTCAAAGATCTAGAGTAGATGCGTTGTCTTTATTAGAGCGAATGATTCAAATTTACAAATCTAAATGAAAATTAATGCTAACGACTTAAAGATAGGAAATATAATTCAGCATAATAATTCGCTTTGGAAAGTCGCTAAATTATCTCATACACAACCTGGAAAAGGTGGGGCATACATTCAAGCTGAGTTGAAAAATATTTCAAACCAGTCAAAATTAAATGAGAGATTTAGAAGTTCAGAGTCTCTTGAAAAAATTCGCGCTGAAGAGATAGATCATCAATTTTTATTTCGTAGTGGAGAGGATTTTACTTTTATGAATAACCAAACCTATGAGCAAATAGTTATGAATATTAGCCAAGTGAATGAAAATACAGCAAAATTTCTTGAAGATGGAATGGAAGTCTCTATTGAGTTTTATGATGAAAAACCAATGAATGTAAACCCTCCTGAAAGTCTTACTGTACAAATAGCCGAAACAGAGGCAGTAGTTAAAGGCCAAACAGCATCTTCATCATATAAACCAGCATTATTAACTAATGGTGTAAGAGTTACTGTTCCCCCTCACATTGAAATAGGGGACAAAATTAGAATAAACACGTCAGAATTAACTTATATAGAAAAAGCAAAATAATTTTTTCTATGGCTATTGTCCCACCAGTAATTGTTGTAATGGAAAAAGCGTGCAGGAATGCTGCTAAATCTTTAATTAGAGATTTTGGAGAACTTGAGAAACTTCAAATTTCTAAAAAAGATAAAAATGACTTTGTATCCTCAGCAGACATAAGAGCGTCTGAAACTATCAGTTATACTTTGGGAAAAGATAGACCTGATTTTCTTCAAATTGACGAGGAGAATTTTAGCCCTGAAGATTTAGATAAACTTAAAGGTGATACTCCTGTGTTTATCTCAGACCCACTTGACGGAACAAAAAATTTCATACATGGAAATGGTTACTTTGCAGTAACCATTGGATTGATGGAAAAAGGAGAAATTATTGCTGGTGTTACATATAACCCAATTTTGAATGAATTGTTTTGGGCTCATAAGGGCTCTGGATCATGGATTAACAACCAAAGACTCAGGGTTTCCCAAAGAGATAAGTTAGATGGATGTATGTTTACATCTGGTGTGCAAATCAAGCATGAAGATATCCTTGAAAAAGGAATTGCTCAAATAGGATCGCTTCAAAGGAAAACAAGTGTTAGAATTCTTGGTTCTTCAGCTCTTGATTTAGCGAATGTGGCATCAGGAAAATTTGATGGATTTTGGTCATTAAGATTAAATCTTTGGGATATCGTAGCAGGTATTATTTTAGTAAATGAGGCGGGCGGGATATGCCTAAATGAAAAAGGTAATGTTTTTGATCCCTTAAATGATGAAAGTTTAATAGCCTCAAGTGCAGCAATTAGCGGTGAATTGCTGAAAACTCTATAAATATTTACTTGATTTTTTAACCTTTGATCTCTATTTTCTCATAACCATGAAACAAAAAATACATCCTGATTACCATGAAATTACTGTAGAGCGCACTGATGGGTCCTCATATAAGACAAGATCTACTTGGGGTAAAGCTGGCGATACTATGAAGCTTGAAATTGACCCATTATCTCATCCAGCTTGGAATCAAGGATCTGGAAAAATGGTTGACTCTGGTGGAAGAGTTGCACGTTTTAAAAATAAATATAAGTCATTTAATATTTAATATTTTAACAAGACCATGTCTGACAATAAACCTTTAATGCCCTTAGCTACGGCCGTATGGTTGGTAGACAATACTGCTTTAAGTTTTTCCCAAATATCTCAATTCTGTCAATTACATGAGCTAGAAGTTCAAAGTATTGCAGATGGTGAGGACGCTTACCGTATGCAAGGATTAAATCCTATAGCCAGTGGTCAATTAACTATGGATGAGATTAAACGTTGTGAAGAAGATCATACATTAGAGCTTCAATTACAAAATAAGAAATCTGAGTCCATTCAATCGAGCGTTAAAACAAAAAAATACTTACCATTATCAGTAAGACAAGAAAGGCCTAAGGCTATAGCTTGGCTAATTCGTGAGTATGGACAAATACTAACAGATACACAAATAGCTAAACTTACAAGCTCTACTAAGCCCACTGTTGCTAATATAAGGGCTGGTAATCAATCTCAACCAATTACAGAATTTAGAAACCCCACTGATCTTAGTTTATGTACTTATGAAGAGCTAGAAGCACTGGTTGAAAAAGGTCAGCGAAAAGCAGAACGCGAGAGAAAAGCAAAAGAAAAGGCAGAAAAATTACAGTCTAATACTGCTTAGTGAAGAATAAATAAACATCTCCTAATCTTATACCAAATTTTTTCATAGTAGCTTTGTTGAATACATTTTTTTCATCTTGCATAATCATCCAATCATCAAATTTAACATTCATTATTCCATCACCATACTTGAGTTTTAATGTGTAATGCCAATTTAAAGCATTACCTGATCTTTCACCTAAAGCTACACCTATAATATCATCAGAAATTCCTTCGTAAGTGTTTTCACCAGTTTTTTTTATTTCCCATCTTCTGAATTCTTCCTCTCCATCATCATATAGGAAGGTCTCATTTAGAATAAAATTATCTTCCTGTTGAATACCCTCCATTTCAACAGTAAATTGTCGCCTTACCTTTCCAAGTCTATCAATAAAAAGACCACTAGCAGTTGTTTTTCCTAAAAAATACTCTTCAATTTTAAATATCGGTTTTTTGTTGGCAAAGTCTTCAAGTTTCATGTTATTGCACCCACTGACAAATATTAATAAAATACAAGCTATTAATACATTTCTCATACACACAATCAATACGCTCATTGATGAAAGTAGATCTTTAACAGATTTAATTTACTTATTGATAAAGTCTATTTGATATACATCAATAGTTTTTGCCTTAAAACCTCCTGAACAATATGATAAGTAAAAATTCCACATTCTTTTGAAATCTTCAGAGTAACCTAAATTTTTTATTATATCCCATTTATTGTTAAAATTATTTCTCCACATCTCAAGTGTTTGATAATAACTATCCGCCATTTGATTTTTAATTTGGAAGTCGAATTTTTTTTGATTAGCTATTTTTTCTAAAGCTTTTACTGATGGTAACATTCCACCAGGAAAAATATATTTTTGAATAAAGTCAATTTTTCGAGTATACCTCTCAAAGAAATCTTCAAAGATTACAATAGTTTGCATTGAAAAGACTCCCGATGGTTTTAACAAGTCTTTAATTTTTTCAAAGTAAGTTTGCCAATATTGTATTCCAACAGCCTCAAACATTTCAATGGAGTAGATTCTAGAATATTCTCCTTGATGTTCTCTGTAATCTTTATATATGACATTTAGCTTATTTTCCAAATGATGTTCTCTAATTTTTGTTTTTACAAATTCGTATTGCTCTTTTGAGATAGTTAAAGTATCGATTTTTATATCAGGGAATTTTGAAATTAAATAAAAAGCAAAACTTCCCCATCCAGACCCAATTTCTAAAACATGATCACCTGGTCTAGGCTCATTACCTTTAATAAGACTTTCAAATTTATTTTTTTGTGCCTCAGATAACGTTTCCAAGCCTGTTTTAAAAAAACCTGAGGAATAAGTTAAAGTATCATCCAGCCACTCCAAATAGAAGTCATTACCAAGATCATAGTGAGCATGAATATTTTTTTTACTCTGAAATAATGAGTTTTTAGTTTTATTCATATATTTTTTTGATAAAAATCTGTAAAACTTAGATCCACTCATTTCGTTACCAAAAGCTCTTTCGTTTAGTGCACCAAATTCTAAGAATTTACTTAAATCGTCTGCTTCAAATTTCTTTTTTATATAAGCTTCACCAAGCCCAACTGAACCACGAAAATACAAATCCCATATCATAGAGATACGACTAATTGTTAAATGCACTGAAGGACCCTCTAATTCACCGTAAAACTCATAAGATTTACCCTTAACATT
>CACJAI010000021.1 GCA_902591315.1 uncultured Alphaproteobacteria bacterium
TGTGATTTTCTGAATTAGATTGGTTACTAAAAAGGACTAGGAAAAAAATAACCAAAATTTTGTTTATTTTTTTCATGAGAGTTTTAGGTGCTCTTTTTAAAAGAGCACCTTAATGAAATTTTAATTAATTACTTACTAGGGTAACGCCGCGTCTATTTTGACTGTAAGCAGTTTCATCAGATCCAATTACTTCAGGTCTTTCTTTACCCCAACTTACATATTCCATTCTATTTGTATCAATTCCAGCCTGAGCTAGATAAGAATAGACAGAAAATGCTCTTTTGTCTCCTAAAGCTAAGTTGTACTCACGAGTACCTCTTTCATCTGCATGGCCTTCAACAGTTATGTTAGTGTCAGGGTATTGCATTAACCAAGCTGCCTGTGCATCAAGTGTTGCTTGAGCATCAACAGTGAGTTCTGAACTATCAAATTCAAAGAAGACTCTGTCACCAACGTTAACAATCAGATCTTCTTGGGTACCAGCTGTAATTTCACCGCCTGAAGTTGCACTGGCTGAAGCTGCATCTGTGTCTCCGCCTTGTTCAGTCTTAGTAGCAGCACATGAAGCAAGGAAAAAACCCGCAACAATAAGCATAAACAAATTTTTTAACATTATAAATCTCCGCGTAAATATATTCTTACTATAGTTTAGGTAAATAAACACTGAATTTTTTGGAAATCAAGACAATTCTTATCTAATTTTTATTAAATTTTGTTGATTTCTAATGAATTCTTACAATAAAGGTGACCAAGCTGGGTCACTTCCATCCCTTGGAGTCGGGATGATCCTCTCATTGTATCCTGTAATATCTATAAAATGTATTGTTACTTCCCCACCAGTTCCATCAAGATTTGACCTTTTTTGTCTGTGAAATATTAAATATCTACCATTTGGGGACCAAGCAGGTGACTCTAAAGCAAAATCCCTAACAATCACTCTTTCATTGTTTCCATTTACATCCATAACGCCTATATGGAAATTCCCCTGTGTTAATTTGGTAAAAGCAATTAAGTCACCTCTTGGAGACCAAACTGGGTTTCCATATACACCTCTACCTTTTGAAATTCTTTTTATGTTATCTCCATTCTTATTCATAATGAATAATTGGGGACTTCCACCACGATCAGAATTAAAAACAATATTTTCACCATCGGGAGAGAAAGAGGGTGATGTATCAATTCCAGAGTCGTTTGTTAATCTTGAGCGAGATCGGGTGTTTAAATCCATTAAATATATTTCTGAATTAGCTGCATTGTTAGGATCTGAAAAGGACATTACTACACTTTGGCTATCTGGTGAAAATCTCGGTGCAAAAGTCATTCCAGGAAAATCTCCAACAATTTCTCTTTCACCTGTTTTAAGATTGTAAATATAAACTCTTGGAAGATTATTTTTGTATTCCATATATGTTATTAATTGTTTATTTGGTGCAAAGCGAGGAGTTAATACCATATTTTTTCCATCTGTTAAAAATTGATGACTATCTATATGTCCATCTTGATCCATGATTGCTAGTCTTTTTACTCTTTGGTCTAGCGGGCCAATTTCAGAAACATAAACAATTCTTGTATCAAAGTAACCTGTTTCACCAGTAATCCTTTCATAAACAATGTCGCTTACAGTATGACCCACTCTTCTAATTAAATTTTCATCAGGTATTGTTAGTTGTAATTTTTCTATCTCTTTTGCATTGAAGACATCATAAAGCCTCATTCGTAGTCTAATTCCTTTGTCATTTTTACTGACATCTGCACTTAATAAAAACTGTGCTTTGATTAATTTCCAGTCTTCAAAACGTGGAACTTTTTCAACTAAATTGTCTGATTGAATATAAAGATCTTCATTTACAGTGTAAAAAAGTCCAGAATTAGTAAGATTATTTGAAATAATTTGTCTAAGTGTGTTTCCGTATCTAGCTGTGTCTGAGTCAGCTCCAAAAATTTGAGTAATAGCTATAGGAGTAGGCTCAACTTTACCTTGAGCAATGGTTACCTCTAAAGCAGCGTTTGCATTAAGTGAAAAAAACAAAATTATTAGGATTTTTTTAATCATAAGAATATTTGTATCCGGTTACTCAATTATTATCTTAAATTTTTATTAATCAAACATCCAGCTGAAATCAAAAGTAAAGTTAATTTCTTTCCATTGTTCATATTTATCTGCGGGTAATAAAAGAGGACTACAATCTGGATTATTCACTGCTCTCATTGCAGCTTCAGCAGCAGTTCTAAATGATGGATCATTTAATTTCTCTTTATTGACTACTTTAGAACTTTTTACAGTTCGATCAGGGTTAACTTCAATGTAAATGACAGGTTTTATTTCTTTTAAATTTGCGACACCAACATTAAGATTTAAACAGCCATGTAATTGTTGCCTTAATAAATCAATTTCTGAAATAGTCATCGTTGGTCCAACTTTTTCTGTGAAAACTTCCTCTTGTTTGACTTCAGATGCCTCCTGCTCTTTTTTAAACTCTTTATCTTGATTTTCTAAATCTTTAAGAACAGTACTAACATTGAAAGTTTTCTTTACAGGCTTTTTCTTAACAACAATCTCAATATCTTTAGGCTCAGGTATTTCTTTAGGTTCAGGTTTTTGTTTTAATTTAATCTCAAAATCATTTTCTATAGGTGGCGGTGTCACCTCTTCTGGTTTTTTAATTTCAGGTTTTACTTTCTCTTCAATTATAAACTCATTTGTTTTGTCTGCAGAGCTATCAACTAATACTTCTTCATTAGTATCCTGAATTATTGGATCAATTGACTCTTGAGATGCTATTTCTTTTATATCTGGTTCAATAGCCTCAGTTTCATTCTGTTTTAGGGCCTCTTCTTGAAATGTTGGAACAATTTCATTTATCTCCTCGACAAATTCAGGTGCAGCTGTCTCTTCTTCAATAATGAACATTTCAACTGGTAAAATCATTGGGATATCACTGATTTTTTTTTCAAAAGTAAAATTTATCATTGGTATCAAAATTAGTAGATGTAATAGAAAAGAGAATATTTGAAAATAAAAGTCACTTTTTTTGTAACTGAAATTTTCAATGAATAAGATTAAGTTTCTGAGAGGGTTAAATAGTGAGATGGTAGACACTTAACTTGGTTTTTTCGTTACGAGAGCTATTTTTAGAAAACCAGATGTGTTCAGAGCACCAAGAACCTTCATTACTTCTCCATAATTAATTGTGGTATCAGCTCTTAAAAAAATTCTTATGTCAGTATTTGAGCCTGCAATGGTTTTAACTTTCAATATTAACTCATCAAAAGGTATTAATTCTTCACCTAAGTAAATTTCATTATTTTCATTAATTGAGATTTCAAGTGGTTCCTTTTGTGCATCTAAAGAATTAGCCTCAACTTTTGGCAAATTGACTGGAACACCTACAGTTAGAAGGGGAGCTGTGACCATAAACACAATAAGTAAAACCAACATAACATCAACCATCGGAGTAACATTTATATTAGAAACAGGTCGATGTTTTTTTCTCATATAATTATTTAACTTGGCGTGAAATTATATTAACTAAGTCCTTCCCAAAACTCTCAGCCTCTGACAAATAGTTATCAATTTTAGAAGTTATGAGGTTGTAGTAAGCTGTTGAGGGAATAGCTACGAAAAGGCCCAAAGCAGTTACAAATAAAGCCTCTGCTATACCGGGTGCAACTACAGCGAGATTAGTATTTTGAGCAATTGCTATTGCTTGAAAACTGTTCATAATTCCCCAAACTGTTCCAAATAATCCTATAAAAGGTGCAACAGATCCAGAGGAAGCCAAAAAAGATAATCCTTTATTTAAATTAGTATCTTCAACAGCAATACTTAAATCAAGAGAGGTATAAAGTCTTTGAATGAAAGCTGAGTCTATTTTATTTTTCTGAATTCGAGATTTTTCATATTCATTCATAATATTTCTAAATATATTTGAGAAACTTTCTTGATCAAATTCGTCAATTTGTTTGTATAGCTCATCTAAAGACACCCCAGACCAAAAATGGTTTTCAAATTTTTTTGATATTTTCTTAAGTTTATTTATCAACAAAATTTTTTGAATGATTGTCTTCCAAGATTGAATTGAAAAAATCACTAACAATATTATTACAAATTTTACAACCCAGTCAGATTTTAGAAACATTCCCATCATTGAGAAATCTACCGAACCTTCAAGGGATGCTAAGTTGACTACTTCTTCCATTAATTATTCTTCATCAATTATATTTTTATTTTTAAGTTCTTTAGAGACTTTCTCAAAATCATCTGAATGTACCATTATCCAAAAACCAGGTCTATTTTTTTCACATAATGCAATGACTGGGGTCTTTTTTTCCTTGTCTGCTAAAGATTTTGTATCATCCCATAATTTAATAGCTGTATGTTTAGCTCTTAATTTACACTCAATGAATAAATTATCGTGAATTACATCTGAATGAGTAACTTTTGAATTAATCCCACTAAGGGCATTTCTCATACCTCCAAAAAACTTTGCTACTAGTCTTTCCCTATTTTTCCAAGCTTTATCAGGCATTATTAACCTCTAAAAGTTCACTATCAAAATCAAGATTTGAAAAACAATTTTGAACATCATCGTTGTCCTCTAAGTCTTCATTTAATCTAATAAGCTTGTCAAGATCTTCCTTTTTTTCAATTTTTACAGTTAAATTTGGCTTCCAAATAATATTTGCACTTTCAATATCAAATTTTTTATCTACCAATATTTTCTCAAAAGATGCTAATTCCTCAAAAGAAGAATAAAGATATGTTACATTGTTATCTGTATCGTAATCCTCTAAACCATGGTCAAGTAAATCCTCAAGTGCACTATCATCTATTTCTTTTTTGATTTGTATTTCTCCTACTTTATTAAAATTAAAACTCACACTTCCTGTCTCTCCCAAATTACCCCCATTCTTTGAAAAAATAGATCTAATTTCTGAAGCTGTTCTATTTTTATTATCTGTTAAGGCCTCAACTATAAAAGCTGTTCCAAATGGACCATACCCCTCATAGCGAACTTCTGAATAATCAGAAGCTTCAGTATTATTTTTATTAATAGCTCTATCTACATTATCCTTTGGCATATTTACACTTCGAGCATTTGTTATTGCTAGTCTCAATCTTGGATTGGACTCTGGGTCAGTTCCTCCAATCTTCACGGCTATTTGAATTTCTCTTCCTATTTTTGCAAATTGTTTTGCTCTTTTTTTGTCCTGAGCACCTTTACGATATTGAATATTTTTAAATTTTGAATGTCCTGCCATGAGCTAAGATAATAAATTACTATCCAAAACACCACCTATTTGAATAGATTGAATTGAATTTTTATCCCCCACATTTGTAGTAATGACCGCTCCAGAAATAGTTGCCAATCCCTCTGCAGGTTCCAGTCTGTGAGAGTTTGACCCAGTTCTCATTCTTTTGATGGCGCTTTCTTTTTTCATACCAATAACAGAATTATAATCTCCTGTCATGCCAATATCGGTTTGAAAACAAGTGCCTTTTTCTAACACCCTAGCGTCCGAGGTTGGAATATGAACATGAGTCCCATATATAGCTGTAAATTTTCCATCATAATTTTGAGCTATACCATTTTTTTCAGATGTTACCTCAGCATGTACCTCTAAAAATGAATAATCTATTTTATGATCATTAATTAAAGATAAAAGTTGTGTATCAATAGAATTAAAAGGATTACTTAAGGGAAGGTCAATAAATGTTTGACCATGAACTTGGCTTACTAATATTCTTTTTCCATTGTCATGAGTAAAAATTTTAAATCCCCTACCAGGAGATCCAACTTCGAAATTTAAAGGTCTGATAATATTATGATCTGGGTTTTGATCCATATACTCTATGATCTCTTTTTGTTTCCAAGCATGATTTCCTAAAGTTATAGCATCAGCTCCCCAGCTTATAAGCTCTTCGTAAATTTTTCCTGTAAGTCCATAACCACCAGCTGAATTTTCAGCATTAATTATTGTGAAGCTAATATTAAATTGATTTTGTATCTTTTTTAAATTTTCTTTGAGAGCTGTCCTACCTGATCTTCCTACAACATCTCCTATAACTAAAAAATTCATAAAGAATAAATTTTTTGTTCTGAACAAATATAATCTACTTTTTGGTCAAAACTTTCCTGAAAATTGAAATTGGTTTTTTGAATTTCAAAAGCAGCTAAAATAGTTTTTAAATTTCCTTTTTTTTTCAATTCTTCAATAGTTCTATCAAAAAAACCACCTCCATAGCCTACCCTAAAACCTTTTTCATTAAATGCAGAGCATGATGCAATAATTATATCAGGATCCAATGTCTTTTCACCCTTAGGTTCCATGATACCGCCAAAACCTTTTTCCAAATTTGGACTATGAGGGTTATATTCGAAGTACTTTAAA
>CACJAI010000022.1 GCA_902591315.1 uncultured Alphaproteobacteria bacterium
CACTTGTTTTTAAATCATCGATTTTAATTTCGGGTTTTAAAAAAAAAGTCAGGGTAAAATTATAATTATTTTTAAAATTAACATCAGGTTGTATCAGAGATTGTATTTTTTCATCCTCACTGATTTTATTTATATTTTTTGATAACTCTTCATTTAATACCTCGTTTTCAATTTGAGGACCAATTTTTGACTTTATAATGCTTACCGGTACTTTACCTTTTCTAAAACCTGCAATTTCAAAAGTGGGTTGTTTTGCTGATATTTTTTCGTCAATAATCTTGGCTATTGCGCTTTGATCTAAAGATACCTCGAAAGACGATTTGAAACTTTTTTTTTCTATATTTTTATAATCCATTTTACATGTATTCTGGTGCGCCAGGAGGGACTCGAACCCCCACGGTTGCCCACTGGTTCCTAAGACCAGCGCGTCTACCATTCCGCCACTGGCGCACAAATTGGGGCGAGTAAGGGGACTTGAACCCCCGACCTCCGGTACCACAAACCGGCGCTCTAACCAACTGAGCTACACCCGCCAAAAATTGAATTAATTTATAGTATAGATATTATGCAAATTAAACATTATATTTGGATCGCTAAATATGAAAAAAATTGAGGCAATAATTAAACCTTTTAAATTAGAGGATGTTAAAGATGCCCTTGGCGAAATAGGCCTAAGTGGATTAACCGTATCTGAAGTAAAAGGGTTTGGTAGACAAAAAGGTCATACTGAGCTTTATAGAGGAGCTGAATACGTAGTAGACTTTCTGCCAAAGGTTAAAATTGAATTAGTAGTTGATGACAAGAAATACAAAGAGGCAATCGATGTTATTATCAAGCACTCAAATACAGGTAAAATCGGCGACGGTAAGATTTTTGTATACGAAGTTTCAGAAGCTATTAGAATTCGCACAGGCGAAAAAGGTAAAGACGCAATTTAGTTTTTACACAAACCAAGTTAACAACTCAGGAGGTTATTAGATGGACAAAAAATCATTACAAAAAATGATCGATGAAAATGGTATTAAGTATATTGATTTTAGATTTACAGATCCTTTAGGAACATGGCAGCACTTTTCAAACCATATTAATACATTTGAAATGGACGTATTTGAGGAAGGTATTGGTTTCGACGGCTCATCAATTAGATGTTTTCAGTCAATTGAAGCTAGTGACATGATATTAATTCCAGATATTGAGACTGCATTTGTAGATCCCTTTTTTACAGATCCTACTCTAGTTCTGATATGTGATATTCAAGATCCAATTACTGGACAAAAATATGATAAAGATCCAAGATACGTTGCAAAAAAAGCAGAAGAATATGTTAAAACTTCAGGAGTTGGAGATAGTATTTTCTTTGGACCAGAAGCTGAATTTTTTCTTTTCAATAACGTCCAAATTAATACGCACCCTCATCACTCTTCTTTCTCTGTCGACTCAGGTGAAGCTGTTTGGAATACAGGCACAAATGAAGGTCCAAACCTAGGTTATAAAGTTAGAAATAAAGGTGGCTATTTCCCCTGCCCACCTCATGACACTATGCAAGATGTTAGATCAGAAATGGTAAATCACATGGTAGCTATTGGTATGAGCGTTGAAGCGCAACACCACGAAGTTGCAACTGCTGGTCAATGTGAGATTGATTTAAAATTCGACACGTTGGTTAAGATGGCCGATGATCTTCAAAAATATAAATACGTTGTAAGAAACACAGCAAAAAGTAATGGTTTAAGTGCTACTTTTATGCCAAAACCTCTTTCAAACGACAATGGTTCAGGAATGCATTGTCATCAAAGTATTTGGTCAAACGGTAAACCAGTATTTTATGGCGAAGGTGGATACGCCAATCTTAGTGATGAAGCAAAATTTTATATTGGTGGTTTGCTCAAGCACGCACCATCTTTATTAGCATTTACAAATCCAACTATTAACTCTTACAAGAGACTAGTTCCAGGCTATGAGGCTCCAGTAAAGCTTGCATACTCTAATAGAAATAGAAGTGCTATATGTAGAATCCCTGCATACTCACCATCTCCTAAAGCAAAAAGAGTTGAGTTTAGATGTCCAGATGCAACTGCGAATGGTTATCTAGCATTTTCAGCTATGCTTATGGCAGGTTTAGATGGGATTAAGAATAGAATTGATCCTGGTGAACCAATGGATAAAAATCTTTATGATTTACCTCCTGAAGAGCAATCTAAAGTTAAGGAAGTACCAGGCACTCTTGAGGAAGCGATTAATAATCTTGAGTCAAATCATGATTATCTTTTAGAGGGTAATGTGTTTACCAAAGATTTAATCGAGTCATATATCGAATACAAAAGAGAAGAAGAAATCGAGCCAAATAAACTGCTAGTCACACCTGCAGAGTTCGATATGTATTACGATTACTAATTTAATTTAAAAGCAACCTGTCTAAATATTTTTTATTATCTACTTTAGACGGGTTGCCAGTTAGATCTTCAAACATAAGCAACTCTCTTAAATAATCAATATCGTCACCATATGAAAACTCTTTATTATTTAATTGGTTGATGTCTTCTTTAATTTTATAGAGTTGAAAAAGATCCTTATTATTTTTTAAAGGATTTTTTATATCTACTATTTTTAAAAAGTATTCATTATCAATTTTAGAAAAGTTTGAAATAATTTGATTTTTCATTTTTGTAAAATACTTAACTAATTTTAGATTATTTGTTAAAAGACATACCTTCATAAAAGACAATTTATGAAATGGCTCACTAGTCTTTGAATAAAATGAAAAGAAATTTTCAATATTAATAACTTGATCAGAGTCTCTATCAAAAGGTTTATTTCTATCGTCAATTGTTAGGATATTTGGATCAATATATTGTTTCATTATCGAGTAAAATCTCCTTACAATTTTAATATTATCTATGTGATTATTTTTGTTTGATTGATATATAAAAAAAATATCTAAATCGGAAAAATTCGTAGCCATTTTGACACCGTAACTTCCAAATAAAATCGGTGTTAAGTCAGAGAAAATATTGCTTCTATTGACAATGTATTCATTTTTAACTAGTTCAAAAATATAAAAAATAAACTTTCTTACAGCGGTATTTCGTTTTTTGAGGAAGTCAGTATTTGTTATTTTTTTTGAAAGTAACAAATAATCTAAAAGGAATAAAATTTCATAAATATCCTGGATTAATTTTTTTAAATCTAAATCAAAATTATCAGAAAATTCTCTCAGCTTAAAAGTAGGTATGCCATAATTAAAAAAATAGACTAGTGACTCTATTAAAAAATGATTTTTGTAAATAAGATTTGTTAATTTTGAAGAATTCTCAAATATGAAAGCTAACTCTAAAAAAATTTTATTATTGTATTTGTATAAAGCAGTTAAATGGACACCAGACTTATAATAGTTAATCAAATAGTCAAATTTTATAATTAGATCATCTCGTTTATTATGTGTTGATAAAATATTCATGAGACTTGAAATAGACTCTAAATAATCATTTTTTACTGTTTCTGAACTATTGATGTTCTCAGCTCGTTTTAGAAGACTATCAATAATTTTTTGGCTAGACTCACTAAATTTTTCACGTCGTAAACTCTCTCTATTTATTTTAGGGAAAAATAAACGCTGATATATTGTTTGAATTTCAGATTTATGCTTCTCTAATTTGTTTGAAAAGTTATCTAATAATGAATTTAAATAGGTTTCATTAGAGTCAATTATATTCTGAAAAGTATTCTTTTTTATATGTAAATAATTCTCAATTTTACGGAAGTAATAATATGCATCTGATATATTTTTTAATTCA
This sequence comes from uncultured Alphaproteobacteria bacterium, assembly GCA_902591315.1. Taxonomy (GTDB): domain Bacteria; phylum Pseudomonadota; class Alphaproteobacteria; order HIMB59; family HIMB59; genus HIMB59. The sequence continues at coordinate 3,795 of CACJAI010000022.1, forward strand.
TTTTTTGGAATTATATTTTCATGTTTTTTAAAATTTAAAAGTAATTTATGAATATTACTCTCTTTAAGAGAATTTATTTTTCCAGACCAAAGAAGTTGGTTAAAATGTATTATATTTTCACAAGATCGAATAAAGCCATAAGAATTTTTTATATCTAGCTTTTGTTCAGTATTACTGGAGGCAAAGAGCTTTTTAATTTCATCTATAGCGTAATAGTCAAATGTTCTTCTAAATAAAAAACTTTTTATTGCTTCCTTAAATGAGAAATATTTTTGAATATCGCCACACAAAAAACTTGATCTATGAAATGCTAATCTCTCCCAATTTCTGCCAACTGAAGTATAATAATTAATTGCTTGATCCATATCAGATATAATTAATGAATCACCAAAATCTGGTCGTAACCTTAAATCTATTTTATGAAAAAAAGACTTAGAAATATTTGATATGTCACTAATAGTTTTCTTTATAGATTTATTAAAATCTTGAAGGGAAATAGGACTATTTTTGGAGTCATAGAATATGATTATATCGATATCAGAGGCAAAATTTAAATCTCTTACACCAATTTTACCCATACCTAAAATAAAATAATATTTTTTTAAACTTTTATTAAATGATCTGTATAGATTGATATTAATGATTTTACTTAAAATATTTTTGCATAAAACAGACCACAATCTTGATCCATTAGACTGAGAAATTAAATTTTGATGAATTGATAAAAAAATTAAATAAATGAGCTCATTTTTAAGTGTATTTATATTGAGGAAGTTAGTTTTAGAGGAATTAGAATATTTTTTTATATTACTTTTGTAATGGTTAAGTATTAATTGAGCATCAACCTTTGAAACATCATAAGAATTATTAAGATATTCATATTTTGATAAGAAAGTGGAAGATTTATATAATCTCTCTAACTCCAAATGGCATTCCTCTCAAAATAATTTAGTAAGCCACTATAATTATCAATAACTGAGATTTCTTTTTTTACTTTTTTGGAATTTGATATGTTACTAAGTGTAGTGAATATACTTTTTTTTAATAAATTAATATTTAAATATTTGTAATGCTCTAATTCATTTATTGTATTAATTATTGAAGCTGTCTTCTTTTCGACATTCTTTAGATCTAATTTTTCTAAAAAAAAAGCGTCTTTTGCAAATTGCCTACCTATCATAAATTGAGTAATATTTTTTGACTGAAAAAATTTAAAGGTTGCTAAATCATTAACCTCACCGTTAGGAATAAGTTCCATTTCAGGAAATTGATAACAACACTCTAAAAATAAATTGTAATTAATTTTCGGAATTATTCTATTTTTTTTGGTATCTAAGTTCAAAACACCATTTCTACAATGTATAAATACTTTTTTAATTCCTATTTCATTAAATAATTTAAGATAATCAAAAATATAACTCTTATCCTCATCCATACCTAAACCAAGTCTACATTTTACCGATACATCTTTATTATATTTGATCAATTCATATAAACATTTTTTTACTAAGTCATACTTTTGGGTTAAAGCTAAACCAAGCATATTTTCTTGGACTCTAGAACTTGGGCACCCTAAATTAAAATTTACATGTTTAATAATATCTACTTTATTTAAAATATTTATTGTTCTTTTAATTTCTTCAGGATCTGAGCCTGCAATTTGAATGGCGCTTTTATTATTTTTTAAAAAATGCTTGGTTATTGTTTTGGTCTCATTATGGATGATTGCTTTATCCACTATCATTTCAGAAAAAGTAGTTACACTATTTCCATAAATGTTTTCCACTAAACTTCTAAAATAGCAGTCTGTGTAACCCATCATTGGTGCTAAATAATAATTCATCGAAAAAATTCTTTTAATAATTGAAAAATACTTTAATAAAAGTAAAAATCATTAAAAATCAAGACATTGGAAAATTTCAACATAAATCATCTAGTTTTTAATTCTGATGGGCTAATACCTACGATTGCTCAAGAGAAGTCAACTAATGAAATTCTTATGATGGCCTACTCAAATAAAAATTCTATTGAAATGACAGTAAAAACAAAAAAAGCACACTTTTGGAGTAGAAGTAAAAAAAAATTATGGTTAAAAGGCGAAACATCTGGCAATAAACTTAATATTATTAATATTTATACTGATTGTGACAGTGACGCTTTGATTTATGAAGTTGAGCTTGAAGGCATTGGCGCTTGCCATACGGGTAAAAAAAGTTGTTTTTATAAAAAATTAGAATTATGAGCGATATAATAGCATTTAAAGACTCGAATAATAATTATTGGGACACTGAAGTTGAAAATAGCACTCCCATTAAACCTAAATCTGATGATGCATTAAATATAATGCGGCATGATATGGCTCATATTTTGGCTGAAGCTGTAATTACTCTTTTCCCAAATGCTAAACCAACTATTGGTCCTTTTATAAAGAACGGTTTTTATTATGACTTTGATATGGAAAGTACTCTATCAGATGATGACTTAGCTAATATAGAAAAAAAAATGAAAGAAATTCTCTCAGAGGGAAGAAACTTTTTAAAGAGAGCC
>CACJAI010000023.1 GCA_902591315.1 uncultured Alphaproteobacteria bacterium
AGCTGTTTAATTGGAACACCACTATCTTTCTGCATGGCAATGACCAAGTCTTTAGTTTGGTATGCAACACTATCTATAGCGGCTTTGACAAACTCTGCTATTCCAGTATTCCTTGTCATTCCAAAAATTGCACCTCTGGCTTCCCCATCCCAATAAGGAGCCCCTAAACCAACAAAAGCGGGAACAAAGTAAATTTTTTGACTTTGATCACTCTTTGAATAAAAAATCTCTGTCTCTTGTGCTGTTTTGATAATTTTAAGTGAGTCTCTTAACCACTGAACAGCAGCCCCGGCAATGAAGATAGAACCTTCCAAGGCATAAGTGGTCTTATTATTAATTTTATATGCAATGGTCGTAAGCAAATTATTTTTTGATATTTTAAGTTTTTGTCCAATATTCATTATCATAAAACAACCAGTCCCATATGTAGACTTAATAGATCCAGGTTTAAAACAGGCTTGTCCAATTGTTGCTGCTTGTTGGTCACCAGCCATACCTCCTATTTTGATTTTATCTCCAAAAAGAGTTGTGTACCCAAAATCATCTGCACTATCTTTTACATCGGGAAGAATTTTATAAGGGATATTAAAAATTTTTAGTAATTCCTTTGACCAACAGTTTTTTTTGATGTCATATAACATGGTTCTTGAAGCATTCGTAGCCTCAGTAAAAAAAGACCTTCCCTCTGTTAACTTCCACAGAAGCCAAGTATCAATTGTCCCAAATAAAAGTCTATCCTCTTTTAACAGTTTTTTTGATGACTCTATATTGTCAAGTATCCATTTTATTTTAGTTGCTGAAAAATATGCATCAATTACAAGTCCAGTAATTTTTTGTATTTTTTTTGCAAATCCTTTCCTAGTTAAATCTTTGCAATAATTTACTGTTCTTCTATCTTGCCAAACAATAGCTTTGTAAATAGGCTTACCTGTTTGTTTGTCCCAAATGACTACAGTTTCTCTTTGATTAGTTATTCCTATACCTAATATTTGTCTGGAATTAACTTTTGCTTTTTTAATTGCATTTTGTGTCGTTTGTAAAACAGTATTAAATATCTCTTGAGGGTCGTGTTCTACACACCCATCTTTTGGAAAGTATTGTTTAAATTCCAACTGATCACTAGAAACAATTTCAAAATTATCATTAAAAATTATCGAACGTGTAGAAGTTGTTCCTTGATCAATTGATAAAATAAATTTTTGCACCAATTTATAATATCATAAGAACTAAAGGTGTCTTTTTAAAATAATTTCTAATTTATCCCTCGCCTCTTTAGGAAAATTAATTCCAAGTTTTGTTCTCCTAAATAAAATATCTTCAGATGTTCGTACCATTTCTTCTTTAATAAGATATTTTACTTCAAATTCATAAAAATCATCAAAAATCAGATCTCCACCTGCGTTAAATTCATTATAATATTCATTTAATTTTGATATTTTAGCTCCATACGTTTCGATAAGTCGTTTTAATATTTTTTTAGGGATATTTTCGCTATAAATATTTATATCATACGCACCTGGTAAAACTTCATCGGATGTCCATGTTTTATTTGAAACTACTATGTACTTGCTTAACTTTTTCAAAACTTTTTCTGAAAGCTTTCTATAAGTTGTAAGTTTTCCTCCAAAAACTGTCAAAATTGGAGCTCCATCTTCATCGTCAATTTCAAAAGCATAGTCTCTTGATACTTTAGATGCCTTCTGATTATTATCTTCAATCAATGGCCTTACACCTGAATAAGTCCATACAATATCATTATCGACAATCTCATTTTTTATAAAGGAATTAACTGAATTAATTAAATAAGTTTTCTCTTCATATGTAATTTTGGGATTTTCAAAATCTTCAACTTCATGATCAGTAGTACCTATTAAAGTATATTTATTTTTAAATGGTATCATAAAAATAATACGCTTATCATTTAATTGGAGTATGTATGCTTGATCGCCATCATATATTTTTTTGACCACTAAATGACTTCCTTGAACAAGTCTTAATTTTTTTTTAGATTTTATTCCAAAAATATTATTTAAAACTGATATAGCAAAAGGCCCAGTTGCATTAACAACAGCTTTTGATTTTAAAACTTCACCATTGTCTAAAAAAATTGACCAATTATCTTTACCTCTGACCGTTTTGATAATATTTGTGTTTGTGTAGACTTTTGCACCTCTATTTATAGCATCCTCTGCGTTAAGTAGAGCTAGTCGGGAGTCATCAACAAATAAATCAGAATAAACATAGCCACTTCTAAAATTCTCTTTTATTGGGTTTTCTTTGAAAGTTTCATTTAAAGAAATATATTTTGATTTTTCAAAGGTTGATTTGCCACTCAATCTATCATACAAAAACAAACCAATTCTTATAATCAAGCTCGACCTTAAACTTGGAACATGAGGTAAAACAAATTTCACAGGTTTTGTAATATGGGGAGCAATTTTTCTTATCACATCTCTTTCTATAAGAGACTCTCTTACTAGTTTAAAATCGTAGTTTTCTAAATATCTTATTCCCCCATGAATTAATTTTGTTGACCATGAAGAAGTTTGGGAAGCAATATCACCTTTTTCAATTAAACAAGTATTTAAACCTCTTCCTGCAGCATCTCTTGCTATGCCAACACCGTTAATGCCACCACCAATTATTACAACATCATACATTTCAAATGAAGTTCATACAAAAAATCAAAAAATGTAAAGTACGAGTAATTTTTTTTCTCTATTTTTTGAATAGTTTTTATAAGTTTAATATTGACTTAATTAAAAATATTGTTCTTTCTAATTCAAAACATACTATTAAAATGTCTTTTTCTAGTGATATGAAATTATTATAAAAGTGCATAAAAAAATCTTAGTAGTCGGTGCAGGTGCTTGGGGCACAGCTATTGCTAACGCACTCTCAAAGAAAAATAATAATGTTTATCTTTGGGCAAGGGATCTGAAATTATCCAATCAAATAAATAAAAACAAAATTAATAAAAAATATTATAAAAATTTCAAATTATCTAGAAAACTAAAATCAACATCGGGTAATTTTAATGCTAGTGCATATCATTATATTTTCTATGTCTTACCTGCCACTGCATTTGATAATTTTTCCGATGATTATTTAAAAAATCAGAAAATTAATGAATTAATAATATGCTCAAAAGGAATCAGTAAGAATGGTGATTTCATCTCAAATCTGATAAAAAAAAAACTAAATTTTAAAAATTACCATTTTTTATCCGGACCTAGCTTTGCAGATGAGGTTTTATACGGGAAACCTACAGCCTTAAGTTTATCGAGTAACAAACTTAATAAAAATATCGGTAATATCTTTAAAGATACAAATATAAGAATTTATTATTCAGAAGATTATAAGACACTTGAATTTTTAGGTATCCTCAAAAATATCTATGCGATTGGTGCAGGTATTATAGATGCAGAGTCATTGGGTCAAAATGCAAGAGCTGCTTACATAACAAGATGTATTGTTGAGATAAAAAGTATGCTAAAGAGCTTAAACCTAAATACTAATATGATTTATAGTCTTGGAGGTATTGGAGATTTAATACTTTCATGTAGCTCAAACAAATCAAGGAACTATAATTTTGGGTTTTGTTTTGAAAAAAAAAGCAAATATAAAACATTGAAACGTAAGACAATCGAAGGAATTAATAGCTGTCTTAATTTAAAAAATAATAAAAAAATTAATATTAGTAAGTTTCCAATTATAAATTCTATTATTAAAATCATTAATGGAAGTCCATCGAAAAAAGAAATCAAGAAATTGTTAAATAGAAAGTTTAAAAACGAGTAATTAACGATAAACTCTTTTTAAATTCAGTCCAATTTTTTTAAATTTTTTTTTAAAACTATAAAATTCTTTATTATGTTTTGCTGAATTTTGTTTTAGGACTAATTTTTGATAATAATGAATCATTTCATGTCCAAGAATTTCAACAAATTCTTGAAAATTTTTAAATTTATTATGAAGGGTTATTCTATAGCAGTGTTTTGTTGCATATGGGTTGAATTCAAATAAACCTAATGCGCCATGCATTCTTCTTGTAAGGATATAGGGCTTTTTTAAACGATTATTAAAAATTTCTCTGTTTAATATTTTATATACATCAGAGATTTTATTTGCTTTGAGTTTAAATTCTCTTTCATTTCCATAATGATTAATGAGAGTGGCTAAACTTTTTGTTCTGGGCATATATTCAAAAAATACAATTATTATTTATAAAAAAAAAATCAAGAAAATTTAATCAGGATTTTTTAACAAATGTTCGATGTATGAAGCTATTTCATCAAACTTGTCATCAGAAAGATCCTTGTAGCTCATACCAAATTTTTCTTTAATACTCAGAGCTATATGTGCATATGCATTTCTCCCATTTGGAAAAAATTGAGATGGCTTTAAAAGAGGTTGAAGTTTGTCACCTGTTGATTGAATTTTTTCCCACAATTTTTTTCTATTATATTCATTCAAAAAGTAATTCCCCCAGGAAAAAAAGAGTCTAATAAAAGTCTTATTATAGCAAAACCGATCCCGCAAAAAATAATAATTGTGATTAACTGTTTATTTATCATGATGTATACAATTAGATGATATGAAATATTTTATCATCTTTTTTTCTTTAATTCTTCCTAATTTAGCATTTACTGAAATTTTAGAAAAATTCCCACTTGCCTGTATATGTGACAAAAGTATAAATGCACTAAAATATTTTGATTGTAAGCAAAAAGTTTCTGGAACACAATTAGATATAATTAAAAATATAAAAAATAAAAATATTATGATCTTTAGTAGTTTTGATGAAAAAAATTATCAATTATTTGATGAAGATAATTTTGGCTTAATATTTAATTATGATACAGATGATTACATTTCATCAATTTCAATTAAAGGAAATTTAGATTTAGTTTTTTCAATATCTTACAAAGAGTACAACAAAAAATGGGCTTACGATTTAAAGTGTGTTTCGTTGAAAAAAGATTAAGGTTTTAACTAATTTAAAATGTTAGATAAAAAATTTTTCCTTCCCTCAGCAGTCTCTTTTATAGGTTTCTTATTTTTAGTTTCAATGGACTCCGTTATTAAAATTCTAGGAGATACTTATTCTGTCCTACAATTATTATTTTTAAATGCATTATTTTCTCTAATACCTTTACTTTTTTTTATATGTAAAAATCATGGTTTTCATTTTTATAAAAAACAAAATTACCTCTTCCAAATTATAAGAGGAGTTGTTCATACAATTGGATTCCTTTTTGTTTTAAAAGGCGTTCTATTACTTCCTCTTTCAGTAGTCTATCCGGTGCTTTTTACATCTCCATTAATGTTGCTTGTTTTGTCTCATTTTTTCTTAAGTGATAATATTAATATAATAAGGGTTTTAGCTATTTTAATAGGTTTTTTAGGTGTGGTGATTTCTGCAGAACCATTTGGCACTAACGTAGTTTCATTCCTTGGAGTTTTTTTTGTTTTTTTGGGTGCTTTTTGTATAGCTATTACCCACTTGATTACAAGAAAATATAATCACTTAACATCATCATATTCTGCATCGTT
>CACJAI010000024.1 GCA_902591315.1 uncultured Alphaproteobacteria bacterium
TATACGTTAATAGGTTTTACTAACGCATATAATTCTCTTCAACAAGACTGCTAAGAAAATGAAAAATAAAATTGTTTTAGCCTACTCAGGCGGATTAGACACAAGCGTCATACTGAAATGGCTGCAAACTGAATATAACGCAGATGTCATCGCCTATGCAGCTGATCTTGGTCAAGGCGCAGAGTTAACTGAAGCGAAAATCAAAGCAAAAAAACTTGGCGCTAAGAAAATATACATTGAAAATTTAAAAGAAGAATTTGTTAGAGACTATGTTTTTCCAATGTTTCGTTGTAATACAATTTATGAGGGTGAGTATCTTCTAGGCACATCAATTGCTCGACCATTAATTGCTAAGAGACAAATTGAAATTGCAAAAAAAGAAAAAGCTAATGCCGTGTCTCATGGAGCAACAGGTAAAGGAAATGATCAGGTAAGATTTGAATTTTCTTACTATGCCTTAGATCCTAAAATAAAAGTAATTGCACCCTGGAGAGAGTGGGATTTATCATCTAGAACAAAACTGTTGGAATTTGCAGCTAATAACAAAATTCCTATCATGAAACATAATAAGAAAGAGTCTCCGTACAGTGTAGATGCAAATGTTCTTCATCGATCTGCTGAAGGAAAAATCCTTGAAGACCCTTGGAAAAGACCACCTGAAAATGTTTTTGGTATTTCAAAAAGTCCTCTGTCAGCACCGAACAAAGAGACATTGATAACTATTCAATTTAAAAATGGTGATCCTATTGCTATTAACGGAAAAAAACTCTCACCATTCAATCTATTAGAAAAGTTAAATAAACTAGGAGCAGTAAACGGAATTGGAAGAATAGATATTGTAGAAAATAGATACGTGGGAATTAAATCTCGAGGAGTATATGAAACACCAGGCGGGACAATTCTTCTTAAAGCCCACCGTGCTATGGAAAGCATTACTTTGGACAGAGAAGAGGTTTTCACAAAAGACGAACTTATGCCTAAGTATGCGAGATTAGTTTATAATGGATATTGGTTCGCACCAGAAAGAGTAATGATGCAAAAAGCAATTGATGCCACGCAGAAAAGAGTAAACGGTGAAGTAAGGTTGGCTCTATATAAAGGCAATGTGATTGTTATTGGAAGACAGTCACCTAATAGCTTATATGATGAAGACCTAGCAACTTTTGAGACTTCAAATTATGATCAACGTGATTCAGAGGGTTTTATAAAACTTAATGCACTAAGGCTAAAAAAAAATAAAATTAAATTCTAGGGCCGACATTACCTTCGGCAAGGTGAAGAGTGTCTATTCGATCTTCTACTCTGAATATTTTTCCATCATCATTATAATGTGCAAATTGGATATCCCAAATATCAGTTATTGTAGAGGAATTACCTTTTGAAATAATAATAAAAACTTTTTTTTCTTGATCATGATAAACCTCATCAATGGCTTCACTCCAGTTGGGAAAAGATTTCGCGAGATGAGCAAAAAGGTCATAAATACCTTTTCTGTCATATTCCCCTGCTGCAACATGCTTTGGATGCAATATAAATTTAATATCATCAGTACAAAATTCTAAAAATTTATCTAAATTATGATCTTTTAAAAGATAATTAAAAATTTCCTTGGCTTCTTCCTCATTCACTTGTCAACTTATCCTTGGGTTAAAAAATAATCTGATATTCCTAGTTCCATGATATCGGCAATAACATTTACAATTTGATCTTTATGTTCAGGCCCTACTAAAATCCTGTACATCACAGGATCTGAAACTAATGTTGGCCTAACTTCCACGCGCGTGCCTATTTTTTTTGCTACATCTTCTGCAACAATTTTTGAGACTTTTTGTTTCTTAAATGCACCAATTTGAATAAACGCTGATTGATTGGGATCATAAGAGGTCATTGATTCGATTTGACTTCCAAGGCTGTCATTAAGAGCGGCAATTAAAACATTTTTACTAGGCTTAGGCTTAGATTTTATTTTGAAAGTTGAGTCGAAGATTATATCAGAAGTGTCCTCTAAATTTTGCTGCTCTTTAAAATTGAGAGCTGCTATTAAAGAGTCAAGTTGTTCCTCATTTACTTCCTCATTTAAGATTATGATTCTTTTAAGTTTTGCTTCAAGTATCTCGTTTAATTCATTTAATAGATCTTCATTAATTTTTTCTTCAGGTATATTTTTAGGGCGTGAATTATTTGTATTCCAACTAAGTGTAAATGTATCAGAAATATTTGTAATATCATTACTTGCTTCAACTATTAAATCTAATGACCCCATAGCAAATGGTGGACTAGCAACAAATGTATGTTGTGAAGGAAGAAATACAAGCCATGATGGTAAGGCCTCCCCATTAGTCATCTTTACACTGTATCTAGTTTTACCACTACCCTCTAAATAAAATGTTTTCTCATCAAATTGAAATATAAAATCCACGAAATCGTAATTTGATAAATTCACATTCTCTTCAACTATTTTTGCTGATTGAACAAGGACAGGGTTTTGCTCATTCAATGGTATAGTTACAAACGAATTATATTTTTTTGTCCAACGATTTAAGTTTTCTTTAAGAGCTAGTGCTAGTTCATTATCACTAATTTGAGATAAATTTTCTGGGGTAAAGTTCATTCCCACAGATGAATACAACGTTCCAAGGCTATATTGTAATTCAGCATATGCAATGTCATTTCTCAATTGCGAAACAAGCAGGCTTGCTTCTTCTCTGATCATTTCTAACTCTCCAAAACGAGAAATTTTTTGAGCATTTGATATTAAATCATTAATTCTCTTAGCAACATTAAGGTAATGTTTGGCGTTACTGTATTCTCTTAAACTTTGTGCGTAGTTGATATTAGCTATATGGACTTGCGATAAAACAGCCATTGAAACAGCTAATCTTTGTTCTTCGATCAGTTTTTCATTAATTTGATTTATGTCACTGATGTTACTTGCTTGAAAAATATTCAATAAATTGGCGCCAAAAACAGCACCGTATTCTACATTATCTTTGTTTAACAAATATTTATTGGAGTCATAGGTCCATGTAGCATTAAATTGAAGTGATGGAAACAAAGATAGCATCGATGCTTTTGCTTCTTGAGCTGTAACTTTTTCTTGATATCTAACCTCCAAAAGTTCTGGTCTTGAAAATAATGCTGCCTCTTCTTGCTCATCTAGAGACATGTTTAACTCCGTTAGAGGCTGTTCTGTTTTAATTAGAATATATTCTTGATTTGGTAATAGACCCATTAGTTTTGATAGTTGCGCACGCGAGTCCATTAATGCTCGACGTTGTGTATTTAATATTTGTAAAACATCCAGTAATTCTTTTTGGTATAATAAAGCATCCATAGGTGAACTAATTAAAAGTTCTTCAATGTATTCGTAATCATCTAATGCAGCATTAACTCTATCCATTAAAGGATTTATTTGACTTAATAGCTCGTCTGCAGATAGTGTCTTCCAATAAGCATAAATAACCTCTTTTGTTAAATTATGAATGGCCTTACGTTCTAACTCTTTTGAAATTAAATATTTATTTGCTTGCTGACCTGCTCTAACATAAGACAAACCAAAATCCAGAGCATTCCACGTAAAACCTATGTCAGAGCTACTAGATGGTGTTTGTTGTGAGAGAGTGTATGTTGGGCTATCTCCAATAGCTTCTGCAGCTGTATTATCTGTTCCAGTTATATCATTTCCATCGCTGTCTTTTTCAGCAGCCATATTAACACTCGTTGAAGCGGGATGTTTTTCTAAAACTTTATAACCTGCGTTTACTGATAGTTTCGGCAACATATCAAACTTGACCACATCTATTTGGCCCTGACTTAATGCGGAGTCCATCAGATTCAATCGTAAATCACGGTTATTTTTGATTGCGATAGCAATAGCCTGGTAAAGATCAATTTCTAAAGGAGCAGCATCAGATGTTTGTTTGAGATATTCTAAGTCCTCTTGGGATGAAAGCTGGACTTCTTCTTTTACAATTGGCATGGGTGTCTTTGAACACCCCCAAATGAAAATTGAAGCAATAAATACAACAAAAACCTTATAATTAGCCATTCTTTCCCCGTCAAAAATAACAGCATAAAATCTCATAGTTGTGGATAAAAAACAACTAAGAAATTCTTATATATTTTTACAAATTAAATGAAAATCCATTGAATTTATTGTATATTTCTGGGCTGGAGAAATAAGAGGAGAGTAAATAAGTGCCTGATAAACAGAAAACTTATCCACATTTTAGCATTCAAATGCTGGAACCGAGAATCATGTTTGATGGTGCTACTGTTTATGCTGCTAGTGAAGCCATTGAAGCTGTCGAAGACCAAATTCAAAACAACTCTCTCAATGAAAGCGATCTTTCAACTAATTTAAAAGCTATTACACACAACAATGACTCGAGAAAAGAAATTGTCTTCATAGACAAGGGTGTTGATGATTATCAAACAATCATTAACTCCATCGATGACACAAAATCTATCTATTTAATTGACTCCAACGAAAACGGCTTTGCAAAAATGCAAAGTATTTTGCAAGATCAAAGTGACATCGATGCAGTACATATAATAGGACACGCAAGTACTGGTCAGGTAGTTCTTGGAAATTCAATATTAAATTCGGAAACGATTAATTCTTTTAGCACTACACTTCAATCAATTGGTACCTCGTTAACTCAAGACGGTGACTTATTATTTTATGGTTGTAACCTGGCTCAAGGTGATCAGGGAAAGTTACTTATTCAACAAATTGGAAATATCACTCAAGCAGATATCGCAGCCTCTGATGATATTACAGGTAAGGGTGGTGATTGGAACTTAGAAAAAAAATACGGTATCGTTGAAACTAAGGGAATTAGTGTTGTTGATTACAAACACTCTCTTCTTCAAAATGGAATTTCATCATTAGATGGTTTTGTAGAAAATACGGGAACTAATTTAAGAGCGGGTACTAGTGATGGTGGACACGCAGCATCTGCTTCTAATCACACTGATGGACACAGTCCCTATGTCATTACCTTAGAGAGAGAAAATATAAACTCAGGCTCATTTGCTTTTTATAAGACTACAAATTTAGGCACTGGATATGAAGAAAATAATAGCGGTGTCCGAACTAGAGGTCCTGACATAACATCAGGCACTACTACTGTTGATGCTTCATCAACGCCTATGAATTCATATTATGTTTATGCCACAGAAAACTCAGGAAGAAATACTGTGAGGTCAGTTACTTTTGAAAATGAAATACTAGGTGTTTGGTTCAACATGAATAATATCATTGCATATTCAGGAGTTGATAAAAGTGGAGGGAATTATCACACAATAAGCCAACATGGTAGTGGAGGCCAAAATGCATTCAGCACAGAGAAATTAAAATGGGAGTGGAGCGCAAGTGTTTCAGATACTAGTAAACCCTCAGGCCATAAACATGA
>CACJAI010000025.1 GCA_902591315.1 uncultured Alphaproteobacteria bacterium
CATGGCATAGATTTAGTTGAGATAGATAGAGTAAATAATATCTATGCTAAATATAAAAAAAATTTCATATCCAAATATTTTTTGAATGATCAATTCAAAACAATTAATAAAAACTTATTAGCAAATAATTTTGCAATAAAAGAGGCTTTTTCCAAAAGTATAGGTATGGGTTTTAGATACCCCTGTTACCCAAATAACATTGTGGTTAGTCGAAATAAATTAGGAAAACCGGTGATATCTCTTAAAAATAAACTTGAAAGCTATTTGAAAGATACTTTTGGAAAATATGTTATTCATGTTAGCCTAACAGATACAAAATTATATTCGATTGCGTCGGTAATTATTGAGCAAAGTTAAATCATCTTTAATTAATAATTTTAAAGCGCTTTTTTGGGCTTTAATCATTGCAGGGGTAATTAGAACTTTTGCTATCGAGCCATTTAAAATTCCTTCTGGTTCAATGAAGCCAAATTTATTAGTTGGGGACTTTCTATTTGTTTCTAAGTGGGATTATGGATATTCAAGATACTCATTTCCTTTTGGACTTCCTCCGTTCAAAGGAAAAATCTTTGAAAGTAACCCTGAGAGAGGCGATATAATTGTTTTTAAACTCCCAGGACAAGAAAATATCAATTATGTGAAAAGATTGGTTGGGCTACCAGGAGAAACAATAAAAGTTGTAAATGGCAAAATCTATCTAAAGACCGAAAATTCAACTGATTTTGAAGTGCTAGATCAGATAGAAGATGGATTTTTTTATGATGATCAATACGGTAAGGAAATTCAGCAGTTAATTGAAAATGAATATAGAATATTAAACATTACGAATGATGGACCACTTGACTACACTCCTGAGTACGAAATACCAAAAGATAAATTCTTTTTCATGGGTGATAACAGAGATAACTCATCGGATAGTAGAATTTTAAGTGGAGTTGGATTTGTGCCAAAAGAAAATATAGTTGGCAAAGTTTGGTTTATTTGGTTCTCAGTTGATACAGATTTCTCTCTATCAAAATTTTGGAATTTACCCTTTCATATTAGATATGATAGGCTCTTTAGCATTATCAAATAAATATTTTGAATAAGACACAAATTTTCAAAACAATAAAAAGCCTTGAGGGTTTTAATAAAAGCATAGAACACGATAGTTTTGAAAAATCAAAAAAAAATACCGATAAACCCTTTCAAAAATATGAATTTCTTGGAGATAGGGTTTTGGGTTTAGTAATTTCAGAATATTTAATAACCACTTTTTCACACAATACTTTAGATGAGATCTCAAGAAGGTTTATTCATCTTGTTAATACAAACACCTTAGCCAAAATATTCAGAAAGAATAATTTAGGTGATATTTTTAAACATCAACTTGATCCCAACTCAAGTAAAAATTCTATATACGCTGATGCATTAGAGTCTCTCATCGGATTTGTTTATACAAGAAAAGGTTTAATATTTTCAAAAAAATTAATAATGGAATTATGGCAAAATGAATTAGACATACTTCCACAAAAAGATCCTAAAACATTTATACAAGAATATTGTCAAAAGAAATATAAGACAATTCCTCTTTACAAATTAATTGAGGAAGCTGGTACGAAACATAAACCTAAATTTTTAGTGTCATTGAAAATTAAGGATAATGAAGTAGAAGCAGAGGGAGTTTCAAAACAAAAAGCCGAAATTTTAGCAGCAAAAAAAATGATTAAAATCATCAATAAATTTAGTAAATAATCTATTGTACAAAACTGAGGCCATAATTACGAAAGTAGAAAATTTTAAAGAAAATCATTTAAGTATTTCAGTTTACACCTCTGAGTATGGACAAAAATCTCTAGTAGTTTTTGGAGGAAAATCAAAAAAAAAAAATTCTACATATGTAAAAGGATCACTTAATAATATTGAATTTGACAATAATAATGTTTGCCTTTCCTCAACATCTATAAATAAATTTAAATGGTTTTTGTTTTCAAAATATGAGTTGAAGACAATTGATTATTTTTGTTTTTTAATAAATAAATTATTATTTTTAGCCGACCAAAATTCTAATGTTGTAAGTTATTATTTGTTATTACTTTCTAAATTGAATGAAAGATCTAATTACCTACCGGAGCTATTATTACTAGAGCTTGAAATTTTAAAAGCCTCAGGTTATCAACCTGATTTAAATGAGAGTGTTTTAAAAAAAATTTTCAATTTCCATGAAAAAAGTAATTTGAAAACTTATGAGCTTATTTATGAACATTTGAAAGAAAATAAAGATCATCAGTTGGTTTTTTTTGATTTTATGAGCAGAATAGTTAACAGAGTATTGATTAATTTGAATATTAATTTACCTTTTTCTAGAGATGAAATTACCAGGAAAATATAAAACTATTTATATAGCCTCTGATCATGCAGGTTTTAGATTAAAATCCTTTATTATTGAGGAGTATTTGGCTAAAAAAAAATTTAATTTCTTCGATTTAGGCACTAATTCAGATAAATCTGTAGATTATCCAAAATTTGCAAAAAAATTATGTAAAAATATCAATAAATATAGCATGGGTATCTTGATCTGTGGATCGGGAATAGGAGTAAGTATTAGTGCTAATAGGCATAAGCACATAAGGGCATCGCTTTGTCATAACGCACAAACAGCAAAAATGACTAGAAAACACAATAATAGCAATGTTATATGTTTTAAAGGAAGACCTTTTGTAAAAAAAAATATTTTTGCTATGCTCAACGCCTATTTTAAAACAGAATTTGACAAAGGGAGACATTTAAGGAGAATATCGCAACTATGACACTTAGTGAGAATTTTTTTTCTAGTAATCTAGAACATGCAGATAAAGATTTATATCAAAGTATTTCACAAGAACTTTCAAGGCAACAGAACCAAATCGAATTAATTGCTTCTGAAAATATCGTCTCTAAAGCTGTGCTTGAAGCACAAGGCTCCATTATGACTAATAAATATGCTGAGGGTTATAGTGCTAAAAGATACTATGGTGGTTGTGAATTTGTAGATATCGCTGAAAATTTAGCAATTGATCGTTTGAAACAATTGTATGGATGCAGTTATGCTAATGTTCAACCTCACTCAGGCGCACAAGCTAACCAAGCTGTATTTTTAGCACTCATTAAACCTGGTGATACTATTTTAGGAATGTCTTTAGATGCTGGTGGTCACTTAACACATGGTTCGAGACCAAATCAATCTGGAAAATATTTTAACGCTGTTCAGTATGGCATAAATCCAGAAACTTCTTTAATAGATTATGACGAAGTTGAAAGATTAGCTATTGAACATAAACCGACCTTGATTATTGCTGGTGGTTCAGCTTATCCAAGAAATATCGATTTTAAAAAATTTAGAGAGATAGCTGATAAGATCGAGGCTTATTTACTAGTCGATATGGCACACTATTCAGGTTTAGTTGCTGCCAAAGAATACCCGGATCCATTACCACACGCACATGTGGTTACATCTACAACTCACAAGACTATTAGAGGTCCAAGAGGGGGTATGATACTTTCAAATGATTTAGACCTTGGAAAGAAATTCAATAGTTCTGTTTTTCCTGGTTTGCAAGGTGGACCACTTATGCATGTTATTGCTGCTAAAGCTGTTGCTTTTGGTGAAGCTCTTCAACCAGAGTTTAAAACATACATTCAACAAGTAAAAAAGAATGCTTCAATTCTTGGAGAAGTTCTCATGTCAAACGGAATAGATATTGTCACCGGTGGAACAGACTCTCATATGGTTTTAGTAGATTTAAGATCAAAAAAAGTAACTGGTAAAGATGCAGAAGAGAGTTTAGAGAGAGCTGGAATGACTTGTAATAAAAATGGCGTTGCAAATGATCCAAACCCTCCAACAATTACTTCAGGTATAAGATTAGGATCACCAGCTGCTACTACAAGGGGCTTCAAAGAGGAAGAGTTTAAATTTATTGGTGAAAAAATCTCAACAATCATAAATGCACTATCCTCATCTAATGCAGATATCTCGATGACCGAAAGCTCTATTCTCAAAGATGTTACCGAGCTCTGCTCTAATTTTCCAATCTATAAATAAATATGAAGTGTCCCTTTTGTAAGGAGAAGGAAACATCTGTCTTAGACTCTAGACCTACAGAAGACGGTGGTGTTATTAGAAGAAGACGTCTTTGTGGATGTGAGAGAAAAGAGAGGTTCACTACATTTGAAAGAGTACAATTTAGAGAATTCTTAGTAGTTAAAAAAAATGGTGAAAAATCCATGTTTGATAGAGATAAAATTGCCAAATCTGTTGAATTAGCATTAAGAAAAAGACCTGTTGATATTGATACAAAAGAAAAATTAATTTCAAAGATAGTCAGAGACCTTGAAGGTATGGGTGAAAATGAAGTCAGCACTAACACAATTGGCGAAATGGTTATGCAAGGTTTATATTCATTAGATAAAGTTGGTTATGTGAGATTTGCTTCTGTTTATAGAGATTTTAGAGAAACTAAAGATTTTGAGCAATTCTTAGAAAAAATTGATAAAAAATAAGATTTGTTAAGTGCAATTCATCAAAATTATTTACAAAGTGTAAATAATTTATCAATAAAAAATATTGGATTAACTGGGAAAAACCCTTCAGTTGCATGTTTGATTGTTGACTACTCTAAATCTCATAAAGGAATTGTTCTAAGTTATGGTTTAACATCAAAAAATGGCAGACCTCATGCAGAAATTAACGCCTTAAATAAATTACCTCAAAATAAAATAAATAATAAAACCGTTATGTATATTAGTTTAGAACCTTGTTTTAAAAATAATAGCTGTTGTGCAAAAGCAATTGCCAATGCTGGAATAAAAAAAGTTTTTATAAGTTCATTAGACCCAAACCCAAATATAAAAGGAAAGGGGATCGAATTTTTAAAGCAGCAAAATATCAAAGTAATTCATTCATCAAAATCTTTAGATAAATTTCAAAAAATTAATAAATATTTTTACACTTACCAAACATTAAATAGGCCTTTTATTACTCTCAAAATTGCTATCTCCAAAAACGGTTTTAGTAAAAGCCCAACAATTAAGAATATTACTTCTGAACAAACTCAATATTTTATGCA
>CACJAI010000026.1 GCA_902591315.1 uncultured Alphaproteobacteria bacterium
GTGCAGCAAAAACACAAAAACCTGATATTGATTTTTTCCCATTAACAGTTAACTATCAGGAAAAATATTATGCTTCAGGTAAAATACCCGGAGGTTTTTTTAAAAGAGAGGCTAGACCGACTGAAAGAGAAACACTAACAAGTCGTTTAATCGACAGACCTATTAGGCCTCTATTTCACAAAAACTTTAAAAATGAAACACAAGTAACATTAACTGTCCTATCTTACGATAGCGTTGTTGATCCTGATATTATTGCTATGTATGCAACTGGTGCAGCATTAGCTATTTCAGGTCTTCCTGTGGCAGGTACTTTGGGTTCCGCTAGAGTTGGATATATAGATGGAAAGCTAGTTGCAAATCCATCTATTCAGGATATGGAAAACTCTGAACTAGATCTTGTTGTAGCTGGAACAGAAGAGGGTGTCCTAATGGTTGAGTCTGAAGCCCAAGAACTCTCTGAGAACACCATGCTAGAGGCAGTAATGTTCGGACATGATTTTTATCAGACATTTATTAAAGAAGTTCAAAACTTTGCAAGCAAAACAGAAATTAAGACTTTTGAAGTCCCAAGCCTACCTGATTTTTATGAAGGTTTACAAAAAGACATTGAAAGTAAAATTTCAGATCCTATTCGTGAAGCATACGGTTTAGTTGATAAGCAAGAGCGAAGTCAAAAACTGACAGAGATCAGATCTTCTATTGTCGATAATGTTGAAGATGATCAGATTTTAGCCGCTACAACAATCATTAAAGATATAGAAAAAGACGTAGTTCGAGGCGATATCATCAAAAATAAAAGCCGTATTGATGGAAGAAAATTAGATGAAGTAAGACAAATTACATGTGAATTAGACATTCTTCCTCGAGCCCATGGTTCAAGTCTCTTTACTCGTGGAGAAACTCAAGCATTAGTTGTTACCACATTAGGAACGGGCGATGATGAGCAAATGATTGACTCTCTTGACCCTATGCATAAACAACATTTTATGTTGCATTATAATTTTCCTCCTTACTCTGTAGGAGAAGTAGGAAGAGTAGGAGCAACTGGTAGAAGAGAAATTGGTCATGGAAAACTAGCATGGCGTGCAGTTCATCCAATGTTACCAAAAAAAGAGGATTTCCCATACACACTAAGATTAGTATCTGAGATAACTGAATCCAATGGTTCTAGTTCTATGGCTACAGTATGTGGCTCATCCCTTGCTTTGATGGCAGCGGGTGTGCCAATTAAAAAACATATTGGTGGTATAGCGATGGGTCTAATCAAAGAGGGCGAGGACTTTGTGGTGCTTAGCGATATCTTAGGTGATGAAGATCACTTAGGTGATATGGACTTCAAAGTTGCTGGTACTATGGATGGTATTACTTCTCTTCAAATGGATATTAAGATTACCAGTATTACTAAAGAGATTATGGAAATTGCTTTAAATCAAGCATCAGGTGGAAGAAAACATATTATTGGTGTTATGTCGGACGCCTTACCAGAAGCTAGAACAAAATTTTCTAAGCACGCTCCTCAAGTAATCTCTATCACTATTGATAAAGCTAAAATTAAAGATGTTATTGGCTCAGGTGGTAAGGTAATTAAAAACATAGTCGAAGTCTCTGGGGCAAAGCTAGAAGTCAACGATGATGGAATTGTAAAAATTGCTTCCAGTAATGAAGAGTCAATTAACAAAGCTAAGCAAATGGTTGAAGACATTGTTGCGGAGCCAGAAGTTGGCAAAGTTTATACTGGTAAAGTTGTTAAAATTGTTGAGTTTGGAGCCTTTGTAAACTTTATGGGTGCCAGAGATGGATTACTTCATGTCTCACAAATTTCACAAAAAAGAGTCGAGAATGTCTCTGATGTTTTATCTGAGGGTCAAGAAGTTCAAGTCAAAGTACTTGATGTTGATCGTGCTGGCAAAGTAAAGCTTAGCATGAAAGAAGTTTAATCTAGTTTCCTCTCTAATTTAAATAATTATCAAAAATCAAGGGGCTTTTGCCCCTGATCTTAAACTATAGCTCTTGAACACTCATTCCCACGTTGTTATATCCGTTATCTACGTAAAGTATTTCACCTGTTACACCTTTAGATAGATCACTCATTAAGTAAACAGATGACTTACCAATATCTTCTAATTTTAATGGCTTTTTAATAGGAGAATTTTCAATTGTATAATTATAAATTTTTCTTGATTTGTTTATAACAGCACCTGCTAAAGTTCTCATGGGCCCAGCTGAAATTGCATTAACTCTAATTCCTCTGTCACCCATATCAACAGCAAGATACTTTATAGATGTTTCCAATGCAGCCTTTGCAACACCCATTACATTATAACTTTGCATATATTTTGTGGACCCATAATAAGTGAGAGCCATGATAGATGCACCATCATTCATTTTTGGCGAAAGCATCCTCACCATTTCAGTCAATGAGTATGCAGAAATATGTAGTGTTTTAAGAAAATTTTCTCTAGTGGTATTTAAATATTTACCTGATAGTTCATTTTTATCTGAATAGGCAACCGCGTGAACAAAAAAGTCAATATTTCCTTTAACGCCATTACAAACATTTTCAAGTGAAGATGTTTCAGATACGTCACAAGGCATAATTCCTAAGCAGTTAATTTTCTCAGATAGGGGCTCAACTCTTTTTTTTATTGAATCATTTTGATATGTCAAATACATACTTGCGCCTTCATCACTCAAGGACTTCGCAATGCCCCATGCAATCGAATGATCGTTGGCTATACCTACAACCAATCCTTTTTTGCCCTCTAAAATTTTACTCATTAAAGCTAGTTAGATAGATAGATGCATTTGTTCCACCAAAACCAAAACTATTCGAAAGTACAGAATTGATTTTGATATCATTTTTATTTTCTAAGAGAATGTTCATTCCTTCAGCCTTTTCATCTAAGTTTGTAATGTTGGCCGACTCAACCATAAAATCATTTTCCATCATTAAAAGAGAGTAAACGGCTTCTTGTACACCAGTTGCTCCGAGTGAATGACCAGTTAGTGATTTTGTAGAACTGGTTGGAGGAACCTTATCTCCAAAAACCTCTTTTATACCTTGTAATTCAATCATGTCTCCGACAGGTGTTGATGTTCCATGAGCATTGATATAATCAACAGGTCTACCCTGTGTTGCCATCTGCATACACCTTACTGCCCCTTCTCCAGAGGGTTGAACCATGTCATATCCATCTGAAGTCTGACCGAAACCTTGAATTTCAGCAACAATATTGGCCCCTCTTGCTTTTGCGCTATCAAGGCTCTCAACTACTAAAACACCTGCACCTCCCCCAATGACAAACCCATCTCTTGAAGAGTCGTAAGCTCGAGAAGCAACCTCAGGTGTTTCATTATATTTACTTGATAAAGCACCCATAGCATCAAATAAAATTGACATTGTCCAATGTGTTTCCTCACCACCACCTGCAAATACAATTTCTTGTTGCCCATGTCTTATGAGATCATAAGCATTGCCAATGCAGTGCAAACTTGTGGAGCACGCTGAACTAATGGAGTAATTTACACCTTTAATTTTAAAAGGAGTTGCTAAAGTAGCAGAATTTCCTGATGCCATTGTTCTAGTTACCATATAAGGTCCAATTTTTTTAACGCCTTTTTCTCTTGCTATATCAAATGCTTGTTGCAATTGATACGTTGAAGGTCCACCTGATCCCATCACTAACCCAGTATTAACATTAGATATAAGTCCCTCATCAAGACCTGAATGTTCAATTGCCTCTTTTACTTTTTCTGTAATATCTTTTGCAATATCCTCATTTGGCATAACATAAACTGTATCGCCTGCTTGTGGCACTGAATCAAAACCCAGTACTTCAATCGGCATTCCAGGACTCGCTGATTTAATTCTGCTACCATTTTCATCAAGTAAAGCTCTAACTCTTCCATAAGACGAACCACAAGTAAAATGATCGCCTTCTTTAAATGTTCCATTTTTTACTATTACTGTTGCAACAGGTCCTTTTCCTGTTTCTATTTTAGACTCAACTACAATTGCTTCAGCAAGTTTGTTATGTTCTACGTTAAGATCTAGAATTTCTACTTGTAATAAAATGTTATCTAATAATTTTTCTAGATTTGTTTTTTTAATTGCAGATATTTCAGTTTCTAATACATCTCCACTATAGCTTTCTACAACTACCTCGTGAGTTAACAAATCATTTCTAACAATGCTTGGATCAACATCTGGTAAGTCCATTTTATTAATTGCAAGAACAATAGGAACTTTTGCTGCTTTAGCATGTGAAATTGCTTCAATTGTTTGAGGTTTAACACTATCGTTGGCAGCTACTACTAGTACAACAAGATCTGTTAAATTTGCTCCCCTCGAGCGAATATTTGAGAAAGCTGCGTGACCAGGTGTATCCAAAAATGTAATGGGATTGTTTTTATGTTGAATTTGATACGCACCAATGTGT
>CACJAI010000027.1 GCA_902591315.1 uncultured Alphaproteobacteria bacterium
ATCTCATAAATTTAAATGATCCCTTAGAGTACTTTTGAATAGAAGATTTTAGATTTTTAATACCCCAGTCTTCTTTATAGCCAATCGATATATTATTTTCAGAAAAAAATTGATCTATAGAAGTGTTAAGATTCTTTAATTGATCATTTGCAAGATCAGGTTTTACTATAATTGTTGTTTCATATATGTTAGTCATGTAAAAAGAGTGAATATAGATATTATCTAAATATGTCAAATAAAAATCTTTCTTTGCTTTTTACTGGTCAAGGCTCACAATTTTCTGAAATGGGCATTGATTTTGCTAATAAATATGACTGGGTAAAAGAGAGATACTCTCTAAGTTCAAAAATACTTGGGTATGATTTACTAGAGGCTCAAAGTAAAACTAGTTTACTTAATTTAACGCAATACAGCCAACCCATGATTTTTGTATTTAGTTCCATTGTAATTGACCTTTGTAAGGATTATTTAACTAAAAATTTTGCCAAAATAACATTAGCAGGCCATTCCTTAGGTGAATATTGTGCTTTGTACTTTGCTGGGTCATTAAAGTTTGAGGAAATGCTTGAAGTAGTAAAATTTCGAGGAGACTCAAT
Source organism: uncultured Alphaproteobacteria bacterium (assembly GCA_902591315.1). Taxonomy (GTDB): domain Bacteria; phylum Pseudomonadota; class Alphaproteobacteria; order HIMB59; family HIMB59; genus HIMB59. The sequence goes on from CACJAI010000027.1 coordinate 597, forward strand.
GTCAATTGTTTCAGATCCAAATAAATACTCTATGTATGCCATTTTAAAAAAAGAAGATACAAAAATAGATGAGTCTTTATTTGGAACAGGCGTTTATATAGCTAATCTCAATTCTGATAGACAAGTTGTTATTTGTGGACTTAAAGACAAAGTTAATGAGTTTAAGGAGCAAAATCCGATAGGTAAATTTATACCACTAAACGTCTCTGCCCCATTTCATTCTGATCTAATGATAGAAAGCTCTTTTATATTTAAAGAAAAAATTAAAAACTGTTTGTTTAAAAAAATAAATATTGACCTAATTTCTAACCATAATCTTGTAAATTATAAAAACATATCTGAAAAAGAGTATAGTAACCAACTAACTCTTCAGATACACTCTCCAGTAATGTGGTCTGAAACTATTAAAGCTATTTTAGAAAAAGAAATAAATACTTGTATAGAGATTGGTCCAAAAAAAACATTATTAAATTTTTTACCAAGAGATTTCCAAGGTGAAAAATACTCTCTTTGCAATATTGAGGATATAAATAATGTTCAATGATAGAAAATTATTAGTAACTGGTGGAACGGGCTCCATTGGAGGTTCTATTTGTGATTATTTTAAAACTAATGGTTGCAAAGAAATTTACTCAACGACTACAAACCTAAAAAAAGTAAAATCTGATCAAAAGCATATTAATTTTAAAGAATTAAATTTAGATAATATTGAAAACTCAAATCTAGATGAGCTTTTTGATTTTGATATAGATTATCTTGTTTTAAATGCAGGACTCAACAGAGATAATATTTTTTTAAGAATGTCTTCAGATGACTGGAATAATGTCATAAACGTCAACTTAAATTCATCTTTTCATATACTTAAACACTTTACAAAAAAAATGGTAAAGAGAAGATTTGGAAGAATTGTATTTATCTCATCAGTGGTAGCTCACACCGGAAACCCTGGGCAAGTAAATTATACAGCATCAAAAGCCGCTATATCAGGTTTCGTAAAATCTTTAGCTCTAGAATTATCAACAAGAAATATTACAGTTAATAGTATAGCACCTGGATTTATTCGATCTAATATGACCGACAAATTAAACGATGATCAAAAAAACGCTATTTTAGAGAAAATTCCAATGAAAAAACTAGGTGATTCTATTGATATAGCAAAGGCAGTGGGTTTTTTGTGCTCAGATAATGCCAATTACATTACAGGTCAAACTCTGCATGTTAATGGTGGCTTAGCATTAATTTAATTATTTGAATATTATCGAGAATGTGGTACGAACTTTTAAATTTATTACTAAGAGGTTAAGAAAATGAGTGATATTGAAGAAAGAGTAAAAAAAATTGTAGTTGAGCACTTAGGTGTTGAAGAGTCAAAGATACAGAGTGACTCTAAATTCATAGATGATCTAGGAGCAGATAGTTTAGATACTGTTGAACTTGTAATGGCTTTCGAGGAAGAATTCGGTTGTGAAATACCTGATGATGCTGCAGAAAAAATTGTAACACTGAAAGATGCAGTAACATATTTGACTGCCAACTCTAATTAGCTGAAGAAAATATAAAAATTGAGGAAAGTAGTTGTTACTGGACTTGGAACAATTAATCCACTGGGTAATACTGTTGAAACCTCATGGAACTCTCTAATAAACTCTCAAAGTGGAATATCTAAAATAACTAAATTTGAAATTGATGACTATCCATGCAAAATAGCAGGCACGATAGATGACTCAAAAATTAACAATGAGATTGTAAGCACAAGAGAACAAAGGAGAATAGATAGATTCATTACTTTAGGCTTAATTGCTGCTGATGAAGCAATTAAGGACTCTGGTTTTGAAACTAATAACGAAAGTTCAAATAGATATGGTGTAATGGTAGGATCTGGAATAGGTGGACTAGATACCATTTACAGAAATTCTTCAATCTTAGATAACAACGGTATAAGAAAAATTTCACCATTTTTTATACCATCATCTTTGATCAATTTATTATCAGGTCATATATCTATTAAGTACAATCTCAAAGCCCCCAATAGCTCTCCAGTAACTGCATGTGCAACTGGCACTCATGCCATAGGAGACTCTTTCTCAATAATTAAAAATAATAAAGCTGATATTATGGTCTGTGGTGGTGCTGAGGCAGCAATATGTCCTTTAGGAATTTCTGGTTTTTCTGCCGCTAGAGCTCTTTGCGATACATTTAATGAAAACCCTGAAAAAGGTTCTAGGCCATGGGACAAAGATAGATCAGGATTTGTGATGGGTGAAGGTGCTGGGGTTTTAGTGTTAGAAGAGTATGAACACGCAAAAAAAAGAAATGCTAAAATTTATGGTGAAGTAAAGGGCTATGGAATGTCAGGTGATGCTTTTCATATAACTAAGCCTTCTGAAGATGGTAATGGGGGTTTTAGAGCTATGGAGATGGCCTTGAGTGAGTCAAAGCTGAACACTGATGAAATAGGATATGTAAATGCTCACGGAACATCAACGCCAGTTGGAGATGCCATTGAATTAAAAGCAGTAGAAAAATTATTTAAATCTAATAACAGTTTATTTATGAGTTCAAATAAATCAGCTATTGGTCACCTTTTAGGTGCAGCGGGTGCAGTTGAAGCTGTATTTTCATTTATGTCTTTAAAAACTAAAAACCTTCCACCAACTTTGAATTTAGACAACCCAGATGTAATAACTTCAATTAATTTAATACCACATGAGTCAATATCTAAATCTGTAAAAAATATAATTTCAAATTCTTTCGGTTTTGGAGGTACTAACGCTAGTATAATTCTTGGTATTTAAAAGTAAAAATTTTTGTATAGTTTTATCATCACCCTCCGGTGCAGGTAAAACATCAATATCAAAGCAACTTATAAAAAAAGACAAATTAATAGACTTATCTATTTCTTGCACAACCAGACCAATTAGAAAGGGTGAAATTAATAACAAGGATTATGTTTTTTATACAGAAAAGCAATTCAACCTTAGTGTAAAAAAAAATGAATTTTTAGAACATGCAGAAGTATTTGGATATAGATACGGTACACTAAAGAAAACTGTAAAAAGTCTTTTTCATAAAAAAAAAGATGTTTTATTTGATATTGATTGGCAGGGATATCAGCAACTTAAACAAAGTAGCTTGGAGGTCGTTGGTATATTTATACTACCACCTAGTAAGATGGCTTTAATTAATCGGCTTAAAACACGTGGAAGAGACACAAAAAATGAAATGAAAAAAAGAATGAATTTAGTACAAAATGAAATTTCTCATTTCCCAGAGTATGACTATGTAGTAGTAAACAAAGATTTAAAAATTTGTGTAAATCAAATCATGAATATTATTTCATCTGAAAGGTTAAAAAGATTCAGACTTATGGACTTAACAAAGTTTGTAGATAAATTCAGAAGTTAATAGCTCTAAAGATTTTTATTAAATCGCATATATTTAAATTTTCAGCTCTTAAATCTAGGTTAAAATTGTTTTCGATATTATATTTTTTTAAAATTTTTCTTAAAGTTTTCCTTTTATAAGAAAAAATATACCTTTTAAATTTTATGAATCTTTCTAATTCATTTTTTGATATCAAACTTTTGTTTAGTTTATTAAAGACAAGAACACTTGATTGAACTTTAGGTGATGGTCTAAAGCAATTTTTACTAACATTAAATTTAAGCTCAACACTAAAAAAACATTGTATAAGTGAATTTATTGAATTAAGGTTCATATTAAGTAATCTTTCAGCAAATTCTTTTTGAAACATAAGTATCATTGTTTTAGGAATTTTTTTTTTCAAAATTA
>CACJAI010000028.1 GCA_902591315.1 uncultured Alphaproteobacteria bacterium
GCACCAATTTGACTTTTGAAATAAGCTAAATAAAAATCCTCATCTATACCCATAACCTCACCAGTGCTTTTCATCTCTGGGCCAAGTATTACATCAGTATTTGGGAATTTATTGAATGGAAATACAGCCTCCTTAATTGCAAAGTAAGGTAAAGTACTATTATCAAAATTCTTATACTCTTCAGTTAGAGTTTTACCTACGATTAATTCAGCTGCAATTTTAATAAATGGTATTCCTATTGCTTTAGCCAGAAAAGGAATCGTTCTACTAGCTCTAGGGTTTGCCTCAAGTATAAAAATTTCATCTCCTTTGATAGCATATTGAATATTCATTAATCCAAGTATCTTTAATTCATTCACAAGAGAGATACTAAATTTTTTTATATCTGATATAATCTTATTATTAAGAGAAAAGGGGGGTATGCTACAAGCACTATCACCTGAGTGAATACCAGCCTCTTCAATATGTTCCATAATTCCAGCTATCATAGTATTACCCTGATTATCTCTTAATACATCAACATCTACCTCTTTTGCATTTTGAAGAAACTCATCGATTAGAATGACATTATTTTCTAGTGCCCAATAGTTTTGATCAATATAATCTTGCACATCATCTATATTAGCCATTTTTTCCATCATTCTTCCTCCAAGGACATATGAGGGTCTTAACAAAATAGGAAACTTAAGCTTAGAGGATTTAGTGACAAGTTCCTTTGTTCCTAAAGAGATATCACTCTTTGGTTGTTTTAATCCTACCTTTTGAATTAATTTTTGAAATCTCTCTCTGTCTTCAGATATGTCTATCGCTTCGAAAGATGTGCCTAATATCTTATATCCGTATTCTTTGAGTTTATTTGCTATTCTCAAAGGTGTCTGCCCACCAAATTGGACAATAACACCCTCAACAAAACCTTTTTCGTTTTCTTTATCAATTATATTTTTAACATATTCAAAGTCCAAGGGCTCAAAATATAGTTTGTCTGAAGTATCATAATCAGTTGAGACTGTTTCAGGATTACAATTAATCATAATTGTTTCATAACCAAGTTTCTGAAAAGATTTTACAGCTTGAACACAACAATAATCAAATTCTATACCTTGACCTATTCTATTAGGACCAGAGCCAAGAATAATTATCTTTTTCTTATTCGTTGGTCTAGACTCACAACTAAATTCATTTGTTTCAGAGACAAATGTTGAATAAAGATATGCAGTAGAAGAGTCAAATTCATTTCCGCAAGTGTCTACTCTTTTAAATACTGTTTTTAAATTATTTTTTTCCTGAAGATCGTAAATTTCATTTATACTAATTTTTGTTAAATTACTTATATGATGATTAGAAAATCCAATTTTTTTGGCAAAAATAAATAAATTTTTTTCTAAACATTTACCTGCCTTTACTAATTGTTGCTCAATTTTTATAATCTCATCTATTTCTCTCAAAAAAAACATATCAATATATGTTAATTCGTTTATTTCAGTTAAAGGTATCTTACGTCTTATAGCTTCTGCAATTATTAATAATCTATCAGGTCTTTGCTTTGTGAGTAAATTTTTTAAATTTTCATCTTTAATATTTAATAATTCATGACTTATATCTAAACCAAAGTTATCTGACTCTATCGAGTAGAAAGCTTTTAAAAGAGACTCTTTAAAAGTTCTACCTATAGACATTATTTCACCAACAGATTTCATGGCAGTATTTAACTCACTAGGTGTCCCTTGAAATTTTTCAAAATTAAATTTTGGTATTTTGGTCACGATATAGTCTATAACTGGTTCAAAACTTGCTGGTGTTACCTTAGTAATATCATTTTCTAATTCATCTAATGTGTAACCAACTGCTAACAATGCTGCTATTTTAGCGATAGGGAAACCTGTAGCTTTTGAGGCTAATGCAGATGACCTACTAACTCGAGGATTCATTTCAATAATTAATATCCTTCCATTTTCTGGATTTACTGCAAATTGGACATTCGAACCACCAGTCTCTACTCCAATTTTTCTTAGAATAGCAATACTTTGATTTCTTAATTTTTGATATTCTTTATCAGTTAATGTAAGTGCTGGAGCTATTGTAATACTATCCCCTGTATGCACTCCCATTGGATCTAAGTTTTCTATTGAACAAACTATTATTGAGTTATCTAAATTATCTCTAACTACTTCAAATTCAAATTCTTTCCATCCAATTAAAGACTCTTCAACAAGAGTTTTTGATACAGGACTTAAATCGATAGCATTTTTAACCTTTGATATAAATTCATCTTTATCGTTTACAATACCACCACCAGTTCCTCCCAGAGTATAAAAAGGTCTTAAAATTAATGGAAAACTTACTTCATTAACTATTTTATTTAGATCAGACTTGTCATCAACTATTATGCTAAATGGTGTCTCGAGTCCAATTTCAGTCATCGCTTCGGCAAATAATTTTCTATCTTCAGCTACATCGATAGACCTTGGACTAGCACCTAAAATTTTAATTGAACAATTTTTAAAATAATTATCTTTGTTTAACTCTCTTATAATATTTAGAGCTGTTTGACCTCCCATTGTTGGTAAAATTGCATCAGGTTTCTCTTTATCAATTATTTTTTTTACAATTTCTTTATCAATAGGCTCAATATAAGTTTTATCTGCGAATTCTGGGTCTGTCATTATAGTTGCTGGATTAGAATTAATTAAAACAACTTCATAACCTTCTTTTTTAAGCGCCTTACATGCTTGACTGCCAGAGTAATCAAATTCACAGGCTTGACCTATAATGATAGGGCCAGAGCCAATAACCAATATTTTAGATATATCTCTTCTAGCTGGCATTCTTTTCTATTAAATTTATAAATTCATCGAAAAGATATCTGCTGTCATGTGGTCCAGGGCTAGACTCTGGATGATATTGAACAGAAAATAAAGGTTGATCATTTGCTTTCATGCCATCAATAGTTTTATCAAACAATGATTTATGTGTTATTTGAAGATTAGAGGGAAAATTTTCATCTAAAACTACAAAACCGTGATTTTGAGATGTAATTTCAACTTTGTTTGTCTCCAAGTTTTTTACTGGGTGATTACCGCCTCGATGGCCTTTTTCCATTCGAGCTGTGGAGGCATTAAATGCTAAACTCAATATTTGATGACCAAGGCATATACCAAAAGTAGGTATTTTTTTATTTAGTAATTTATTTAATTCAGGCTTTATGTTTTCATATACTTTTTTAGGATCACCTGGGCCATTACTTAAAAAAAAACCATCAAAATTCTTATTAATAATATCTTCAGCTTTAAAATTCATATCAAATTCCTCAATCTTACAATTCCTAGAGTATAAGTTTTTCTTAATGTTGTCTTTTGCTCCAAAATTTAAAAAAGCTATTGAGTACTTTTTTTTACCTATTTCTTGTTTTTCTATATTCAGTTCAGATGTAAAATCTTTGATAACATCATTCTCTTCAAGAGAAAGACTTTGATCTATTTGTTTACAAATTTGCTCTATTCCTTTGTTTTCAAAATATTCCTCAGAACATAGCATTATATTTTTTGGTCCAAAATTTCTTACAATTTTAGTTACGGCCCTTGTATCTAAATCAAAAAAAACACAAGAATTTTGACTTTTGATCCAATTTGTAAAATTTGTTTGTGCTCTCCAATTTGAACTTAATTCAAATAATTCATTACATATTAGACCAGATGCATGTATTTTCCATGACTCGTAATCTTCATTATTACATCCAACAATACCAATCAATGGAAATGTAAAATTTATAAACTGAGATTTATATGAGGGATCAGTTAATATCTCCTGATACCCCGTCATACTAGTATTGAAGCAAATTTCTGCTATCTTAAATTGATCTTCTGATAGAAACTTACCTTTGAATATATATTTTTTGTTATAAATTAAATAACCGTTTTGATAATTAAGCTTAGTTTTATTATCTAATACGGTCATATTAAATCATGTGTATTAGTATATTATATGGGAGGAAATTCAAATGAGTTTGGCAAAAAAAATTTCTGATGACGTTAAAAGTGCTTTAAAAGGTGGAGATAAGAAAAAACTTTCAATTGCAAGATATATCTATTCCGAGTTAAAAAATTTTCTAATTAAAGAGAATCTGGATAGAGATGTGCTTAAATTATCTGATGAAAATATAATCAAAATTGTTAAGACCCAACTTAAGCAAAAAAAAGAATCTTTAGATTTCGCAATAAAAGCT
>CACJAI010000029.1 GCA_902591315.1 uncultured Alphaproteobacteria bacterium
AGTAATTTCTTGATAAGCTGATAAATTTTTTAAATTAAATGCAAGGAATATACTAATAAGATATAAATATTTCATTGAGCAAACTATACAAAAAATCGGGTGTTGATGTAATAAAAACTGATAAACTTATTAGTCAGGCACTAAAATTCATTAAAAGCTCTCACAATGATAAAGTTTTAGGAAATAAATTAGGTTTTAGTGCAGAATATAGAGTTAACAAGGATGTTACGCTTTGTGCCGCTACGGATGGAGTAGGAACCAAGGCTATATTGGCTGCTGAGCTTAATTATTATAAAGGAATTGGACAAGATTTGGTTGCAATGTGCTCAAATGATTTACTTTGCAACAAGGCAAAACCACTTTTTTTTTTAGACTACTTTGCATGCAGTTCGGTCAAGTCAAAACAATATACTGAAATATTGAGGAGCATCACAGGTGCTTGCAAAAAAATTAATTGCTCTCTTATTGGAGGTGAAACTGCTGAAATGCCATCTTTATATAAGGGTAATCATTTTGATATTGCTGGTTTTTTAATAGGAATAAAAGAGAGATATAAAACTTTAAATGTAACAAGTGGGGATCTTATATTTGGAATAAAATCAAATGGATTTCACTCAAATGGATATTCTCTTATTAGAAAAATTATTAGTAATAATAAAATTAATATTAAAAAAGCAACATTTAATAAACAAAAGCTTTCTGATCTTATAATGAAACCTACACGACTATACCATAGATATATTAATAATTATGATTTGAAGTATATTAAGACACTCTCCCACATAACTGGAGGTGGTGTATATTCAAATTTTAAACGTTGTATTCCTAAGGGTACAAAATTTGATTTAAATATAAACAATCTCCCCAAAGAGTACGATTTTATAAAAGATAATATTAAGATTTCTAATCTCGAATTAATGGAGATATTTAATTGTGGAATTGGTATGATATTTGTCATTAATAAGAAATACTATAAGAGATTTATAAAAAGGAACTTGTTTAGTCTTATTGGTGAAATTAAATAACTATAAAAAAGTTTCCTTTTTAATATCAGGGAGTGGTTCTAATCTTCTAGAAATATTAAAAAAAAATCATAATAATAAAGATTTTAAAATAATAACTATTATTAGTAATAATAATATCTCTACAAAAATAAAGTCATATTTAGGTAAGTTTTACAAAAATGTTTTATTAAGAGAGTGTCAAAGAACGTTACAAAAAAAAAATTTCTATGATACTGATGTTGTTTTTTCAGTTGGTTATATGAAGGTTATTGAAAAGAGTATAATTGAAAACTTTGATGTTATAAATTTACACCCCTCTATCTTGCCTAATTATAAAGGACTTATGACACAAAAAAGAATGCTTATTAATAATGAAAAATACTATGGTTTTACCATTCATAAAGTCTCTCCTGAATTAGACGATGGTCAAACAATCTCAAATAAAACTAAAAAAATTAACACAAAAAATGAGTTAGAGCTTATGAAAAAACATAAGAGTTTAGAGCATCAATTTGTATACAAACAACTTGTTAATTATTTACTAAATTAGTTCGGATCCTGAAAAAAAGAAACTGATTTCAATTTTTGCATTTTCCTCAGAGTCGCTTCCATGAACTGAGTTTGCTTCAATAGACTCGGCGTATTGTTTTCTTATAGTTCCTTCTTCAGCTTCATCTGGGTTAGTAGCACCCATAATTTTACGATATTTTATTACAGCGTCTTCTCCCTCTAAAACTTGTACTTGTACAGGGCCAGATGTCATGTACTCAACTAAACTATTAAAAAAAGGTCTTTCTTTATGTACTTCATAAAAAATTTGTGCTTGATTTTTGGTCAAATATATTTTTTTTGAAGCTAAAATTTTCAAATCAGCACTTTCAATCATTTGATTGATATGACCAATTAAATTTCTTTTCACAGCATCTGGTTTGATTATCGAAAATGTTTTTTGCATATTAGCTCCTAATTTTTGAAATACTTACTTATAAAATCTGCAATCAATGTCAAGCCGAAACCGGTGGAACCTTTATTGTTCATAATATCTCCAGCATTTTTCCATGTAGTACCAGCTATATCAAGATGAGCCCATTTTGTATCCTTAGGAACAAACCTTTGTAAGAATTGTGCCGCAGTTACTGAGCCACCATATCTTCCTGCACCAATATTTTTCAAATCAACAAATGGTGAGTTAAGTTCTTTATCGAAATCGTCATGAAGAGGCATTCTCCAAACTTTTTCATTTGTTTCTAAACCTGATTGATAAAGTGTATCTGCTAGTTTATCGTCGTTACAAAATAAACCTGCGTAATGTTGACCTAGTGCAACCATGATTGCTCCAGTCAGTGTTGCAAAATCAATAACAATCTTTGGTTTATATTTTTCACATCCATATGTAATTATATCTGCTAATACAAGTCTGCCTTCTGCATCTGTATTTAGAACTTCAACATTGATACCTTTATATGATTTTATAATATCTCCAGGTTTATAAGCAGTGCCACTTGGCATATTTTCAACTAATCCAACAATACCTGCATAAGAAAAGTTAGTTTTAATTTCACTTAGATATTTAATTATTGAGACAGCGACAGCTGAGCCTGCCATATCCCATTTCATATCCTCCATGCCACCGCTAGGTTTAATTGAAATACCACCGCTATCAAAGCAGACGCCTTTACCTACAAACAAAATATCCACATTACTTTTATTTTGATTTTTCTTTGAAAATTCCATTACCATAGGTTCTCTATTACTTCCTTGACTTACAGCTAATAGACAATCCAAGCCTATTTTTTTTATTTGTTCTTTATTTAATGTCTTGATATTAAGTTTTTTTTTATCTAATTGTTTTCTTGTTCTTTTAACAAAAGAAGTTGGATAAATAATATTGCTGGGTTCAGAAACTAATTCTTTTAAAAAATTAATAGAGTTTAACAAACTGAGATTATTTTTTGAAAGTTTAAATTTAGTTTTAAATTTAGATTTTTTTGAATTATTTTTATAAATCGAATAAATAAAATCTTTTTGTAGAAAACCAAACACTAAACTCTCTAAATCTGATTTGCTATCACTATTGACTATAATAGTTGAAACTGAAAACTTCATAGCAGTTTGATAAACAAAGGATCCCAAAACAATTCTATTAAAATGATTTTTATTAGAGTTTTCGTAATAAATTGTAAGTAAAACAATCGAATTTTTTAGATTTATTGAGTATTTAAATATTACTTGATTATTGTAAGTGTAATCAGACAAACCTTTTTTAGTTGATTTTTTTTTTATAAGGTTAACAGATAATTTAATACTTTGATTAGGAATATTTATTAAGTTAAATTGAGCTTTCATGCTTGGAGGAACTAGATCATACATAATTTTTAATTATTTAAAATATATTTTAATCAACATTTTTATTTTTCTAGGTTTAATATGGTTTTCACAGATTTTAAGAATTTTAGAATTACAACACTCTATAACCACACAACTCTTAGATGTAATTCAAACTACATTTTTAGTATTACCAAGTTTTATTAGTCCCCTTCTGCCATTTTTATTATTACTAGCAAGCTTTTTTTTGAATTATAAATTTAATAGCAGTAATGAAATTGTTATTTTAAAACAATATTTTTCGTTAAAAGATAATATTTTTTTATTTATAATTATATTATTTGGAATATTTATTTTTTATTTTGTAAATAAGGAAATTTTGTCTGTAAATCTGTATCATAAGTACAAATTAAAAGAACTCGAAATAAGAAATAATTTAAAATTAGGTGTGCCCTCAGTAAATGAGTTTCATATTGAAAATGATGTGAGTATTTTTTTTAAAAAACAAATTGAAAACAGATTTTATGATGTTGAGGCAATTATTTTTCAAGATGGTCAATTTATAAAATCAAATGAAGCAAGCATAGAGATAGAAAAAAAAAACTATAACATAATTTTTAATAAAGGTGAGAGAGTAATATTGAATGAAACTGAAAAGAGTAAAACATCATTTGATAAATTTATCTATAGTATAGAAAATAAAGAGATTGAAATGTTAATGTTAGATAGAGAACATTTTAATACATATCAACTTCTAAATAACGATGATAAGGAATTTTATTATCAAGGACACAATAGGATTTACAAATACTTTCTA
>CACJAI010000030.1 GCA_902591315.1 uncultured Alphaproteobacteria bacterium
ATCCAAGGGGTATCAATACTGTTTTGAAGTTCATTATTAACTCTTTCTCTAATTTCATTTGCGGCCTTATTTGTAAAGGTTACAGCTATAATTTTATTAAAGTTAACATTTAAATTTTTTACAATGTAAACGAATCTAGACGTTAAAACTCTTGTTTTTCCTGTTCCTGCTCCTGAAAGAACCAAAAGTGGTCCTTTTTTGTGTTCAACAGCAATTTTTTGTTCTTTATTTAATTTACTAAGATCCATAAATTGATTGTATTATAATGAATCAAGATTTTAAGTAATGAAAAAACATTTGAAAGTAATTCTTTTATTAATATTTGTTACTTTTTTACAAACAATAAACACATATGCTAATGAGGATACTTCTGTATCAGGAATTTCTTACGATGAAATTTATGACCCTATAGAGCCTATAAACAGAGCGGTTTTAAATTTTAATTTTTTTATAGATGACGTTGCAATTAGACCGATAGTAAAAACATACAAATTCATAGCACCTGAGCCAGTTGAAAAAGGTGTATCAAATTTTTTTAGTAATTTAAAAGAACCAATAAGAACTATTTCTTTTATCTTTCAGGGAGAATTCTCTAAGTCTTTTAATTCTATTGGACGATTTACCATTAATTCTTTAACAAGTTTAGGTACCTTTGATGTAGCCTCAAGAATAGGAATGGAAAAAAATGAAACTGATTTAGGAATTACTCTTGCAAAAGGAGGTGTTTCAAGTGGTCCTTATATAGTTATACCAATTATAGGCCCAAGTAATTTAAGAGATTTTAGTGGAGATGTTATAGAGTATTTTGTTGATCCAATATCAAACAATGTTCCAAATAGAGAATATATAGCAATAGGAAGTGGCCTAAATGAAAGAGTAGAGATTGATGAACAACTTGATAAAGTGAGAGATGCCTCCTCAGATAGATATGAAATGATTAAATCAATATATTACCAGAATAGAAATGCACAACTTGAGGAGGAATATATACAAAATCTACCTGTGCCAAAAATTTATATTGAATAGTTTTTCAAACTATATTTACTAAGACACATGAAAAAATTACTAATTATATTTGGTATAATTTTTTCCTTTTCAACTATTCAAGCTTCAGAAGTTTCAGATTGGTTTGAAAAAGAGTCAAACCAGTTTTTAGAGATAATTAATAATAATGAAGGAACTGAAAGTGAAAATTATGAAAGATACAAAGATTTTGTTAATAAAAATTTTGCAGTGAAATCAATTGCATATGGCCTAATTGGAGAGAGTATCATTAATGAGAGCTCAAAAAATGAGCTAATAATATATTTAAATGTTTTTACTGATTATCTGATTACTACAATATACAAATTAGCTAATTCGAGTACTTCAAGTTCAATAACTCTTAAAGATGTTGATGTAAAAGATAATATTTACATTATCAAATCAGAAATTATAGATAAAAAAACATCCGTAAATCTTTATTGGAAAGTAATAGACACAGGGTCATCTTTTAAAATTATTGATGTTATTGTCGAGAATACATCTTATTTTGTCACAAAAAAATCTGAGTTTAACAAAATATTAAGAAAAAATAGGGGAAGCCTAGAAGCTTTAATCAAAGAAATACAAAAAATATAGTATTTTATTATCAAATGGTGGGCCCGGCAGGACTCGAACCTGCGACAACGGCGTTATGAGCACCGCGTTCTAACCAACTGAACTACAGGCCCATGATTAGAAATGTTACTAATATAATCTTATAAACAAAAAACAAGAAATTAAATTTATGACGCTTTTAAGAATCCATAAAAGATTTTAGTTTCTTTGATCTAATTGGATGTTTTAATTTTCTTAGAGCTTTTGCTTCAATTTGTCTAATTCTTTCCCTAGTAACACTAAATTGCTGACCTACCTCTTCAAGAGTGTGGTCAGATGACATGCCAATACCAAATCTCATTCTAAGAACTCTCTCTTCTCTGGGTGTTAAGGTTGAAAGTATTTTAGTAGTTGTTTCTCGAAGATTTAATTGCATGACTGCATCTTCAGGTATTACTGCATTCTTATCCTCTATGAAATCACCAAGAAAACTATCATCATCATCACCAATTGGTGTCTCTAAACTTACTGGCTCTTTAGCTATTTTTAAAACCTTTCTTACTTTTTCTATAGGCATTTTAAGTCTCACAGATAATTCTTCTGGTGTTGGCTCTCTTCCTAACTCTAAAATTAATTGCCTACTTGATCTCACAATTTTATTTATTGTTTCAATCATATGAACTGGAATACGAATAGTTCTTGCTTGATCAGCAATAGACCTTGTAATTGCTTGTCTTATCCACCATGTTGCATAAGTAGAAAATTTATAACCTCTGCGATATTCAAATTTATCTACAGCTTTCATTAAACCTATATTTCCCTCTTGAATAAGATCTAAAAACTGAAGTCCTCTGTTGGTATATTTTTTTGCTATTGAAATAACTAAACGTAAATTGGCTTCAATCATTTCTTTTTTTGCTTGATTTGCGGTTCTTTGTCCAGATTGTATCTCTCTAACTTTCTCCTTAAATTCAATAGTATTTTGATTTGCAATTTTAGATAGGCTGAGAACTTCTTTATAAATTTCCTTTAATTTAAGATTGTTTTTGTGAAAAAAGGCTTTAAAAATTTCATTAGATGCAACCATGTGCTTTTGGTAAAGAGTATAAGTATCTCTTAAACTGTGGTGTTTTAAAAAAATATCCCTACCTATTTTATTTTTTGTAGCCAACGTTAATAAAGAAACCTCTTTTGACTGTATCTCCTTATTGATTGAATAAAGATGGCTAATTATCTCCTCTAATTTATGAGGTTTAATTTTTATCTCATTGAAATAATTTAGTATTTCATCCTGATATTTTTTTAGTTCTTTGAGTGATTTTGTATCAGAAATTTTTGTAATATTTTTGTTCTTTTTAATCTTTGTTATATTCTCAGATAAAACTAAAACTCTATCTAACTTTTTTAAAATTTCCGGCTTGTAAAACTCTTCTATTATAGAAATAGAGAAGCTCTCATTTTCAATATCCTCCTCATTTGAAGTCTCTTGTAATTTTTCTTTATCTATTTCTATACCCTGTTCTTTCATAAATTGCTGTTTCTCTTTTAAAAGTGCTTTCTTTTTATCGTTAATAATTTTTTGAATTTCTTTTCTTTTTGAAGAATTAGAATAAGGGTCATTGTCTTCATTAAAATATTCATCGAAATCAACAATTTCTCTTAAGTTTATTTCATTGTTTTTAACTTGTTCAATCCATTTTTTTAAAATGTCTATAGAGGCTGGGCATTCAAGGATTGAGTTCATCATTCTATCCAATCCAGATTCAATTCTTTTGGCTATAGCAATTTCACCCTCTCTAGAAAGCAATTCAACATTGCCCATCTCCTTAAGATACATTCTAACAGGATCATCACTTTTGACTCCAGTTGATTTTTCTTCCTCTTCTGACTCGTCATTCGAAGATGAGTCATTGTCAGCAGAAGAAGTATATGCTTTAAATAATTTAAATAAATCCTCATCAAGACTCTCAATATAATTTAAAAAATCATTTACAGTAATAATTGAGTCTTCAATTTTAGAATATGATTTAATATATGTTTTTGCTTTTGAGGCTAATTCTTTATCAAATTCTTTAGTAATTATCGAAATAAGTTGACTTTCGTTTTCTTTAAAAATTAATTCAAGTGGATTTGTTTTAGCTTTAGATTTTTTGGTAATATTTGGTGATTTAGTTTTTTTCTCTAAAACAGTTTTTTTTTTGGAAATTTTCTTTTTATTCTTATTTGCAATAACTTTCTTTTTTGGCATTTTAACTATTTATAAAACTAATTGTTTTTTCAATTTCATTATAAGGATCTTCATTATGTTTATGTGATGCAAATCTACACAGTCTTCGAACTTCATTAGAAAATAGTAAATTTTTTGTAAAATTCAATCCCTTTGAGTCTAATTCTTCATAAATCTCTATAGTTGTTGATTTGAAAAGAGTTTTTTTAATTATCAAATCACGAATTTCTCTGAACTTTCCGTCAAATTTAGCTGTTGCTATCAAATCAAAGACTCTTT
>CACJAI010000031.1 GCA_902591315.1 uncultured Alphaproteobacteria bacterium
TATTGAATTATCTGAGAAAGCAAATTCAAATAAACTTGCCATGAGCGATTTATCAGGAGGAACATTCTCAATTACAAATGGAGGAATATATGGCTCTATGATGAGCACCCCAATTATCAACCCACCTCAAAGTGCTATATTAGGTATGCACTCAATAATTGATAGACCTATCGCTGTAAAAAAGAAGATTGTTATAAAACCAATGATGTACATTGCATTAAGTTATGACCACAGATTAATTGATGGTAAACAAGCAGTAACGTTTTTAGTTAGACTGAAAGAACAATTAGAAAATCCAAAAATTATTTAATTTTTCAGAATATTTTTTAAAACAAAATTTAATATGCCATCCGCTTTATAATATTGGATCTCATTGATAGTATCAATTCGTAAAATACAATCTATTTTTATATTTCTCACATTACTTTGAATAATGACTTCTAATTCTTGTAAAGGCTTCAGGTCTTCAGTAAGTTTTATATTTATTAAATCAGACGATTGAATATTTAAATCATTTATTGTGTGACTTGTAAGTTGAATAGGCAGAACTCCCATTCCAACCAAATTTGATCGGTGTATTCTTTCAAAACTTTCAGCAATAACTGCCTTAATACCTAATAACTTCGTACCTTTTGCAGCCCAATCACGCGATGATCCAGTTCCGTATTCTTCTCCTGCAAAAACCACAACATTTTCAAACCTTTTTGCATACTCCATAGCAACATCATAAACACTCATTTTTTTCTTATCAGGTTCTAAAATTGAGTATCCGCCCTCAACGTTTGATAGCAGTTGGTTTTTAATTCTTATATTGGCAAAAGTACCCCTTACCATTATTTCATGATTGCCCCTTCTAGCACCATATGAATTAAAATCATTTTGACGTATTTGCCTTTCCATTAAGTAGTTGCCAGCAGGACTATCAACTTTAATAGCCCCTGCAGGTGAAATGTGATCTGTTGTAACACTATTACCTAGAAGTAATAAAGGTCTTGCATTTTCAATTGGCTTAATCTCTTTATCATCATTTGATTGATTATCAAAAAACGGAGGTTTCTGTACGTAAGTTGATGAAGAATTCCAATTATACAGGTCTCCCTTAGAAGTATTAATTTTTTGCCATTCTTTAGGCCCATCTAAAGCATTAGAGTATTGTTTTTTAAACATTTCAGGCGATACATTTTTTTCAACAGCATTTCGGATTTCGCTATTGCTTGGCCAAATGTCTTTTAAAAATACTTCATTGCCATTTGTGTCAATACCAATGGGATCACTTGTCAAATTAATAAGTACAGACCCTGCTAAAGCATATGCTACAACCAAAGGTGGTGAGGCAAGATAATTAGCTTTAACGTGTGGATTAACTCTGCCTTCAAAATTTCTATTACCTGAAAGTACTGAAGCAACTGTTAAATCATTTTTTGAGACACACTCGGCAATATCTTTATCAAGTGGCCCTGAATTTCCTATACACGTAGTGCATCCATAACCAACTAGATGAAAACCAAGTTGGTCTAAATATTTATTCAAACCTGATTTAGCCAAATAATCAGTAACAACTTTTGAACCAGGTGCTAAAGAAGTCTTAACCCAAGGTTTTACTTGTAGACCTAATTCACAAGCCTTTTTTGCGACTAAGCCTGCAGCAACTAAAACATCTGGATTAGAGGTATTAGTACATGAAGTAATAGCAGCGATTACAACGTTACCGTCTTGCATTTTGTAATTGTGATTTTTAATTTCTTTTTCAACAAGTTTGTTTTTTGAAAATTCTTTAAAATTTAAATTCACGCTTTCAAGATTGATTCTATCTTGAGGTCTTTTAGGCCCTGCTAATGATGCTTGAACATTTTCTAGTTTTAAATGAACGGTATCATTATAATTACATGTGTCATCGGCCCACAAACCTTGAATTCTGTTATATTTTTCAACAGTATTTATCAGATCGGAGCCTCTAGATGTCAACTTCAAGTACTTGATAGTTTCATCATCAACTGCAAAAAAACCACAAGTTGCCCCATATTCTGGAGCCATGTTGGCAATAGTTGCTCTGTCAGCGAGTGATAAATTCTTTAAACCATCACCATAGAATTCAACGAATTTTCCAACTACTCCTTTTTCCCTTAGCATTTGTACAATTGTTAAAACTAGATCTGTTGCTGTAACACCCTCTTTCATTTTGCCTGATACTTCAAAACCAACAACTTCTGGTAAAAGCATTGATACAGATTGGCCAAGCATAGCAGCCTCAGCTTCAATTCCTCCTACTCCCCAACCTAGAACACCAAGTGCATTTACCATTGTCGTATGACTGTCTGTTCCAACTAATGTGTCAGGGTATAATAAAACTTTTTCGTCAAGCTCTTTGCTCCAGACTAATTGAGCTAAATACTCTAAATTTACTTGATGGCATATTCCTGTGCCAGGAGGAATAACTCTAAAATTTTTAAAAGCTTGTTGTCCCCATTTTAAAAACTCATATCTCTCTGCATTTCTTCCAAATTCCATATCTACATTTTTTTGAAATGCATTTGGGCTAGCAAAATAATCAACCATTACAGAATGATCTATTACTAAATCAACTTGGGACATAGGATTAACTTTTGATGGATTACCACCTTTTTTTGAAATAGCATCACGCATTGCTGCTAAATCTGCAACAGCAGGGACACCAGTAAAGTCTTGCATTAACACTCTTGAAGGAAGAAAAAATATTTCATGTTTTTTCTCAGGATTTTCTAATACATTTTCGATAAGGTCTTTATTTACATCTTTGCCATCTTCTAATCTAAGTAAATTTTCAATGAGTATCTTTTTTGATTTAGGTACATTTTTTATTTTAGGAAAATTATCCTCCAATTTAGATAGGTTATAGAAAATATACTTTTTTCCATTATTTGAAAATTGATCAAGTGTTTTAAAACTATCTACTGACAACATATTTTTATTATAAACATTAATTAGTAAATTTATTTATGCATTATACTAATTAATTATTTTTTAAATTTTTCTTTTAAAAGGTCATATAATTTTTGCGAGTCATAGCTTAAATCTCTTCCAGATCTCTTTATTAATCCAATTGTCCTAGTTACAGAGGGATCAATTAAAGGCCTATATGACAGAGAAGAATAATCCTTTGAAATAGCTAATTTTGGGGCAAGAGTAATTCCAAGACCTTGCTCAACCATATTTAATGCAGTTGGTATGTGCCTTACTTCATACGACCAATCGATATCTTCTTCTTGGAGCGCAAGTGCATTCTCAATATAAATTCTACTCCCAGAACCTTTCCATATTGAAATAAAATTCCTACCTTTAATTTCAGATATCTTTATTTTTCTTTTTTTCTCTAACTTGTCTCCTTTTGGAAATACAACAACGTAATCTTCCACAAATAAATTTTCGAAGCTAATTCCAGGTTCTTGTTTACCAGTAAAATTAATACCAAAATCACATTCTCCTCCCAAAACACTATCAACAACATTATTAGATGACCTTTCGATGATTTGAACTTTACACCTTGGTTCAATTTCTTTGAATTGTTTGAGTGATGAAAATAAAATATTTCTTAGCGCCGAATGAACCACCCCAATTTTAATTATTGAGGGAAAGCTATATTTTTCATTTAGAGTTTTTGTTGCTGTTTTGACTGCCTCTATTATTCCTCTTGCTCGATCATAAAAATTTCTCCCAGAATATGAAAGTTGAACTTTTCTAGTGGTCCTATCAAATAGAGTGGTTCCTAATTCGTGCTCTAACTTTTGAATTCTTCTTGAGAGAGCGGGCTGAGATAAATTTAAATTATTTGCAGCTTTAGCAAAAGAGTTAGTCTCAGTTAATTCAATAAATGCTTCAATATCACCAATTTCAATATTAATGCGCATATAACATAAATATCAAAAATTTTTTTATTTGCTATTCTTTTTTGTTGTTGTTTTCTTTACAGCTTTTAGCCACCCTTCGTAAAGATATTTAACCTCTTTCTTGTGAAGTT
>CACJAI010000032.1 GCA_902591315.1 uncultured Alphaproteobacteria bacterium
AAAATATTTAAATTATGCTGACTAATTAAATTAATAATTTTTGAAGAAACATTTTTATCAATTAAGAAGTTCTGACCATATTTTTTCTTTAAATTATCATACATTTTATAAAGGATGTATTATCTGATTTATTTTTGAATTTTAAATCTTTTGCTGTTCCGTGTGCTGGACTAATTCGACGATAACTTAAACCTAATGTCATATTAACCCCATTTTTATTCAAAATTTTAAAAGGTATTAATGCTTGATCATGGTAAGTTGATAAAAAAAGTGTTTTTTTGTTTAATTTATTAAATGCACTGTCTGAAGGATATGGTCCAGAAATTTTTTTAAAATGACTCTTTATTGTTTTAGAAATTAAGTTATCCTCTTTACCAATAGTTTTATCCTCACCACAATGTGGGTTATAACATAAAAATTTAATTAATTTAAAATTAAGTTTGTATTTTTTTAATTTTATTAAATTTATTATTAAATTAAGTTGATTTTTTAATTTTTTTTCATTTAAATTTTTATAGACATTTTTTAAGTTTATATGTGTTGTTAAAGGCAAAACAGAAAACTTCTCGCCAAGCATTAACATTGCAGTATTAGTATTATTTATTTTTCCTAAATACTCAGTAACACCAATAAATTTAATTCTCTTTTTAAATAATGATTTATCTATTGGCATTGTTACAAGGTCGAGTCCTGTAGATTTTGATAAATGATTTGATATGTTTAGTTGATTTAATAAATTTTTATATTTTTCTTTATATCTATGGGGAATATTAAATATATTAAGTGAATTTTTATTATAACTAGTAAAACTAATAGGGTCAAAAACTTCATTAATTTTAATATTTGATTTTAATTTAATTATATATTTTTCTAAATCTAATTTATTACATATGATTATGTATTTAATTTTATTTTTGAGATAATTATGGGAATTTAATATTATTTCAATATTAATCGAGTTTGTTTCACCAAGAAAAATGAACTTTTTTCTCATTTTCTCTGATTTTCATATACGAATTTATCAAAATTATCTTGAATTTTTAATTCAATGTACTTGAAGATTTGCTTTTCAATTATTTCTTTATTTATCTGATTAATACAGACATTATATTTAATATTATTTATCGATAATTTATATATCTTTGAGTCACTCCTCATATTTTTAAAAAATTCGTTAATGAATTCAATGTTATTCTTAAAATCAACCAATTTTATTATTGTCAAACAATTATTTTCACTTATTGGTAATTTTAGATTTTCAAATGTGAAAAAAACATTTTTTAAATCGTTAATATTAAAATTGTTATAATAATAATCATAGATAAATTCATTTTTTGTTCTGAAAAATCTTAAAATATCTAAAATTATCTCGGATTTAATATTTTCTTTTCCTATTTCGGTATATATCGATTCATCAATTCTCTTAACAAAATCATTATTATTTTTTTTTAGACTATTGATCACATTTTTTATTATTACTAAGTTTTTTAAAGCTTTTGAATTATTTAAATTTTCATTATAATTTTGATAATGCATTTCTTTGTAATAATCTAAATCTAATTCAGAAATTATGACATTATTTTTGTCATATATAATATTTGCATACGAAATATTTTTTAAGAAAAAAAAAAATAATATTAGCAAAAGCTTATATAATCTTTTATAAACCATAATCTACAGTCCCGGCCTCTTGAAAAAATAAGTCAGTAGTTTGTTGATAACCAAAAAAACCAATATAATCCATACGGAAAGTTATACTTAAAAGTTCTTCTGGGTTAGTATTATAGTTATCATTATATTTTCTGTTTGAGTACTCTATAGTCAAATCTGAGCATTCATCAAAAATTTTCAACCCTAGTTTGTCATAATATGAACTAAAGTTATTTTTTAGATCAATATTAGAGCTATATGCTAATATAAAATTATCGTTAATTTTCTTTTCTAAACCTATACCTAAATACTCTGTGTCATTAGAGTTTTCTAAAAAAGCATCTTTTTGTGTTTCATGATAATCAAGAGATATCTTTAAAGGATTTTCTTTAATTAGACTTATATTCATTTCTTTCTTCGCAAAACTAGATTTATCAACTCTTACATCTAAATTTATATAAAAATCTTTAATTTTAGTTCTACCCTCCATAGCATAATCTGATAAATGGGTTTGCTGATTAAGTTTTTGATTATAGTTATTTTTTTTCTTAAAATCATAGGACTGATTCAGATTTAAATCAAACCTCTGATTTTTTAATTTAAAATCAGTCTCTAACCCATAGACTATTCTCGCAGAGTTTTCTCTAGCATCTGTACCAAAAAATCTGTTATCAGAATATTGATTTTGATAACTAAAAGTTAAAGAATTACTATCTTCATTAATGATATCACTTGATTGATAAATATCACCATGATGAATAAGCTTAAACCTAGGCTTAATATTTTCATTTAAATTATAGTAAAAGTCAGACGATAATATTAGATGATGATATTTTTTAGTGCTGTTTAAGTCATTGTTATGCTCAAATGTATAAGTACTAATATTATTTAAGATAGATAATTTATTATAAATACTAAATTCATTAAAAATTTGATTTTGAGTAAAATAATTATTTATTTTAAGGCTATTATTTTCAGATGGCAAATCACTCAAAGATTTATCTCTTTTAATAAATCTAAAATCTATTTCGTTAGTATTTGATAAATTATTTTTAAAATTTAAACTGTTGTAGTAACTAAAATGAGGTGACAATGGTATAAATGAAACATTTGTTGAGTCAAATGCCTCAACAGTGGTTATTTCACTTCTAAGATAATCATTTTTCAAAACAAAATCGTAGTTATCTAATCTTAAATAAATATCTTCAAACTTTATTGGATTTTGATTTTGTGATCTAGTTGTTGATATACTATTTGTTAATATACCATTTAAAGATAATATTTTATTTTTATCTAGAACTTGTTTTAGGTTTACTCTAGCCGTATTACTAATCTGACTATTATTTTCGTTTTTTACATTATCTATATCAAAACTTAAATTACCTCCAGATAATTTGTGGTTCAATTTAGTGTTCAATTCATAGTTATTGGTTAAATTGAATTCCTCTGAGAATGTAAATTTGGGTGTAAATTTAACATCTGTTCTATCTCCAATTGGAAGATAGTAAGGAGTATAAATTCCAATACTTCCACCGATAGAAAATTCAATGGATGGAGTTAAAAATCCTTTTTGTCTAGGTGCTTTCGTACCATAGTGAGAGAAATATGGTAGATAAAAAATTTTATAATCTGCAATTTGTAAAAAAGAGTCATAATGTACAAATTTATCTTTTTCTATGTCATATCTTGTTTTATCAATTCTTAGTGACCAGGTGGGGCAACCAAAGTAACCATCTAATTCGCATGAGGTTAAAAAATTGTTATAAAAAAAGATATCATTTTCAGATCTAGATGCTTTATCGGAGTCTATTTTTAAATCATCGTTATAAATAAAGCTCACTTTATTTGCTATAAAATTTTTAAGTTTGGTATCGCCTTTTAAGTCTTTACCACTAAGTATATTCGTCTCTTGATAAAGATAGAAATTGCCAAAAACCTCAAACTCGTTTTTATTATAATCAATAATACCTCTATCTACTAATATATTAGTATTCTGTATATTAATTTTAGAATTTTCTGCTAATTCGACAATATTTTTTTCTTCATTATAAATAATATTTGTAGTGTTAATATAGGTATCATCATTTGCATTTAAAACAATAATTTGTCTAAGAGTTAAAATTAATATGAAACAAATAATTAAAATTTTATTCATTAAAATTCT
>CACJAI010000033.1 GCA_902591315.1 uncultured Alphaproteobacteria bacterium
CCATTAAGTTTGGATAAACCATTAAACCAACACTTACGTTTTCTTTATTCTTTCCAGCTTTATCTTTGAACTGTGTCATTCTATTAAGCCAACCAATTCGACTGACACAATTAAATACCCAAGCAAGCTGAGAGTGTTCTGCTACACTTGATTGTTGAAAAATAATTTGTTTTTTATAGTCCACTCCTGCTGCAATAAACGATGCTAATACCTCAAGTGTGTTTGAGCGAAGCTCAGCCGGATTTTGCTCAACAGTAATAGCGTGTTGGTCTACAACACAATAAATACATTCAAATTCTTTTTGAAGCTCTACAAAGTTTTTTATCGCACCAAGATAGTTACCTAAATGCAGGGTTCCTGTTGGTTGAACACCAGAAAAAACTCTTTTTTGGAAACTGCTCATATTCAAATATTATTAAAATTGATATCAGAATTATCTAATAATATCGAGGGACTAAAATTGACTAACATAAAAAACCTAAAAAATAGACATCAAATCCTTTTCAATTGATTTGAGTAATTTTTCATCTTTGATTTTTTGGTTATTGCTATTCGTTAATTGAAAAATATCGAAAACCTTTTCCCCGTATGTAGAGATTTTTGCTGATTGGACACTTATTTGTTTGTTATGAAATACTCCCAAAATATCCATTAACAATCCAGGTCTATCGCCAGATAATATTTGAAAAGTAGTTACTTGCTTACTCATATTGTTATCAATTGTAATTTGAGGATTTACAGCAAGTTTTTGCAGACCTTTGATAAATGACCGTAAGGGTTTAAAATCTTTTTGATCAAGAGCACTCATTACATGTTTAGCTGCTCTTTTTTGTTCGTTTAAATCTAAAACACCTTTATTCAAAAAATTGGTTACCCAAAACACATCAATTACTTGATTGTTATTTAAAGATATTATTCTAGAACTAAGAATATTCGATTGAGAGTGTGTAAACCCCGAAACAATATCTTTTAAAATTCCTGGTCTATTTTTACTTGTGACAACAACAGCACTATATTCTTTATTTTCATAATTAAGAAAATTTACAGAGTTAATAACCTTTGCTTTTTTATTTCTTTGGTAAATTTTAAAGATATCGACGATCATTCTTGATGAAAAGGCTTCCCAGAATTGATTTGGAAATTCATTTATCGAATTTTTTATAAACTTTTTTAAATTAGCATCAGATTTTTGTAATACTGATTTCTTTAAAGATTCTTGAACAGAAGTAGAATAAGTTTTTGTATCTAGACCTCTTTGCAGAAAATCTCTTGCATTATAAAATAAACTTCTAAGCAGGCTTATTCTCCATTCGTTTAGAACGTTTGGTCCGACAGAGGCAATGTCACATAAAGTAAAAAGAAACAATGAGTTTATTTTTTCTTCTGTGTTTGCAATAGAAGTAAATTTAGCAATTGCCTCAGGACTTTGAGTGTCATTTTTAAAAGCTGTATCGCTCATTGCTAAATGATTTTCAACTAACCACAATGTCAATTCTTTTACTTCTTCTGATACAGGAAGTCTTTTTAGGACCTTTTTGGTCAACTCTGTTCCATAAACAGAATGATTTTTTGGCCCCTTCTTTCCAATGTCATGAAATAGTAAAGCGATGTGAAGGGCTTCTCTTGAGGATAGCCTGCTATATATTTCATTATAAAAGGATTTTTGTCTTAGCTCATTTAGATTGTGCAGTGTTAATAATAAGTGTTCGTCGGTGGTGTAGTGATGATAAATATCAAACTGCACTTGTCCCCAAACTCTTCCAAACTCAGGAAATATTTCGCTAAATAGCTGGGTATCATTAAAATCATGAAGGGCTTGTATAGGATTTTTTTTGGAGACAACAATATTTAAAAATGATTGGAGGTGCTGTTTATCTGTGGTTTTTTTTAAAACTTTTCTTTTTTCCTCGACGGTCTTTAAAAAGCGAGGATGAATGAGTAAATTATGTTCCAAGGATTTTTCAAAGACGTTTGCCCATTTTAGTTGAAGGTTTTTAGTGGTATTATTTTTTAAATTCAGAAAACCTTTTTCAATTATAAATTCTTTTTCTAATGATTTAGTTTTAGTGGGTTTTCTTTTATAAATTGTTTTGATTATTAAATCCTCTGGAAGCTTTGAATAAAAGGTTCTTAAGAGAGAATTAATCTTTGCAACATTCACGAACAAATCTTTCATAAAAATCTCCACTCCTTTTTCCTTCTTTTTATCTTTGTAAGAGAGTTTTTTTGAAATTTTTAATTGATTTTCAATAGATAAAACATCGCCTTTACTTTCGTTAAATAAATGAATAAATGCTCGAATGGTTAAGAGAAATTTCCAAGCATTCTTTAATTCTTTAATTTCCTCTTTGGTATAGATATTAATAGACGTTAAGTCTTCTAATTTATAAATGTTAAACATAAAGATCGATACCCACAGTATGGTATGAATATCTCTAAGACCCCCAATACCCTCTTTGATATTCGGCTCTAAATTACTTTTAATTCCTATTCGATAGTCATGTCTTTCAACCAACTCTATAAGCTTTAATTCGCTGAGCTTTAGGGGATTTTGTTTTCCAATTAAAATCTTAATGGACCGAACAAACTCACCATATTGAATTTCATCACCAATAATAAAACGAGTCTCAACAAATTTTGTAATTGTCTTTGTATCTTTCTTAGAATCGATTAATGCCTGTTTAATTGTTAAGAAAGATATTCCAACTTCTAATCCAATATCCCACAGTGTATTATTTAATTGAGTAATAAAATCTCTTATATTTTTATTAGATTTTTTATAAATAAATAGTAAGTCAACATCACTTTTTGGTGACAAGTCATTTCTGCCGTACCCACCTACAGCGATTAAAGAGAAATCTTCTATTGGATAAATATTATAAATTCCTTTAACTATTTCTTTTACAACTGTATCAACAAGATCTGTATGATTTTTATTAAAATAGAAGCCATCATTAGTTGATGCTAATTTTTTGAATAAATCAATTCTACTAGACTGATATTTTTTTTTTAATTTGAGAACATCTCGCATTTATAAATTTTATATTAAAAATTCCTAATCAAGCTATAAAGTTGTTCAGTTTTGCCTGATTTTGGTACTTTTTGAATAGACGAAACCTTTTTTTGCTCCGCCAATGTTAAAGATTTAAGATCAAGCTGTTTTAATAAAAAAGAAGAACCCTTAGTTATAGAGTATAAAAAATTTAATACACACCCAATCTGATAAGCTAACTTTTTTTCATCACTTGATAAATAAGATAAATAGCTACTTAATTCTTTTTCAATAACCCTCTGGTCTAAGATATTTTTCGTGTGCCTTAAATACACTAAATATGCAATAAATACCTTTTCTGATTGTTCTATTCCTACTAGAGGACTATTTAATATTAGGTTGAATGCATAAGAAGCTCTAATTTTGGCTGTTTGCTCCCATCCCAAATCTGAAATAATACATGAGAGTTTTATTACTCTCAGCTGGTTAGGGGACATTTTTAAATTTATAAATTTTAAATAAACATTTTTAATCCAAGCAAAAGTCTTTTTATTAAATATTAAAAAACGACATCTACTTTTAGCTATTAATTCTAAAGAAATTTCAGTTGGATCTAAAAGCCTTTGCTTTTTGGAAAGATTTTCGTAAATGAAACCCTCTCTAATCCCGTACCTTGGATAAATAAACTGCTCGCAGTTTGATAATTTTAACA
>CACJAI010000034.1 GCA_902591315.1 uncultured Alphaproteobacteria bacterium
TTCAAAACTAACACAAAACATTGGTTAATACCAACAGCAGAGGTCCCTTTAACAAATTTAGTTTTAGATACAATCGTATCTGATAAGAATTTGCCCTTGAGGTACACAGCTTGTACACCTTGTTATAGATCTGAAGCTGGAGCAGCTGGAAGAGATACAAGGGGAATGATTAGACAGCATCAATTTTCTAAGGTCGAATTAGTTAGCATAACTAAAGAGGATGAGTCGGAAAAAGAGTTAGAAAGAATGTTAAGTTGTGCAACTTCAATACTAGATGATTTAAAAATTCCTTACCAAGTTATTTTATTATCCTCTGGTGATATGGGTTTTTCTGCAGAAAAAACTTATGATATTGAAGTATGGTTACCTGGTGAGGGAAAATATAGAGAAATATCTTCTTGTAGTAATTGTAATTCTTTTCAAGCAAGGAGAATGAATGCTCGTTATAAAGATTCAGATCAAAATAAATTTGTTCACACTTTAAACGGATCTGGTCTAGCAGTGGGGAGGACATTAATAGCAATTTTGGAAAACTATCAAAATGAGGATGGAAGTATTAGTATTCCACAGGTCCTGAAACCGTATATGGGGAATTTAGATAAAATCTCTAAATAATTATATTCTTACTAGAACAATAATATTTAAAAAATTGATAAGCAGACCTGCCTGTTCTATTTCCTCTTGAAAAGATCCATTTGAGTGCACTATTTTCAATCTCATTATCAAATTCTACTTTATAAAATTTACAATAATTTTTAATTATTAAGATAAAGTCTTTCTTACTTAAGTTATGAAAACTAATCCATAATCCAAATCGATCAGATAAAGATAATTTTTCTTCAATCCCTTCATCTTGAGATATTGCGGATGATCTTTCATTATCTAGCATATCTCTCTTCATTAAATGTCTTCTGTTACTTGTAACATATATTAGAAATTCATAGTTTGAGTTGTAAAAAGATCCCTCTAAAAAAGATTTAAACTGAATATATCTTCTGTCATTTTGTTCGAATGATAGATCGTCAATAAATATTATGATTTTTTTATTGAACTTATAATTTAAAAAAATATTTGGTAAATCTGATAAATCTTCACTATTAATTTCTAATGTTTCAAATTTATCATATTTATATGCATAATTTTTTAATATACCTCTTATAATACTGCTTTTGCCACTTCCTCGTACACCCCATAAAAGACCATGATTAAAAGCTAAACCCTCTAAAAAGTTTTTTGTATTTTCATCTATTTTTTTTATTTGTTGATCAACACCATACAAAAGCTTTAAATCAAGGACTTTATTGAAAGGTATTTTATCTAAAGAATTTTTTGATCTATTCCAGCAGAGTAAATGTTTATTTTTCAATTTTATGTTGACTTCATTGATGATTGTGAGATTTTAGTGCTTATTTTATTAATTTAAAGGATTTATATCATGGAACAACTTGCAGGAATTCTACCACTTATATTAATTTTTGTCGTTTTCTACTTTTTACTCATAAGGCCCCAACAAAAGAAATTAAAAGATCACAAAAATATGATCGCAAATTTAAAAAAAGGTGATCGAGTTGTAACCCAAGGTGGAATTATAGGCAACATTCATTATGTAAATGATGATGGTACTCTGTCTGTAGAAATAGCGGATAATGTACAAGTCAAAGTAGCTAAGGGTATGATAGCTGATATAGCAGCTAAATAGCTTAATAACTAAATTTAGATAATGATTATTTTTAAACAGTGGAGATTATGGGTATCTTTATTACTGTTAATAGGAACTTACATATTTATTAAACCTAATTTTGAAAGTGAAACATCTAATAATAAAATCAATTTTGGATTAGATATACAGGGTGGTTTTTCATATCTTCTTGAATTAAATGAAGAAGAATATCGTAATAATCTTTTAGTTAAAACATCTCAGTATATCGAAAATACTTATTCTATTTCATCAAATATAAATAACAGTCATATTGTTATACCTAAAAACCAAAATTTAAATGCTCTAACAAATATTGTTATACAAAATTTAGGCTTAGAAATTAAAGAGAAATCAGATGAGAAAAATAGTTACACTTTTTCTAAACAAAGTTTTAATAAGTCATTGTCAGATATGACTTTAAATGCTGTTGAAATTGTGAGGTCTAGAGTTGATTTTCTTGGAAATAAAGAACTATCTATACAAAAAGTTGGATTGAATAAAATATTATTAGAGATACCTGGCGATTTGGACAGTAACGTCAAAGAAGTAATTTCTAAAACAGCTAAATTAACACTACACTTAGAAAAAAATAATATAGTTGGATCCAAGACTTTTACAAATGAGGAAACAGGTGAACAAGTAAGAGTTCAAGAAATTCCAAATATTACCGGTGACTTTATTCAAGATGCTTCACTTCAATATAATCAAAATGAACCAGTCGTTGCTTTTTCTTTCAATAAAGAGGGTTCAGATTTATTTGCGAAAATGACTTCTGAAAATGTGGGCTCAAGATTTGCTATAGTTCTTGATGGATCTTTAATAACTGCTCCCGTTATAAGAGAGTCAATAACTGGAGGTAGTGGTCAAATATCTGGAGGTTTTACAAATGAAACTGCTAATAATCTAGCAATTATTTTAAAGTCTGGATCTTTACCAACTCAAATAAAGATAATCCAAGAAAAACAAATAGGCCCAACTCTTGGACAAGAGGGCGTGGAGAAAGGAGTTATAGCTTCAATAATAGCACTCACAGCTATTACTCTTTTTATGATTATTTATTATAAAATTTCAGGATTTTTCACAGTTATTACTATCATTAGCTGTTTATCTTTACTATTTGCAATGATGTCTTTATTAAACACAACCTTAACTTTACCTGGTGTGATTGGGATAGTTCTTACAATAGGAATGTGTGTGGATGCAAATGTTTTAATATTTGAAAGAATTCGAGAAAATTTCAAACTTAATATTGAAGACCCTAAAAATCATGGTTTCAATTCTGCTTATGTAACTATTCTTGACTCTAATCTAACAACATTATTTGCTGCTGTTTTTTTATTTGCTTTTGGTTTTGGGCCTATTAGAGGTTTCTCAATTTCATTAATTATTGGAATTATATCCTCTCTAATAGTTACTTACATAATACTAAAATTATTTATTAATATAACATCAATAAAATACCTTGGACTTCAAAGATGATTAATTTTTACTCTTTTAAAAATAAATCTTATTTAGTATCCCTAGCTCTTATAATTCTAACAATTATAATTATTTTTTTTAAAGGATTAAATTTAGGAATTGATTTTAAAGGTGGATTGAACTTTGAGGTAAAATCAAACTTAACAACTAATCAGCTTAATGAATACTTTGATTTTATAGACTCTGACAGAGAAGTTTTAATTAAAAGAGAGGTTGGCAGTGATGTTTTCAGCATCAGAATAGAGTCAGGTGATAATAATCCTATTTTTATTGAAGAAATAAAAAATATAATTGATCAAAACCCAG
>CACJAI010000035.1 GCA_902591315.1 uncultured Alphaproteobacteria bacterium
TGAGCCGTTAGTGCAAAACAACCAGGATTGGATATGTTAGAAGATTTTTTTATGTCATCAATTGAATTTTCAATAAATCCATATTGAAACTTGCTTTGAATGTCAGCATCAAAATTAGTTTTGTAATATTTTTTATAATCCTCTTGATTAGAAATTCTAAAATCAGAACTAAGGTCTATGATTTTAACTTTTGATAATAATTCTTTGACATATTCATGTGCTGAACCATGAGGCAATGATAAAAAAACACAATCGAGATTTTTAAATTCATCAAGATTAGATGTCTGTAAATCTCTCAGATTTAATGACTGTAAATGTGGAAATTCCTCATCTATTTCCATTTCTCTTTGAAAGATTTTTGATAATGTTACTTCTGGATGTACAGAGAGAATTCTTATTAATTCAACACCTAAATAACCATTTGCTCCAATTATGCCAACTTTAATCATTATTAATCCTATTAATTATCTTAGCAAAAACATTGACATGATTAGTTGAATTATAAATATTTAAAAAGTCTGAATTAGGTATAGAAAACTTATCAATTGATTGCTTATAAGCAGATACATTATTAGTTACCGGACCACTTATTATCAGTAATTTGCTATCTAAATTATTTGATTTCAAATTTTCTATAATATTTACTGCTCCTGATACGTCATAAGCACAAATTACAATTACTTCAATCGACTCTGTAATATCTGTATTTTGAATTATTTCTTTAGTTCCATAATCGCCATGATAACCATCACCTAATTCCATTAGAATTATCTCAGCGTCCTCAGACATATTGCTTATAATTGATGCTGAACAACTTTGTATGGTTTTTTTATCGTTCATACAGGTACTAGGCAGACCATAATCTACAAAATCTGATGTCTTATAAGCACCATTATCCTCATAAGAATATAAATCTTTTTGTGAAGCGGTGCCTGCTAGTTTACATGCATTAATTTTCTTAAAATAATTACTAAGTGTTTTGATAATAAAGGATGTGACAGTAGTTTTACCAGAGTCAATACCTGTTCCGATGACTGCAATAGATGGTACTTTATTTTTAATTTTCATTTCTTTAATTTTTGAATAATCAACTAGATTCAATTGTTTGTTACTATAATCTACAACCGATCCAAGGACTTCACATTCTGTAGCTGGTCCCAGAAGAATATTAAAATCTTTACAATTACCGATAACTCCTCCTAAATTTAAAATATGAATTTTGTCATGTTTATTTAATTCTGTTGGCACAGAACCTGTCATTCCTGAGGAAGCTATTCTATTACCTAGAGCACCAACAATAACATCTCCTTCAGTTAATTCAGTAATTCTGCCAGATACTAACTCCAATTTATTATAATTTGGATTGACTGAAATTACTTTAACAGCAATTAATTGCCCTTGATTACAATTAATTACATCTGAAATGCTTAACTTATCAATATTATTGATGTTTTTAAGAACAGAGCCTATTTTTTTTGTGTTAATCATCTTAAGCTTGGTTTTATATAATTATCAAGAATATAAGCAATATTTTATTTAATTTAAAATATGAGTAATTATCAAACTAAAGGTTTAGATTACGCACATTTTTAGCTGCTTGACGAATTCTTTGCTCGTTTTCAACTAATCCTATTCGAACAAAACCTTCGCCATATTCACCAAAAGCAATACCAGGAGAAACAGCTACATCTGCTTTAACCATTAGATCTTTAGCAAATTTTAAAGAACCTTTATTTTGGTACTTTTTAGGGATTGGTGCCCATGCAAACATACTGGCCGCAGGACTAGGTATATCCCAGCCAGATCTGGACATAGACTCAACTAAAACATTTCGCCTACTCTCATAAGTAGCTCGAATGCTTGAGACACAAGTTTGAGGACCATTAAGTGCTGTTGCTGCTGCTACTTGGACTGGAGTATAAGCACCATAGTCTAAGTAAGATTTAATTTTTGTAAGAGCTTCAATTAGTTTTTTATTTCCAACAGCAAAACCTATTCTCCAACCAGCCATAGCATAGGTTTTTGACATAGAGGTAAATTCAACTGCAATTTCTTTAGCCTTATTTACTTGGAGAATTGATGGAGGTGGTTTCTTATCAAAATATATCTCTGCATATGCAAGATCTGAAAGAACATAAACATTATACTTTAATGCCATCTTAACTATTTCTTTGTAAAAATTTAAGTCAACTACTTGAGCTGTAGGATTAGATGGAAATGATACTATTAGAGCCACTGGAGATGGAGTGCTACTTCTTATAGATCGATCTAATCTTTCAAGATAAGTTTCAGGATCAAAAACTCCATCTTTCATAGTCTGTAAATGTCTCAAAGAGGCGCCTGCTATAATAAATCCATATGGATGTATAGGATATGAGGGGTTGGGAGAGATTATTATATCACCTGGTGTTGAAATAGCTTGAGCTAAGTTAGCCAAGCCTTCTTTTGAGCCCAAAGTTACAATAACTTCACTATCAGGATTTAATTTTACACCAAATCTCTTTTGGTAATACTTTGCTTGAGCTTTTCTTAGCCCAGGTATTCCCCTACTAACTGAATATCTTCCGGTTCCAGGTTTATCCGAAACCTCTTTTAGTTTGTCTCTTATGTGCTTTGGTGTAGGCATATCTGGATTACCCATGCCAAAATCGATTATATCTTTTCCATTTTTTCTAAGTTTCGCTTTGAGTTTATTTATCTCTCCAAAAATATAAGGAGGTAAACGCTCTATTCTGTTAAATTTATCTTTCACAATTATAAAATAGTTTTTTTTATCAATATCTGAAGTATAAAAAATAATATTTAAATATATTTTAATATAGTAACTATAATTTAATTATATTCGAATACTGAATTTCCTCTACTTTTATGTATTAGTGTATAGTTGTTATTAATCATCCAATCGAATATATTCTCTTTCCATTCATTTAAACTGGAGTGCTCAATAATAATTAATTTAGGTAATAATCTGGTTGGACAATTTCTAAAAAAGGGCATCAAAACTCTATCTTCATATCCCTCAACATCAATTTTTAATGCATCAATTATCTCGATTGAGTTATTGAATATAAAATCATTGAGGGTGATCATTTTAACTTTAATTTCAGTAGTCCTTTGTGATGCTTGAAATAGTGATGAGCCACCATAATTTGTTGGTTCTTGATACAGGGAAACCTCTTTATTTTGTTCACCTAACGCAAATGGAATTATTTTAATCAATTTTTTTAAATTGTTTATTTCAACATTTTTTTGAATTCTATTGATCATTTTAGGGATTGGTTCAAAAGAATATATTTTATCAAAACCATAATCAGATGACATAATAGAATAGTATCCCATATTTGCACCTATATC
>CACJAI010000036.1 GCA_902591315.1 uncultured Alphaproteobacteria bacterium
ATGTTATAACAGCTCAAGCTGCAAGTTCCTCTTTAAAAAAAGGTCTTTATGTTGCTTTCAACGCCGGAGCAGTCACAGGATTATTGGTTGTTGGTCTGGCTCTAGCAGGTATAGCAGGGTATTTTATGATACTTTATTTTGGATTTGAAAGAACAGGAAGAGAGCTTATAGAACCGTTAGTAGCTCTTGGTTTTGGATCTTCATTAATTTCCATCTTTGCAAGACTGGGTGGAGGAATTTTTACAAAAGGTGCAGACGTTGGAGCTGATCTAGTTGGGAAAGTAGAAAAAAATATTCCTGAGGATGACCCAAGAAATCCAGCTGTGATAGCAGATAACGTAGGAGATAATGTTGGAGACTGTGCAGGCATGGCAGCAGACTTATTTGAAACTTATGTTGTTTCAATTGTAGCAACAATGGTTTTAGCTATTATCTTTCAAGGAACTGTTAGCGAATTAACCATTTATCCACTATTAATCGCAGGCTCTAGTATATTAGCATCTATTATCGGTTCAAAGTTTGTATCAATCTCTACTCCTAAATCTTCAATTATGGGAGCATTGTACAAAGGGTTTTTCATGACATTATTTATTTCAGTAATTTTATTTGCACTTATAACTCAATATTCAATTGGCTTTGATCAATTTTTCCAATTAGGAAATAAATGGTACAATGGAATGGATTTATTCCTTTGTGCGGTTTACGGATTAGTAATTACTTTGGCACTTGTTTTTATCACAGAATATTACACGAGTACTGAGTATAGACCGGTAAAAAGTGTTGCTGAAGCGTCCCAAACTGGTCACGCTACTAATATTATTCAAGGACTTGCTATGGGGATGGAATCCACAGCTATACCTGTTCTAATTATCTGTGCTGGAATAGGCCTAACTTTTTCAACTGCTGGACTCTTTGGTATCGCAATCGCAGTGACATCGATGTTGGCTCTTGCCGGAATGGTAGTCGCTTTAGACGCATACGGACCCGTTACAGATAATGCAGGCGGTATTGCTGAGATGTCAGGTCTGAATAAGAGAGTTAGAGAAAGAACAGATGCTTTAGATGCAGTAGGAAATACTACAAAAGCTGTTACCAAAGGCTACGCTATTGGATCGGCTGGATTGGGCGCATTAGTTCTATTTGCTGCTTACACTGAAGACCTAAAATTCTTTAATCAAGAAACAGGTAACAATGCTTTCAATGTATCTTTTGATTTATCAGAACCTTATGTGATATGAGTGTATTTTTATTTAGATTTACGATATCTAAAAGTGCTTTTCCAACAGAGTCAGATATAACTTCAAAATGATATGTTTCGCCTTTGATAACACAACCTAGGGCAATAAATAAATTGAAGTTATTTGGTTTAATTTTCCATTTTATCATTTGAGGAATCTCATAAACACCAGGAACAGTTAAAATTTCATATTTAAGTTTACTCTGTTCTAAAATCTCAATACAGGATTGTGTCAGTGGATTTGTTATTTCTTTATAATAATCAGCAACTACTATTTTAATTTTTAATTTTTTCATAGACTCTCTATTTTGTTTACTCTTAATCCATAAATACCAAGGTTTAGATCATCACCTAGTGTATTAGATAATACAGAAATATTATTTATAGAGAAATTTTTAAGAATTTGGGCTCCTAGGCCATAATATTTTACCTTTTCATCATTTGATAACTTTCCTAGATCGCCTAATATAGGGTTATTAATTAGAACTATAATTCCAGATCCATGAGATTTTATTTTTTCAATTGAGGCATGTAAGTCTTTTGTTTTAGGATTATTAAAATTCATAATTATGTCATCGAAACCTTGAACTGGATGAACTCTTGTCATTACGCTATCTTGTTTGGATAAATCTCCTAGGTGTAATGTTGCATGATGTAATCCATCAATAGTGTTCTCAAAAACATTAAATTCAAAAATATCTGAATAAATATTTTTAATCTGATGTTGCTTTTCAGGAATTTTTTTAATGAGTAAATCGTTTTTAATTCTATATGCGATAAGATCTTGAATTGTCCCTATATTAATAGAGTGTTTTTTTGCGTAGGTTATCAGGTCTGGAACCCTAGCCATAGTACCGTCATCATTCATAATCTCACAAATTACTGCAGAGTCATTTAATCCAGCTAATCTTGAAATATCTACAGCAGCCTCCGTATGCCCTGCTCTTGTTAAAACTCCACCATCCCATGCAATTAATGGAAATACATGACCGGGGCTAACAATATCACCCGATTTAAAATTTGGATTTATAGCAGCTTTTACTGTTTCTGCTCTATCAAATGCAGAAATACCTGTGGTTATATTAGTACTCGACTCTATTGAGACAGTAAATGCCGTAGTCTTTTTTTTCCAGTTATCAGGATTCATCAATGGAAGCTTTAACTCTTTTGCTCTCGTCTCAGAGATAGATAAACAAATTAAACCTCTTCCATAAGTCGCCATAAAATTTATGTGTTCTGGCTTACAAAGAGATGCAGGTATAATTAAATCACCCTCATTCTCTCTATCCTCGCTATCAACTAGAATGTACATTTTACCATTACGAGCATCACTAATTATATTTTCAATATTTGTAAAATC
>CACJAI010000037.1 GCA_902591315.1 uncultured Alphaproteobacteria bacterium
ATTGATGTTGATGCTGATAACTACATTCCTGGTATAAAAAACTTTTATGCTGATGGTGATGGAAAAATGATCGGTGTTCCATTTAATAGTTCTACATGTCTCATGTATGCCAATATGGATATCTTAAATGAAGTTGGCATTGAAGAGGTTCCAAAAACTTACGAAGAATTTGAAGGTATGGCTCAAAAGATACTCGATGCCGGATATATTCCTCTTCTTCAAAGTCACAGTCCTTGGATTTGGACTGAAAATTTCTTCTCAAGGCATAATTTATTGATGACAGATGGCAATAATGGCTATGATGCTGTTCCTACAAAAACACTTTTTGCGGATACAGAAGCTTTTGTTTATCACTGGACTAAAGTTAAAGAATGGTATGAAAAGGGTTACTATGGCTACAAGGGAAGAGCATGGGGAGATAACCAAGCACCATTTACTAACGGTGAGGCTGCATTTTGGTTTGGATCTGCTGCATCTTTTGGAGGTATGAAAGGTGTACTTCCAAACTTTACAACTAACCCAATACCATATTGGGACTCAGTAACAGGCGGTAAAGAATATCCAACATTTATTGGTGGTGCTGCTAATTGGATTTTAAACGGTCATACAGAAGAAGAGTATAAAGGACTTGCAAAATTTATTGAATTTATGGGTTCACCAGAAATGGATTTATACTATCATAACATGACAGGTTATGCTGCTGTAACAAAAGGTGGTATCGAATTAGCTGAAACTATAAATTTTTATAGAGCTTCTCCTTATCATAAAGCTGTTGGTGATCAATTAGGTCTTGAAGGTTCAACTATCCCTGGTGGATATAGAGCAGGTAACTGGCCTCAAATTCGTGAAGTAATATACGAAAATGTTGAGCCAATGCTTAATGGTGATATCACTGTTGAAAAAGCTCTAAGCAATATGGATAAGGGTGCAGCAAAACTATTAAAACAGTTTGCTAAAACCCTATAATTAATATTATTTTAAAAAGGAGGGTATTTATAATATCCTCCTTTTAACTTAATGAAAAAAGTTCAATTTAAATCAAATTATTCTCAATATTTTTTCTTAGCTCCTCAGCTATTAATCTTATTAATTTTTTTATATTGGCCAATTATTCAAACGTTTAAAGATGCCTTTACTATGCAAGATGCTTTTGGATTTGGTTCTCAGTTTGCTGGCTTTGATAATTTTTTATTTATTTTTTCTGACCCCTCTTATTTTACTGCTTTCAAGTTTACAATTATCTATAGTTTCGTAATTACTCTTATCACAGGTTCAATTGGTTTATTGCTTGCCGTGCAAGCTAATAAAGTCATGCATGGAAAAAGTGCATATAAAACACTATTAATTTGGCCTTATGCTATTGCACCGGCTGTCGTTGGTGTTATGGCTAATTATTTTTTCAGTGAAAGATATGGTTTACTTCATCATTTATTCAATAATTTATGGGGTTTTAATTGGTATGAAAATGTATTTGATGCATATATTTATGTAATTATAGCTGGTTCCTGGAAACAAATAAGTGCAAATTTTATTTTCTTTTTAGCAGGACTTCAGGCTATTCAAAAAACAGTTATTGAAGCTTCTATTATTGATTGTAAAAGCAACATTCGAAGATTTTGGACAATTACTTTCCCTTTATTAATGCCGACTACTTTTTTCTTAATTATTATTAATATAACTTATGCCTTCTTTGATACATTTGGAATTATAGATACAACTACTATTGGAGCTCCTGGTAGCGAAACTAAAACTCTTGTTTATAAAGCCTACATTGATGGCTTCAAAGGTTTAGATCTTGGAAGTGCTGGTGCCCAATCAATCATGATGATGATAATAGTTCTTGTTATTACAATTTTTCAATTCAGATACATAGAGGGTAAAATTCACTACAATTAATGACTAAATATATATCTTCAACTATTAATCATTTTATTCTTTCAATTGGTTTACTTATTATGGTTGTTCCAATATGGATAATTTTTGCAAGCTCAACACATTCAAGCCTTTTTATAAATACCAACGGTTTACAATTTTTTTTAGGAGATAATTTTATTGATAATTACTCTAGGGTTTTATTTAAACAATCTGGTTTTTTTAATGAAATAACAGCTCTTAAAATGTTTTTTAATAGTTTTGTTATGGCAACAGGTATAGCGACTTTATCTGTAATTACATCACTTATGGCCGCATACGGTTTAGTTTATTTTAAAGTCAAATATGCGACTTTTATATTTTGGTTAATTTTTATTACTTTATTAGTTCCTTTGGAGCTTAGAATAATGCCCTCATACATAGTTATGTCAAAATTAAATCTTGTAAATACATTTGCTGGCTTAATTCTACCTATCTCTGCCTCTGCAATAGCAACCTTCTTTTTTAGACAATTTTATAAATCAATTCCTGATGAATTATTAGAAGCGGCTAAATTAGATGGAACTAATAGTTTTAGATTTTTTATAGATTTTTTAATTCCTTTAT
>CACJAI010000038.1 GCA_902591315.1 uncultured Alphaproteobacteria bacterium
TGAAGCGGCTTTTTATTTGGTTGGAACAATTGAAGAAGCACTAGAAAAAGCAAAAAAGATGGCTGAGGAAGCAACGAAGTAGTTATGATTAATTTGAAGGTCGTATCCCCTCAAAAAGTGATTTTTGAAAAAGAAGTTGAAATGGCAGTTTTGCCAGGAGCAGAGGGTGATTTTGCTGCAATGCCTAATCATTCTCCGTTCATCAGTTCTTTGCGACCTGGTCAAATGGCAATTATGTCTTCAAACAAAGTCGATGAGAGTTTCTTTGTGTCAGGTGGTTTGGTTATGCTAAAAGAAAAGGTTTGTGAGGTCTTAGTTGATCAAATAGAGCCATTGTCTGATGTTAATAGCTCTAACTACCAACAATCTAAAACCTATCAAGAACTAGAGGGTAATGAAACTGCTCTGGGTACATTTGAACAAGTGGTAAATAATCCACCTTATAAATAATCTTTAAATTCTTTTAACAATTTTTCGTAAATTGCTTTTTTAAAAGGCACTATGTTGGGAACTAAAAAATCTGGTTTAACCCATTTATAATCAGAAAATTCAGGGTGAGATGTTTCAATATTTATATCTTTCTCACTGCCTTTAAATTCATACAAAAACCATTTTTGACGCTGACCTTTGTATTTACCTTTCCAAAGAGTTTTTGATAAGTCTTTAGGTAAAGAATAGTAATACCAGTCTTTGCTCTGTGAGATTAATTTAACTTTATTTTTTTTTATACCAACCTCTTCCTCCATTTCTCTTAAAGCTGCCACTTCAGATGTTTCTTTGGGATCAATCCCACCTTGTGGCATTTGCCAAAATTCTGAAGGGTGGTCTATTCTTTTTCCAACAAATATTTCTTTATTTTGATTAATAATCATCATACCAACATTTGGTCGATAATTTTTGGGGTTTATTTTCATTAATTTAATACAGCTATGGTTTTGACTGCATCAATGGCACGAGATAGCTGATAATCTCTTCCAAGAATATCATCAGTTGACTCTTCCTCCTCACTTTCTTCATTTGTCTCATTATCTAAAGCTTCACGATAATCTGACTCTCTAAACGTAAAGTTATTATCAATCACATTTAGTTCAGCTCTAGGCACAACAACATCCGGCTCAATACCAACTGCTTGTATTGAATCGCCACTTGGTGTGTAATACTTTGCGATGGTGAGTCTGATTGCACCGCTGTCAATAGGTATAATGGTTTGCACAGAACCTTTTCCAAATGACTTTATACCCATAATTACTGCTCTATCATGATCTTGTAATGCTCCAGCAACAATTTCAGACGCAGAAGCAGAACCCTCATTGATTAATATAATCAATGGTTTTCCATTTATTAGATCTCCTTTTTTAGCAGAGTAAACTTGAACATCTTTCTTTTCTCTTCCTCTGATTGAAACTATTTCTCCTTTATCAAGGAACATATCTGTAACTGATACAGACTCATTTAATAATCCCCCTGGATTATTTCTTAAATCCAGAACATAACCAATTGGAGCATCATTACTGTCTTCAAGCTCTTTTATACTTTTTTTTAATCCTGTTGTTGTTTGCTCATTAAATTGAATTATTCTTATGTATCCTACATCGTTTATTAGACGATGTTTAACAGATGCAACTTTAATTATATCTCTTTTAATATCGACATCGAATGGATCTTCGGAAGATCTAAAAATTGTTAGAGTTATAGTGGTCCCTGGTTCACCTTTCATAATATCAATTGCTTCTTTTAAAGTCATATCAACTACTGATGTGCCATCTAAATGCGTTATGTAATCTCCAGCTAAAATTCCAGCTTTATAGGCAGGGGTATCGTCAATTGGAGAAACCACTTTTATGAACCCTTTATCTGTTGTGATTTCGATCCCTAATCCACCAAAAGAACCTGACGTGTCCATCTGCATTTCTTTATAAATTTCTTCACTCATAAAACTTGAATGAGGATCAAGAGCCTGTAGCATTCCATTTAAAGCTTTTTCTATTAACTCTTTGTCAGTTACCTCTTCAACATATTG
Organism: uncultured Alphaproteobacteria bacterium; assembly: GCA_902591315.1. GTDB lineage: Bacteria > Pseudomonadota > Alphaproteobacteria > HIMB59 > HIMB59 > HIMB59. The sequence continues at coordinate 2,021 of CACJAI010000038.1, forward strand.
ATTTTTTACTCGGTTATAAACTTCGTTGAAAATACTTAATTGTTTATAGGTTTCTTTAGTGTCAGAAAAACTAACATTCGCATTAAAGATTAAAATTAAAATATAAAATATTTTTAGCATATTTGATTTTTTAAGAGGCAGTATTGATAGTGTTAAAGTCTTCAGACCATAGTTTTTCCAAATCGTATATTTCTCTGACTTCATTTCTAAAAATATGCACTAAAACATGTCCAGCATCAATGACCGTCCAGTCGCAAAGGGGCTTTCCCTCTGGTTTATTACAATAAAGTTTATTTTTCTTAAGGTATCGGTAAACCTTATCTGAAACCGAGTCTACATGCTTATTTGATCGCCCGGATGCAACGATCATGAACTCAGCAAATTCTGCCTTTCCTTTGAGAGAAATAACTGAGATATTTTCAGCCTTATTGTCTTCAAGACTATCGACTATAG
>CACJAI010000039.1 GCA_902591315.1 uncultured Alphaproteobacteria bacterium
ATAATGTTGTAGCAAACCCCTTAAATAGTTTCTTTAGTATTAATGGAGTTAAAATTGGTATTTCAATTCTTGCATTTGTTTTTTTATTCAAAATTGGCGAGGCATTTCTTGGAAGAATGAGTCTAGTATTTTATAAGGAAATTGGTTTTTCTAAGGGCGATATAGCAATATTTTCAAAAGCATTAGGCTGGATTACAACTATTGTATTTACGCTTATAGGTGGAGCTATAGCAATGAGATCTGGTATTTTTAAAACATTAATTGTGGCAGGTATTGCAATGGCCGGTACAAATATTTTATTTTCAGTATTAGCTTGGGTAGGACCATCGAAAACTCTTTTTGCTTTTGCGGTAATATTAGATGACTTAGCAGCAGCATTTGCAACAGTGGCATTTGTTGCATTCATATCTCTTTTAGTTGATCGTAGCTTTACTGCTACTCAATATGCTTTATTAGCCTCTGTTGGAACAGCAGGAAGAACTTTACTAGCTTCTTCTTCTGGAGCATTGGTTGATGGGTTAGGTGGTAACTGGGGATTATTTTTCATCATTACGGCTTTAATGGTAGTTCCCTCTTTAATTTGTCTTTTATTAATTAAAAATAAAATTAAGTTTAATAAAACTATTTAATCAGTGCAGAAGACAATTTATTATAACCAGCCGTAAAACCAGATAATGAATACGTAATAGTCGCCTGTCTGTTATCTAATAATAATATTTTTAGATTAACTTGATTTCCAGCTTTGAAAAAATTAACAAAATTTTCTCCAATTATTTCTGCAACAAAACAGGCACTTTGGTTACAGTATGCATAATCTAATTCCAAAGGATCCTTTTCATCAATTTGTAAAGAAACTGGGCTCTTTAGATTTACAGCATGTGGAAAAGCTATTTGCATTTGTGTTAAATTTTCAGGATTTATAGTAATTGACAAATAGCTCACAACCTCCTCTGTATTTGGATCAAATACTAGTTCTCTTAATTCACAGATTTTTTGTGTTTGCTCCTCAACACAAGTAAATTGCCAAGCATCAAAATTTTCTTGCTCTAAAATATGCTCATCAGCAAATAAAGTTCCTATTAATAAAAAATAAGTGAGTATTATTCTCATAAAAAAAGCATACATAATGTTAAATATTATCCAATAAGGAAATTTGTACTAATTTAATTCGAAAAGAATAATTTCGTTATTAGATCCTATTCTCATTTTTGGACCCCAAGTGGCTGATCCTGAGCTAACGTACAAATGGTTGTTATTATTTTTGTAAAGACCGTAATTTTGTGGAAATTGAAGTTTTACTAGTAAATTAAATGGAAAAATTTGACCATTGTGTGTATGACCCGAAAGCATTAAATTTGCTTTATATGCGGCTTTTTTCCAAATTGATGGTTTATGAACTATCAAAAGGTTGAATAAGTTTTCTTTAGAGAGTTTATCTAAGTATTCCATTTTAGATTTATTAGAAATGTTATCAGAGAGGCCGATTAAATTTATTTCATCCAATTGTATTGACTCATTATCTAAGGTTTTTATTCCAACTGTATATAATTCATCAAGATGTTTTTTAAAATTTTGAACATAATATTCGTGATTTCCTGTTACAAAAAAAATAGGTTTATTTATTTTCTTAAATTCGTGAAGGTCGGAAATTTTAAATGCACTACTATCAATTAAGTCACCACCAATTACTAAGAAACTAAAATCTAATTCACCAATTTTAGAAACTAATTTCTTTAGAGAAAATGGATCATTTGAACCAATGTGAACATCACTGATAAAAATAAATTTAATACTTTTACTAATATATTTCGATTCGATAGATAGTTTTTTAATTTTAAGTTTTTTTGAATTTACATATCCATAAATAATTGTAGGTATTTGAAAAGTAAAAAACAGAAGTGCTAAATGAAAATCAATTAATATTTGTACATAGCTAATTAATATAAGAGGTAAAATAATAAAAAAAGATACTGTTCCAACTCCTATTCCCTCATAAACAAAAAACTTGATAATTTTATTAGTACTTTTTGATCTAAAATAATATAAACAAATTCCAAAAACTATAGTAGTGCCCAACAGGGCTTCAAATAATGAAGTTGGCTTACCTAGCCAAGTTGACAAAATATCAAACGGAAAAATAAAAATTAGATATGAAAATACAAATAAAATTGTACAAGAAATCAATGCATTAATTATTTTTTGGACTTTTATCAAAATAAAAAAGTATTACTCCAGCCGATATGACTATTAGTATCCCTATATAATTATATAATGTTGGTAACTGTTTAAAAACAAACCAGCCTAAAATAA
>CACJAI010000040.1 GCA_902591315.1 uncultured Alphaproteobacteria bacterium
AGTCTTTGTCCCATAAAGCTTTTTTCATGATTTCTTATTAATTGAGAAGATTTTAAAAATTCATTATTTCCATCTGATAAAAATAAAATTTCTGATTTACCAAAGTCTTTTCTCCACAAATCCAGTACATAAGGATCGTTAGTTGTCATACAACAAATCTGATCAATTTGCTTTTCAAACATTAACTTTTTGGCCCCTTTAATAAAGGGAGGAAGATGTTGAATGTGACATGTCGAAGTAAATGCTCCCGGTACACAGATTATCATTGTCCTTTTTAATTTTAAGTTATCATGTAATCCGAAATTCTTAGTACCGTCTGCCGAAACAGATCTTAAAGTGATATCAGGAATTAAATCTCCTTCTTTCAATTATCAAAAAAGTTTTCTAAAGTTTTATAGTAAATTTGTTCAGTAGTTTTGAGATCTTCTATAGAAACACACTCATTAACTTTGTGCAGAGTTTTGTTAATCGTTCCAAATTCGAAGACAGGGCAGACCTCTTGCATAAATCTAGCATCTGACGTTCCACCTCCAGTATCTTGGCTAGCTTCTAATCCCGTAACATCTTTTATTGCTTTAATACAATGTTTTGTAAATGGATTATCGAAAGATTGGAAAGGCATACCTCTAAAAGTTAATTTCAATTTATACGTACAATTATTTTCAGAGCAAATCTTAGTCAAGTGTTCATCAAAATAGTTCTGAATTTTTTCTTGATCCCAGTTGTCATTAAAGCGCATATCGCCTACAGTTATCAATTTTTCAGGGATTACATTTTTTGCCTTATTATTTAAATTGACCTGAGTAAATTGAAGAGTAGATGGTTCAAAGTATTCTGCACCATCATCAAGTTTTTGATTATCAAAAAAAGAGATAACTTTAGACAAACAATGTAAGGGGTTTTGAGCTAGTTGAGGATACGCAGCATGCCCTTGCTTACCAATAATTTCAACTTGAACATCTACAGCTCCTTTTCTTCCAACTTTGATCTGATCACCGATTATTTTCTCAGAGGATGACTCAGTAGCTATCGACCCGTCTATTCTTATACTATTTTCTTTCAACCATTTTACTACTTTCTTTACACCATTTACGGAGTCTGCTTCTTCATCTCCAGTTATGATAAAACTTATTGTGCCATTAAAATCTTTATTTTCTTTAATGAATTTAAAGACACTTACCATGCTAGCTGCCGTACACCCTTTCATATCCTCTGATCCACGACCATAAAGATACCCATCTTTAATCGTTGGTTCAAAAGGTGGTGTGTCCCAATCCTCTAAGTTACCAGGGGGCACTACATCAACATGACATAAAAAATTAAAATGTTTTCCATTTGTATTAATTGGACCATACGTAGCCATGATATTAATTACTTCGTAACTCCCATCTCCATCAAAGTTTAGTTGTTTTGTTGTAAAACCATTTTCTTCAAATATTTCAATTAAGAAATCAAAAATATCTTGTTTTGCTGGTGTAACAGAGTCAAAAGATATTAATTTTTTTGATAGCTCTATTGTGTCTAACATTTTAATCTCTTAATAATTCATTAACGGAGGTTTTTGAACGAGTTTTTTCATCAACCGTTTTTACAATCACAACACAGTACAATGATGCATCTCCTTTAGAACTTGGAAGACTACCCGGAACGACTACAGAATATGGAGGAACTTTCCCAATATAAATTTCTTTAGTTTCACGATTATAAATTTTTGTTGAAGCACCAATAAATACCCCCATGGATAATACTGATCCCTCTCCAATAATTACACCCTCGGCGACTTCTGACCTCGCACCAATAAAACAATTATCCTCTATTATAACTGGATTTGCCTGCAAAGGTTCTAAGACTCCTCCTATACCTGCACCTCCTGAGATATGACAGTTTTTTCCAACTTGAGCACAAGATCCAACAGTAGCCCAAGTATCAACCATAGTTCCTTCATCTACATATGCACCCAAATTAACAAAGCAAGGCATAAGCACTGCACTTTTTGCAATAAATGCTGACCTTCTTACAACACAGTTTGGGACAGCTCTAAAACCAGCTGATTGAAAATTTTCTGATTTCCAATCTTGGAATTTTGAGGGAACTTTATCCCACCATGAAGTAGACCCGTCTTTTACACTCGGACCGCCAGTAATAATTTCCATATCTTGAATTCTAAAACTTAAAAGAATTGCTTTTTTAAGCCATTGATTTACATGCCAATCATTTTCTTTTTTTTCGCATACTCGAAGCTTTCCTTCATCTAATAAGTTAAGAAC
>CACJAI010000041.1 GCA_902591315.1 uncultured Alphaproteobacteria bacterium
TGCTTAAAGTATTTTTACAAAAGAAAAAGATAGATATCAACGAGGAGGTTGTAAATCTCGAGCTAAAAAGAAAATATCAAATTGATTTATCCAAAATGAAAGATGAACACAAAGAAAGAATCGATAGTTTAAAAAAACTTACAAGTGAGAATATTCAAAAAGATGTTTTATTCTCTGAATTGGTAAAATATTTAAATGTTAAAGTCGAGCAGAAAGAACTGCAAGAATATATCGAAAAGTATTACGGTGAAAAAATTGATCAAAGAACGGCAGAGACAGCTTATGGCACTCTTCTTAGGAATAAAATAGCTGAAGAGTCTATGAAAACTTTTAAAATCAAAGAAACTAAGTTAAGCTTAGAGCAGTTAATGAAAAAAGGATCTCAAAATAATGAATCTAGTACCCATAGTCATTGAACAATCAGGCAAAGGGGAAAGATCTTTTGATATTTTCTCCAGACTGCTCAGAGAAAGAATTATTTTTTTGACAGGTGCTATCAACGATGAGACTGCCTCTTTGATATGCGCTCAACTTTTATTTTTGGAATCTGAAAATCCGGAAGAACCTATTAATCTTTATATTAATTCACCTGGTGGTCTAGTTACAGCGGGTTTAGCAATGTATGACACCATGCAGTATATTAAATGCCCTGTTCACACAGTTTGTATAGGTCAAGCTGCCTCTGCAGGCTCATTAATACTCGCTGCAGGTAAAGAAGGTAATAGATATGCTTTACCTCACTCTAAAATAATGATTCATCAACCTTCTGGTGGTTTTTCAGGACAAGCTAGTGATATAAAAATTCATGCCGAAGAAATATTAAAAACAAAAAAAAGACTCAATGAAATCTATCAAAAGCATACTAAAATTAGTATTGGCGAAATTGAAAAGGCAATGGAAAGAGATAGGTTCTTTGACCCTGAAGAGGCACAAAAATTTGGTTTGATTGATAAAGTTATAACTACTAGAATTGAGAAATAATGTCTGATGAAAAAATAATCTCTGCTAATAATTCTGATAAAAAAATATCATGCTCTTTTTGTGGTAAAAGCCAAGAAGAGGTTAAAAAATTAATTGCTGGACCAAATGTTTATATTTGTAATGAGTGTGTAGTTTTATGTAAGGATATACTTGTTGAGGATGATAAAATTGACACAAAGAAAAAATTTGAAATACCAAAGCCAAGTGAGATCTATAATTATCTTGATGATCATATAATTGGTCAAGATCATGCAAAAAAAATATTATCTGTATCTGTTTACAATCACTATAAGAGAGTACAAAACCCCTCAAAAGATATAGAAATATCTAAATCAAACATATTACTTATTGGACCGACAGGTTGTGGTAAAACTCTTTTAGCACAAACCCTAGCAAAATTTTTAAATGTACCTTTTACAATTGCAGATGCTACTACGTTAACAGAGGCTGGATATGTTGGTGAAGATGTAGAAAATATTATTTTAAGATTACTTCAGCAATGTGATTATGATGTTGCTTTGGCTCAAAAGGGTATCGTATATATTGATGAGATTGATAAAGTGGGTAGAAAAAGTGAAAATCCATCAATAACAAGAGACGTGTCTGGTGAGGGAGTTCAACAAGCTTTACTAAAAATTATTGAGGGAACAAATGCCAGTGTGCCACCTCAAGGTGGAAGAAAACATCCTCAACAAGAGTTCCTTCAAGTTGATACAAAAAATATATTGTTTGTTTGCGGTGGCGCCTTTGAGGGAATTGATAAAATAATTAAAAATAGAGTGAATAAAAAGTCTATAGGTTTTAATAAATCAATTAATCAAGATCAACCAATGACTTCACAACTTGAGAATGACGATTTGATTAAATTTGGATTAATACCTGAATTAGTAGGAAGACTTCCTGTAAGCGCTAGTCTAAATGAATTATCTTTAGAAGATTTAAAAGAGATAATCACTCGACCAAAAAATGCGATATCAAAACAATATAAAGCTCTTTTTTCTTTTGAAGGGGTTGAATTTGAAATAA